>NC_013851.1:1068750-1386666 GCF_000025485.1 Allochromatium vinosum DSM 180 | reverse complement strand
CGTCCCTCGACCCGAACGCGACGGCCCGTTTGCGCCCCTTGGCGCCCAATGTGAATCGCCGCTGGTCGCGCGATCCACCTGACACTTGAACCAAGGAACCGATCCATGAGCTTTCTCATCTCCGACGCCCTGGCCCAGGGCGAGGCCGTCGCGCCGGCAGCCGGCGATCCCTTCATGGCCCTGCTGCCGCTGGTGCTGTTTGCGGTCGTCTTCTACTTTCTGCTGATCCGTCCGCAGGCCAAGCGCCAGAAAGAACATCGCAAGATGATCGAGGCCCTGGCCAAGGGTGACGAGATCATCACCATGGGCGGCATGGCCGGACGCATCGCCGATCTCGGCGAGAACTTCGCCCTGGTCGAGGTCGCCGACGGCATGAAGGTCAAGATCCGTCGCTCCGCCGTGGAATCCGTGCTGCCGAAGGGCACGCTGCAGGAACTCTGATCCCGCCTTCCTGATCCGGAGCGGATCGCCGTCCGGCGATCCCTCCAGACGCCTCCCGCCAGCACGCACGGCGAACCGCCATCCTCCAATGTTGGAGTCCCAATGAACCGATACCCCTTGTGGAAGAATCTACTCATCCTGGGCGTCATCCTGGTCGGCCTGCTGCTGGCCTGGCCGAACCTCTATTCCCAGGACCCATCGATCGAGATCACGGCCGCGCGCGGTCATGAGATCGGCGCGGCCAGTTCCGGCGAGATCAAGGCCGCGCTCGAGAACGCCAAGGTGCCGCTCAAGGGCATCGAGTCCCTGGAAGGCGGCAAGCTGCTCGCCCGTTTCGACACGCCCGGCGAACAGTTGCGCGGTCAGGAGGCCATCGAGCGCACCCTGTCCGAACGCTACCGCACCGCGCTCACCCAGTCGGCCGACCTGCCCGGCTGGATGCGCTGGCTGGGTCTCAATCAGATGTCGCTCGGTCTGGATCTGCGCGGCGGTATCCACGTCGTCATCGACGTCGACATGGAGGCCGCGATCGAACAGGCCGTCGAGCGCTACAGCGGCGATCTGCGCACCCTGCTGCGCGAGGACAAAATCCGCTATCTGACCCTGACCCGCGACGGCACCAACATCCTGATCCGCTTCGAGGATGCCGCCTCCCGCGAAGCCGGCGAAAAGAAGCTCAAGCGCGAGTTCCGCGAACTCGACTTCCAGCCGAGCGAAGAGTCCGGCGCCTTCGTGCTGCGCGCCGGCCTGCCCGAGACCGAGCAGCAGAAGATCAAGGACTTCGCGCTCCAGCAGAACATCACCACCCTGCGCAACCGCGTCAACGCGCTCGGCGTGGCCGAGCCGAGCATCGCCCGTCAGGGCGATCGGCGCATCGTCGTCGAGCTGCCGGGCGCACAGGACCCGGGCCGGCTGAAGGATATCCTCGGCGCCACCGCCACGCTCGAATACCGTCTGGTCGACACCGAGGGCAGTGTCGCCGACGCCGTCGCCGGACGCCCGCCCGTGGGCAGCAAGCTCTACTACGAACGCAACGGCACCCCGATCCTGCTCAAGCGCCGGGTGATCGTCACCGGCGACCAGATCACCGACGCCTCGGCCGGTTTCGACAGCCAGAGCGGCAGCCCGGCGGTGTTCGTCAATCTCGACGGCCAGGGCGCGCGGCGCATGCGCGACGTGACCACCGAGAACGTCGGCAAGCCGATGGCCGTGGTCTTCATCGAGAACCGCACCACGACGCAGATGGTCGACGGCGAGCCGGTCAAGACCACGCGCAAGGTCGAGGAAGTCATCAGTGTCGCGACCATCCGCGAGCCGTTCGGACGGCGCTTCCAGACCACCGGACTCGACAGCAGCAACGAGGCCCACGACACGGCGCTCCTGCTGCGCTCCGGCGCGCTCGCCGCCCCGATCGAGATCGTCGAGGAACGCACCATCGGCCCCAGTCTGGGTCAGGACAACATCGATCAGGGTCTGGAATCGGTCATGCTCGGCCTGGGACTGGTCCTGCTGTTCATGGCCGTCTACTACCGGGTGTTCGGTCTGGTCGCGAATCTGGCCCTGGTGGTCAATCTGGTGCTGACCATCGCCGTGCTCTCGATGCTGCAAGCGACCCTCACCCTGCCCGGCATCGCCGGTATCGTGCTCACCATCGGCATGGCCGTGGATGCCAACGTGCTCATCTACGAGCGCATCCGCGAAGAGATCCGCAACGGCAACTCGCCCCAGGCCAGCATCCATGCCGGCTATGACAAGGCGTTCTCGACCATCGTCGACGCCAACGTGACCACGCTGATCGCCGCCGTGGTGCTGTTCAGCTTCGGTACCGGACCGGTCAAGGGTTTCGCGGTGACGCTGTTCATCGGTATCGTCACCTCCATGTTCACCGCCATCCTCGGCTCGCGCGCCCTGATCAATCTGATCTACGGCGGTCGGCGACTGAACAAGCTGGCCATCTGAGGGAGCGCGCGCCATGACTCAAAAACGCACCATCAACGAACTCAACATCGACTTCATGCGCCAGCGCAAGGCGGCGGCCTGGCTCTCGGGCGCGGTCCTGATCGTCTGTCTGCTGTCGATCGTCTTTCGCGGCTTCGACTTCGGGCTGGATTTCACCGGCGGTACGGTGATCGAACTGGGCTATGCCCAGCCGACCGAGCTGAGCGACGTGCGCACCGCCCTGGAGACCGAAGGACTGGGTAGCGCGACCATCCAGTATTTCGGCTCGCGGACCGACATCCTGATCCGGCTGGCGCCGCAGGACGGTGAGGAGGAGGCGAGCGCCCAGCTCAGCGATCGCGTCTTCGCCGCGCTGAGCCGCGCCGCCGAGGGTCAGGTCGAACTGCGCCGAGTCGAGTTCGTCGGTCCCCAGGTCGGCGAGGAACTGCGCGAACAGGGCGGACTGGCCGTGCTGTTCTCGCTGATCGGCATCCTGATCTATGTCGCGCTGCGTTTCGAATGGCGCTTCGCGGTCGGCGCCGTGGTGGCGCTCATCCATGACGTGCTCTTCACCGTCGGCGTCTTCTCGCTGTTGCAGATCCCCTTCGATCTGACGGTGCTCGCGGCGGTGCTCGCGGTGATCGGCTACTCGCTCAACGACACCATCGTCATCTTCGACCGGGTGCGCGAGAACTTCCGCCGGATGCGCAAGGGCACGGTGATCGGCATCATCAACAACTCGATCAACGAGACGCTCTCGCGCACCATCGTCACCTCGGGCACCACGCTGCTGGTGCTGGTGGCGCTCTACTTCCTGGGCGGCGAGACCATCAACGGCTTCGCGCTGGCGCTCATCATCGGTATCCTGGTCGGCACCTACTCGACCATCTATGTCGCCACGGCGATCGTGGTCTGGCTCGGCCTGAGCCGCGACGACCTGCTGCCGGTCAAGAAGGAAGGCGCTGAGCTGGATCCGCTGCCTTAACCGCGAGAAGAAAGCTGACACGACGACGGGGCCATCAGGCCCCGTCGTTCGTTCTCAGTGTCGGATCAATGACGACTCGCAGACATCAGCCGCGAATCGCGTAGGGCACCAGGGGCAGCAGGCAAATGGCGACGATGTACCAGAAGGCCCGACGGTCTTGAGTGCGCAGTGCTTCTTCGCTCATCTTGGTCACCTTGTGAGTCAAATGGTTGATCGATTGCAGGATGATTCGACGCCTCAGCCCCGAATCGCGTAGGGCACCAGGGGCAGCAGGCAAATGGCGACGATATACCAGAAGGCCCGACGGTCTTGAGTGCGCAGTGCTTCTTCGCTCATCTTGGTCACCTTTGAATCGATGTTTGATCGAAAGAGGCGTGGAATGGCTCGACTTCGACTCCTGCGCTATGTCGCTCCATCCATCCGCCTACGGTGACCAAGATAGTCGCCTTTCCAGCGACTTCAACGAATACCGCTTTTAGTCCGTGGAAATATCGCACTATTTTACTGCGAAATAGCGATCAACCCATTGATTCGATTAGCGATAGCGGCGCAGATACAGCCACTCGAAAAACCGCTTGAGCCAGTGGAACAGCCGCATCGAGGGCAGGACCAGGTTGAACTTCTCGGTGCGCGCGACCAGCATGCCGCTGTCGTTGGTGTCGACGATACAGAGCAACTCGACGCGGAAGGTCTCCTTCGGCTCCCGACCGGCGAACTCGGCGAGCAGATTGCGCACCGCCGCCCGCGCCTGAAGATCGGCCATGTGACCCTGCTTGGGCATCCAGTCGGGACCGGGGAAACTGCCCGAGTCGCCCGCGACATAGACCCGCTCGAAGCCCGGCACCCGGCAGTGGGCATCGGCCTGGAGCAGGCCGCCCGGCGAGCGCGGCAGATCCGTGTCGTCGAACCAGGCGTTGCCCGTCAGACCCGGCATGAAGAGGATCAGATCGGCGTCGAAGGTCTCGGCCTCGGTCGTGACCTGGCTGTCGCTGAAGCCCTTGAGCTTGTGGCCCAGATGGGTCCGGATGCCGCGACGCGCCATCTCGGCGAGCAGACCATCGACCGCCTTGGGTCCGAGCCGGTTGCCGGGACGCTCGGCAGGCGTGAAGAAATGCAGAGTGAACTTGTCGCGCCGCCCTTCGCGCTTGAGCTGATTGTCCATACCGAACAGGAACTCGAAGACCGGACCGCCGCGCATCGAGCTGGGTTCGTTGGGATTGCCGGCGAAGCCCATGGCGATGTGACCGCCATCCATCGCACGCACCCGGTCGCGGATCTCCTTCGCCGCCACGACGCCCTCGCAGGGCACGATGGCGTGCTCGATGCCGGGGAGCTTCTTGATGAAGCGCCCGCCGCTGGCGATGATCAGACCATCGTTCTCGACCGAGCCGTGCGTGGTCTCCAGCAGGCGACCGCCGTTCTTGAGTCCGGTCGCCTCGCCGGCCAGATGCCGGACCTTCATGCGCTCGAAGAACCGGCGCAGATCGATGACCAGATCGTCGCCCGTGCGCAGACCGCTGGGCACCCAGATCAGCCCTGGATAGTAGACGAACTCGGGTCGGCGGCTGACGAGCGTGATCTCGATTTCAGGGGCACGCTTGCGCAATTCGATAACGGCCGTCAGCGCGGCGAAACCGGAACCGACGATAGTGACGCGTTGCATGATGTCAGTGACTCCAGTCCAGAAAGGTTGAATTCCAGTTCGATCGCGATCCGACCGGAAGGCTCGAATCGCACCCGGCCTTGATACCATGCGCCGGCCTGGGGCGCATTGACATGGCCGACCGTCAGTCCGCTAGCACGGGTTGCAGCGTCGGCCAGACATTGTCGAGGATTCGCTCCTGCGCCTCGGCGGTCGGGTGAAGCCCATCCGCCTGCATCAGACTCCAGTCCTCGGCCACGCCCTTGAGCAGGGTCGGCACCAGGGGCACGCCCTGCTCGGCGGCGACCTCCATAAACACGGCTTGAAAGCCGTCCGTGTAGGACGCACCATAGTTTGGCGGCAGTCGTACCCCAATGAGCAATACGCGCGCGCCCGCTTCACGCCCCTGGACGACGAGCCGCGTGAGATTCTCGCGCATCACGGCGAAATCCCAGCCGCGCAGTCCATCGTTGGCACCGAGTTCGATGACGAGCACGGCCGGACGATGGCGTTCGAGCAGCGCCGGCAGGCGCGTCAGCCCACCGACCGTGGTCTCGCCGGACACACTGGCATTGACCACGCGATGCGGCAGACCGGCACGCTCGATGCGAGCGGCGAGCTGCGCCACCCAACCGCGTTCGGTGTCGATGCCATACCCGGCGCTCAGACTGTCGCCCAGCACCAGCACCACGGGCGCCTCGGCCAATGCCGCTCCCAGCGGCAGACACAGCGTCGCAATCAGAATCAGGAGTCGATGTCTCATGTCGGATCAAGCGGCCTCGGCCGTCTCGCAAGCCATTGGATTGGGGAAGCATGTTACCGGCCCGGCCGGCAGCTTGACCATCCTCGCCGGACTGAATCTGGAGATCCACGCCGGCGAGGCGGTCGCCATCCTCGGCGCCTCCGGCTCGGGCAAGTCGACCCTGCTCGGACTCCTGGCCGGACTCGACGACCCGACCGACGGTGAGGTGTGGCTGTGCGGTCGCCGGGTCGATCGTCTCGACGAGGACGGACGCGCCGAATTGCGTGCCGGCCGGGTCGGCTTCGTGTTCCAGAATTTCCAGCTCCTGCCCACACTCACCGCGCGCGAGAACGTGCTGCTGCCGCTGGAGCTGACCGGCACCCCGGACGCCGCGCGCCGCGCAGACGAGGCGCTCGATCGCGTGGGGCTGAGCGCACGCGCCGGACACTATCCGCGCCAGCTCTCGGGCGGCGAGCAGCAGCGCGTGGCCATTGCGCGCGCCTATGCGCCCCGCCCCGCCGTGCTCTTCGCCGACGAGCCGACCGGCAACCTGGATCAGACCACGGGCGAGCACATCATCGACCTGTTGCTCGACTTGCGCCAGGAGACGGGCACGGGCGCGGCCCTGGTGCTGGTCACGCATGATCCGCGTCTGGCCGAGCGCTGCGACCGGCGCT
Organism: Allochromatium vinosum DSM 180; assembly: GCF_000025485.1. Lineage (NCBI taxonomy): Bacteria > Pseudomonadati > Pseudomonadota > Gammaproteobacteria > Chromatiales > Chromatiaceae > Allochromatium > Allochromatium vinosum. The sequence goes on along the minus strand of NC_013851.1, from coordinate 1,380,241 downwards.
TGCGAATGCACGACGGGCGGCTGGAGCCGCTGACATGAACGCCTGGCGTCTGACGTTGCGTCTGCTGCGCCAGGACTGGCGCAGCGGCGAACTCTATCTGCTGTCGGCGGCGCTGGTGCTGACGGTCGCGGCCATCACAGCCGTCGGTTTCTTCACCGATCGGGTCGAGGCGACCCTGGAGCGCCAGGGCAGCGAGCTGATCGCCGCCGATCTGGCGCTCGAATCCTCCCAGCCGCTCGACGTGCGTTTCAGCGCCGAGGCCCAGGCACGGGGTCTCCGATCCGCGCGCACGCTGGAATTCCGCAGCGTCGTCATGGGCGAGCGACCGCAACTGGTGCTGATGAAAGCGGTCGACCCTGACTATCCGCTGCGCGGCCAGTTGCGTATCAGCGAGGCGCCGGACGCGCCCGATCGTCCCGTCGACTCCGGTCCGCCCGTCGGTGAGGTCTGGGTCGAATCCAGACTCCTGCGGCTCCTGGATCTCCGGATCGGCGACAGCCTGAGCGTGGGCGAGGCGCGTCTGCGCCTTGGTGCCATCCTGACCGACGAGCCGGATCAGGGCCGTAGCTTCTTCAACATCGCCCCGCGTGTGCTGATGAACCGCGCCGATCTCGACGCGACCGGGCTGATCGGCCCGGCGAGCCGTGTCACCCACCGGCTGCTGATCGCGGGCGCGGCCACGGCGATCGACGCCTATCGCGACTGGGCCGGCACCCGGCTCGCAGCCAATGTCACCCTGACCGACGCGCTGGAGGCGCGGCCCGAGTTCGGCTCGGCGGTGGAACGCGCTTCGCGCTTCCTGCATCTGGCGACCCTGGTCACGCTGCTGGTGGCCGGCGCGGCGATCGCGCTCGCCAGTCAGCGTCTGGTCGAGCGCCAGACCGATGCCGTGGCCGTGATGCGCTGTCTGGGTGCGCCGCGTCATCTGCTGATGCGGGTGCTGATCGGGCGTCTGGTGCTGTTCGGACTGGCGGCCAGTCTGATCGGCTGTCTGCTCGGCTGGCTGGGTCAGGCGGGGCTGCTGGCGGCACTGGCCGACTGGCTGGGGACCGATCTGCCGCCGGCCTCGCCCGCCCCTGTCCTGGTCGGGCTGGCGACGGGGCTGATCACGCTGCTCGGCTTTGCCGTGCCGCCGCTGATCCAACTGGCGCGGGTGCCGCCGTTGCGCGCGATCCGGCGCGATCTGGGCACGCCGCGCGTCTCGGCGGCGCTCGCTCTTGGCGCGGCCGGGCTGGCGCTGGCGCTGCTGATCCTGTGGCAGGCCCAGGATCTGGAACTCGGGCTGAAGCTCCTGGGCGGGGTGCTGGCGACCCTGCTGGCCCTGATCGGCGTCGTGCGGCTGCTGGTGCATCTGGCCGGACGGCTCGCCGGGCGCGCGCGCGGGGTCTGGCGGCTCGGGCTGGCGGCCCTGACCCGGCGTCCGGGCGCGGCCGTGCTCCAGATCGCCGGCTTCGGCATCGGGATTCTGGCGCTGCTGCTGCTCGCGGTGGTGCGGGTGGATCTGCTCGAATCCTGGCGCGAGACCCTGCCCGAGGGCGCACCCAACTACTTCCTCATCAACATCCAGCCGCACGAGGTCGAGCCGTTGCGGGCGTTTCTGAACGACTCCGGGATCGCCACGGCCAGACTCCATCCGATGATCAGCGGCCGGCTGACCCGGATTGGCGAGCGTGCGGTCGAGCCGTCGGACTACGACGACCCGCGTGCCGAGCGGCTCGCCAGCCGTGAGTTCAATCTCAGTTACGGCACCGAGCCGCAATCGGACAACCGGATCGTCGCCGGGCGCTGGTGGACAGAGGGCGCCGAGGCCGCGCCGCAGTTCTCGGTCGAAAGCGGTATCGCCGAGACGCTCGGGATCGCGCTGGGCGACACCCTGACCTTCTGGGTCTCGGGGCACGAAGTCAGCGGACCCGTCACCAGTTTGCGCGAGGTGCGCTGGGACAGTTTCAACGTCAACTTCTTCGTCGTCGCCTCCCCCGCCCTGCTCCGGGACGAGGCGGCGACCTTCATCACCAGCTTCCATCTGCCGGCCGAGCGCGAGGCGGTGGTCGCGGAACTGGCGCGGCGCTTTCCGAGCGTGACCACGCTCGATGTCGAGGCGATTCTGGGGCAGGTGCGTCAGGTCATCGATCGGGGCGTGCTGGCGGTCGAGTACGTCTTCCTGTTCACGCTGGGGGCGGGGCTACTGGTCATGTACGCCGGTATTCAGGCCAGTCTGGAGCAGCGTCGGGCCGAGCATGGCATTCTGCGCACGCTGGGGGCCGGACGGCGCACGCTCCTGACCAGTCTCGCGGTCGAGTTCACGGCGGCGGGATTGCTGGCGGGGCTGCTGGCGTCGGTCTTCGCCGAGGCGACCGGCTGGTTGCTCGCCGAGCAGATCTTCGAGCTGGAGTTCGGGTTCAATCCAGGACTCTGGGCGGTTGGCGTCCTGGGGTCGGGGCTGGCGATCGGGCTGGCGGGGACGCTGGCGACCTATCCGCTGCTGATCCATCCGCCGTTGCGGGCATTGAGAGGCGGGAGCAACTGATCCTACGCGCGCAACGGGGCAGATGGCTGGGACGGCTTTGGCGCAGTCCGGCTCAGTCGGGCATCGAATCCATGCGGCCCTGGTCGTGCAGTTGGGCTTTGAGGCGTGCGATTTCGGCCAGGGCCGCTTCTTTCGCGGCTCGCTCCTGTTCTGTCTCGGCTTGCGCCCGCTCCTTCTCGGCTTGCGCCCGCTCCCTCTCGGCTTGCGCCTGTTCCAGTGCGATACGTTGCTGTTCGGTTTCAGTCTTCAGCTCTTGCAGATGGCGCTGGATGCTGCGCTGTTCGCGCAGGTAGTTTTGGCGCGCCTGGTAGGCGTGATAGGCACGGTCTTTGTCGGAGAAGGCTTTCAGGGTGCTCATGGCTTGCCTCATCTCGTCGGTGTGCATCCAGGTCGGCAGGGCGTCGGGGTCGAGTCGTTCGCCTTCGGTGAAGAATTTCAGCCAGCGTTCCTGTTCGGTGTGGACGGCGTCGGCGTGGAATTTGTTCAGCTCCAGCAGCCAGATGCCGCCGTGGTCGAGCAGCAGACGTCCGGTGCTGTCGCGCATGAGTGGGCGATTCCGTTGCCGGAAGAGCATGTGGAGGTGTGGCCAGGGTCTTGGCGGATCGAGTGCGACATCCAGGCTGGTGCTGTGACGGAGAAACAACAAAGGTTCCGTTTTGGTCTATGAGGGGCTATTATGAGGCCCACTCTCATGGAGGTTGGTTATGGCCATCAACGTCAAACTGTCGGAAGCCCTTGTCGAAAGCGCAAAGCGCTACGGCGCTATCGAGCATCGCTCGGTACCGAAGCAGATCGAGTACTGGTCGCAGATCGGCAAGATTGCGGCTGAGAATCCCGATCTGCCGTTCAGTGTCATCCGCGACATCCTCATTGCCGATCAGGAAGAGCCTGTCGGCGAGTACCGGTTCGGCTGATGCGCCTGCTCGTCACTCCGACATTCGAGCGGGCGGTCAAGAAGCTGAACAAGCCACAGAAAGCGGCGCTCGACGAAGCGGTGCGGACCATTACCGGTCAGCCCGAGGCCGGCGAAACAAAGGTGGGGAATCTGGCCGGCGTGCGGGTTTACAAGTTCCGCATGGACCGCTTGCTCTGCCTGCTGGCCTACCGGATTTTCGATGAGTGCACACTCAAGCTGCTGATGTTTGGTCCGCACGAGAATTTCTACCGCGATCTCAAGCGGCTGGATAGCTGATCCCATGTAAAACGCCCCCGGTGGTCCGAGGGCGTTATGGTGTGACATCCGGGTCAGGGTTTAGGATCAGCAGAAAACCGAACCTAACCCCTTATCCCCTCCTTACGGAGCTGCACGGAAATTAGCCGGCAAATATTTATAATCCGCAGCATCAGCGTTAGTACCACCAGTCCACGCCGAAACAGTCGCATCAGGCGTTAATACTAGATCCCCATCTCCAGTCCAGTCTCCTCCGACGGCAGCATCGTCAATATCAACAGTAACAACACCATCTACTACTGTTGGTGCCGCGCAGTATTGCGTAGTGGTGGTCGCGCATCCGGCTGCAGTTTCATCAGCTGGAAGTGCGTTCATCGATGCGTAATAATCGGATACCGAGGTCTTGCAGGCAGAAATAATACCAACACACTCTGCGACTTTTGCGCGAACGGTATAATCCGTGTAAGCTGGCAAAGCAAGCGCCGCCAAAATACCAATGATCGCCACCACGATCATGAGTTCGATCAAGGTGAAGCCTTGTTGATGCTTTTTCATAATCTGCTCCGCAGTAGATGATTAACCTCGCCTGAAGTGGAAAGCAAAATGCGATTTGCTTCTGCCTTCACAGCCTTCCGCACGCCATAGAGCAGCTTACGTGCCAACCATCTTTATGCAGCGGATGAGTCATCCATGCCCAAATCCGGGGTTTTCCTGTGATCGATATCACACTTTCGCTGTCTGCCCCACATGCCTCTGTCGCCCCCCCCAATGACAGCCCCCGCTCCTGTCACTCCACACAGTGACAGATGCGGACCGATGTCACACCCCCCATGACTGTATAAACTAAAGCCCCAATCCATCGCCGCCTTGCTGCACCCAAGCCCGATGCACCTGATCAGCCTCAACACCGCCGTCGCCCTCACCGGCCTGACCAAACGCACCCTCTGGCGCTACATCGACAGCGGCCGCCTGACCGCCGCCGGCCCCACCGAGCCGGGAGACAAGACCCGCGTCCGCCTGCAAGACATCCTCCCACTCTCACACCTCAACATCGCCCCCGAACACCACCCCATCATCGTCGACGCCGACCGTGGCGACCCCGCCGCCCAATGCGACCTCGGCATCCTCCTCCTCACCGCCGACCGCCCCGCCGACGCCATCCCCTGGTTCCAAAGCGCCGCCAACGCCTTCTACCCCGACGCCATGTGCTGGCTCGCACGCGCCTACCTGTCCGGCGAGGGCGTCGAATGCCACCTCGAAACCGGCCTCCACTGGCTCGACACAGCCGCCCGCAAAGGCCACCCACTCGCCCAAGCCCTGCACGCCTTCCTGCACAGCCCCGCCGGCCAGGAACTCCTGCACGCCCAGAACCACACCGCCCTCAAGACCGCCCTCGACGACATCGAGCGCCAAACGCTCCTGAATGCCCTGAACGCGACAGCCGGCACCGATCAGTCCTGAGCGATCGTTGCGCCATGCCAACGCCATGGATCGACCAAGACCAACCCGTCGATATCCGTGAAATCAGACGTATTGCGCGTCGCCAGCCGCAACCCCCGCGCCAAAGCAATCGCGGCAATCTGCGCATCCTCCACACTGATCGGACGTCCCCGACGAGTCCGTTCGGCCACCAGGCGCGCATAATGACTCGCCGCGCTATCGTCGAACGCCAGACAACGGCTCTCGAAGTCGTGCTCGAACATGGCTCGCGCCGCCCGCGCCAGCCCGGCTTGCCGTTTACCGGCCGGCATCAACGCCAATCCCAGCTCGATCTCGGCGCGGCTGATAGCACTGATGAACAGATCCGGCTGATCCTGCGCATCGAGCCAGGCCACCACGCCGGCATCAGGCCGTGGCCGCATGAATTCCGACAAAACATTCGTATCGAGCAACAGCATCACTCAGTCCCACTCGGGCGCTACGCGCGGCCGATGGCGCTCGGGAACACTGAAGTCCTCGGTCGCCGTCTCGCCGAAACGCGCGAGCAAACACTGCCCCATGGGCACTGGAGAACTGGAGCGAGACACCGCCTCGCGCAGCAGACGCCGCGCTTCCTCTTCCATGGATATCCCATGTTGCGCCGCGCGCACGCGAATCGCCGACTTGATCGATTCATCCAGGTTACGGATCGTCAAAGCCGCCATCAAACATCACTCCCAAATTGATTGCGATGCATGCATTGTGCGCATCGCATGCAAGGTGCGTCAAGACTCACCCGACCTGCACGAGGTTTGGATCGATGTCTCCCCTGGGACTGACCGGCATCACTCGATGCTCAGGCCGCCTCACATCGATCGATCCCGAGCCTGGCCAAACGATATCTGAACGCCAGCGGAGTCATACCGAGCGCGCGGGCGGTCGCCTGATTCAGGTGTGTCTGATCGAGCGCCACCCGCGCCGCCCCACTGGATTCGAGCGCGCCTGCGCGCTCATTGACAGGCAGATAGAGATCCCCGACCTCGATGCGCTCGCCCTCGCACAGCGCCACGGCGCGTTCCAGGATGTTTTCGAGCTCGCGCACATTGCCGGGGAAGGCATAGCGCATGAGTGCCGCGCCGGCCTCCTCGGAGAGCCATGGTTCGACCGCCGTCGGCTCACTCGCCGCCCGAGCGAGTTTCCGCAGGATATGGACGGCCAGCGGACGGATGTCCTCGGGACGCTCGCGTAGCGCCGGCAGCCGCAGCTCGATGACATTGATCCGATAGAAGAGATCCTGCCGGAAGCGCCCCTTCTCGACCTCCTGAGCGAGATCGCGATGACTGGCGCTGATGATCCGCACATCGACCGGCACTTCGCGCGCGGCACCGACCGGACGCACGCACTTCTCCTGGATGGCACGCAACAGCTTGACCTGCGCCGGCAGCGGCAGATCGGCCAGCTCGTCGAGAAAGAGCGTCCCGCCGGCCGCCGCCTGGAACAGCCCGTCCTTGTCGGCCAGCGCGCCGGAGAAACTGCCTTTCTTGTGCCCGAACAGCTCGCTCTCGACCAGATCGTGCGGGATGGCCCCGCAGTTGACCGGCACGAACGGACCATCGCGACGCGGCCCCTGAGCATGGATCAGACGCGCGGCCAGCTCCTTGCCGGTGCCGCTCTCGCCGGTGATGAAGACCGGCGCCTGGGTGCGGGCGAGCTTGGCGATCAGGGCGCGAATCTGCTGCATGGCCGGTGAGTCGCCGAGCAGGGGCGGCTCGGAATCGGTGCGTTCCTCGGTCGGCGTAGCCCGTCCGCGCAGTCTGAGCGCCGATTCGACGAGGTTGCGCAGGGCCGACAGATCGACCGGCTTGGCGACGAAATCGAAGGCGCCGGCCTTCATGGCGGCGACAGCCGATTCCATGTTGCCGTGCGCGGTGATCATGGCCACCGGCAGATCGGGGTGATGGGTGTTGATGTGGTGCAGCAGATCGAGTCCGGTGCCGTCCGGCAGACTCAGATCGGTGAGACAGAGATCGGGCCGATGGCGCTCCAGCTGGAGCTTGGCCTCGGCGACCGTCAGCGCCGTCACCGCCGACACATTCATGCGCCCGAGCGTGATGCGGATCAGGTCGAGGATGTCGGCTTCGTCGTCGACGACGAGCGCCAGGGGTCTGGACATATCCAGCTTCCAGCCTTTGGCTTCCAGGGGCGAAGAGCCTGCCCTGCAAGAACGGAGACCGGCTCGAAGCCGTTCAAGAGTGAGTGGTGGAGCTGAGGGGGATCGAACCCCTGACCTCCGCATTGCGAACGCGGCGCTCTCCCAGCTGAGCTACAGCCCCATGATCGGGTATCGACAGCCGCCCTCCCCGCGATGGGGAGGACGAGCGGCTGTCATTCTGCGTCATTCCGACCGGCGTGACAAGCGGTGCGAAGCGGCGATCAGCCCGCCGTCGCCCGCACGGCCTGATTGAGCGCGTTGGCATCGGCATGCGGCAGCGGCAGATAGACCGCGCCCATTTCCTTGGCCAGTTCACGCCCCTGCGGCTGCGGACGCGGCGAGGTGTCGATCACCAGTGCGGGGATCTCCAGCGAGCGTACCGCGCGCGCGGCGGCCAGCGCTTCCTCGTTGGCGCGCGTGCGCCCGCCCGTACCGTCGCGCGCGACATTGGCCCGACCGTCGGTCATGACGATCAGCACCGGGGTGCCGCCGCGACGCTGCACGCCATCGGCCAGCATCATCCCCAGGTCGATGCCCGAGGCCAGCGGCGTGCCGCCGCCGCCCGGCAGCCCGGCCAGACTGCGCTTGGCACGCACCAGCGAGCGCGTCGGCGGCAGCAGCACCTCGGCCCCCTGCCCCCGGAACGCCACCAGCGCGACCTGATCGCGCCGCACATAGCAGTCGGCCAGCAGCAGCTCGACCGCACCCTTGGCCTCGGCCAGACGGTGCAGCGCCGAAGAGCCGGAGGCATCGACCACGAAGATGGTCGTGCTCTCGGACTTGTGCTTGAAGCGGGTGATGCGGAAGTCGTCCTGACGGATTTCGAGCCGGTTGGACGGCTTGCCGGCGCGCGCGCGTTCCTCGCGGCGGATGCGCTGCCAGGGCGCGGCGGAACGCAGGGTTTCGATCACGTTCAACCGCTGTCCGGCACGCGGCTCGCCGCGCAGCACCCCAGCCGGCCGTCCGCGCGAGGGCGCATTCTGGACTGCCCCCGCCTTGCCGGTGGCGCGCGCGCGCGAGCGGCGCAGCTTGCCCATCTGGAGCTGGGCCAGCAGACCGGCCGGGATCGCCGCCTTGGTGGCGTCCAGGATCTTGTCCTGAAGCTCCTGGGGTTCCTGCGGCTCCTGGTTGGACTGTTCCTCGTCCTGATTCGGCTCTTCCGGCTCGGGCGGCGGCGGTTCGGCGTCCGGCGGCGGCTCCATCGGCGGGAGCTGGGTCGCGCGCGGAGCGAGCACCAGACGTCCAGCGACGGCGAGATCCTCGTCGGTCACTTCGGTGCGTTCTTCGAGCGCGGCATGGGCACAGGCCACGCGGCTGGCGAAGATCGAGGCGCGCAGCGAGGGGATGCCGAGCGCCAGCGCGATATTGCACAGGGTCTCGACCTGGGTATCGGTGATCGTGACGCCGGGCAGACGCGGTCGCGCGGCGAGCACGTCCTCAACGTCGTAGTTACAGGCGATGGCCTGATCGTAGCGGACGTAGTTGAGTTCCAGATGGAAGGCCAGCCGGTCGAGCAGCGCGTTCAACAGTCCCTCGTCCTCGCCCACGCCCTCGTCGAGCGCGACCACGGCGAAGCGCGACGGCGTGCGCATGGCCAGCCCATCGCGTTCCAGGACCACCTCGCCCGAGTCGAAGGCCATGTTGAGCCGCGCGGCCGTGCCGGGCGCGATGCGCTCGGCCATCGCCAGCTCGACGACACCGCCATCGGCCTCGACCAGCAGCCCTTTCTCGGCCACCGGACGCCCGGCATTGAGCGTGGCGGCCAGATCCAGACCGCCGAGCAGTCGCCCATCGGCCACATGCAGCGGAATGCGCCGCATCGGCGTGCCCTCGGGCTGGAGGTCGCGCATGATCGACAGCCACTGATCGCGCACCGGACCGGGCAGCGCACGCAGCGCCACGCCGCCGGTACCGACCGGATCGATCGTCATCAGGACGGCGGCCAGGACGGCATCGTCCCAGGGCGAGTGGCCCGGACCCGCCTGAAGCGGGGCCGGTGTGCCGCCGTCCGCGACAGCGGGATTCGGGCCGGGTGTGCTCATTCGCCGAACAGCTCCTTGATCGCGCGCTCGACACGGCTGGTCGAGCCGGACTCGTCGAGCGGATCGCGGCGCAGACGATGGCGCAGCGCCGAGACGGCGATGGTCTTGACGTGATCGACGGTGACGGTCTTGTCGCCCTGGAGCGCGGCGAGCGCACGCGCCGAGCGGATCACGGTCAGCTCACCGCGCAGACCGTCGGTGCCGAGCTTGATGCAGAGCTTGGCGGTCTCTTCGAGCGTCCGATCCGGCACCTCGACCTCGGGCAGCAGCTTCTTGGCCTTCTGGATCTGGCGGCTGACCTTGGCGTCCTTGGCCTTCCACTTCTCGACGAAGGCTTCGGGATCACGCTCGAACTCGTCGCGCAGACGCACGACCTTCATACGTGTGGGCAGATCGGTGGGCGTCTTGACCTCGACCGAAAGGCCGAAACGGTCCTGCAACTGCGGACGCAGTTCGCCCTCTTCCGGGTTGCCCGAGCCGACCAGCACGAAGCGCGCCGGGTGACGCACGCTCAACCCCTCGCGCTCGACCAGGTTCTGACCGGACGCGGCCACGTCCAGCAGCGAGTCGACCAGATGGTCTTCGAGCAGGTTGACCTCGTCGATGTAGAGGAAGCCGCGATGGGCGCGCGCCAGCAGGCCCGGCTCGAAGGCTTTCTCGCCCTTGGTCAGGGCGCGCTCCAGATCGAGTGCGCCGATGACGCGGTCTTCGGTGGCGCCGAGCGGCAGATCGACCACGGGCACAGGCACCTGCCGGCTCTTGAGACTGCCTTTCTCGGCCTTCTTGGTGCGGCACTCCTGGCACAGGTAGTCGTCGCCGGCCTCGGGGTCGCAGTTGTAGGTGCAGTCGACCGCGCGCATCTTCGGCAGCAGGGCGGCCAGTCCACGGATGGCGGTGGACTTACCCGTGCCACGATCACCGAAGACGAGCACGCCGCCGATGGAGGGATCGATGGCCGCCATCAGCAGGGAGCGTTTCATCTCCTCCTGGGCGACGACGGCGGAAAAGGGAAAAGGGATGGGCATACGCGGCGAACCTAGTTCTAGTGTTTCTAGTGTGTCGAAATGGGTGTACAGGGTCTGGCGAGCGCGAGCACCCGAATCGAGCGCGCTCAGGCGCGGGCGCGAAAATCGAACTCGCGACCCTAGCGCCCATCGCTAGGCAAGGTCAAGTTTAATGTGTCGGCGGCGAGTCCGAAGCGCTTATGGCATACAATAGCGCCCCGTTCGGCTCGACCCGAGCACAGATCCATCTGCCGGAGGACGACAACGATGATCTTCGCCACCCTTCCCGCCAGCACGCGCGCCGCGCGCGCCATCGAGGCCGCCGCATGAACGACGCCGTGCTCGACCCACAGGACACCGGCCCCTCCAAGGGACTCGCCACCATCTCGCTCCTGAGCAGCGACGAGCGGCTCAAGGGCCGTCCCAAGCTCTGTAGCGACTGCGGACTCTGCGACAGCACGCTCAAGGGACGGATGTCATCGGCCTGTATCTTCGTGCGCAACCAGACCGCCGAGATCGAGCAGCGCCTGCACGGTCGCGCGCGCCGGCCCGACGACGAGCGGCGCTTCGGCATCCATCGCACCCAGTATGCCGCCCGGATGCGCCGTCCCAACCCCCAGGCGCAGTGGAGCGGCATCGTCACCTCGCTCGGCGCGCGTCTGCTCGAACAGGGTCGGGTCGAGGCCGTCATCACCACGGGCGCGGCGCCCGGCACCCGTTTCAAGTCCGAGCCGGTGCTCGCGCGCACGCCCGCCGAAGTCCTGGCCACCGCCGGCAACAAGCCCTGTCTGTCACCCAACCTGCGCCTGCTCGATCAGGTGCGCGAACAGGGCATCAAGCGTCTGGCTTTCATAGGTACAAGCTGTCAGGTGCACATGCTGCGCGCGGTTGAGGCCGAACTCGGGCTTGAGAAGCTCTATGTGATCGGCATCCCCTGTAGCGACAACGTCACCTATCCGGATCTGGAATATTTCCTGACCCAGGTTTCGCGCTCGCCGCAGACCATCGTGCACTACGAGTTCATGCAGGACTTCAGTCTCTGGATGCGCCACGAGGACGGCCACAAGGAGCGCGTCAACTACATCGACTTCCCGATGGACAAGCTGCACGGGATCTTCCCGTCGTCGTGTCTGTCCTGCTTCGATTATCCGAATACGCTGTGCGACCTGACCGTCGGCTACATGGGCGCCGAACTGGGCTGGCAGTGGGTGCTGGCGCGTACCGAGATCGGCGAGGAGCTGTTCGAGCTGATCCGCCCGGATCTGGAGATCGGCGAGCTGACCTCGAGCGGGGACCGCACGCGCGGCATGCCGCACTACATCGCGCGGTTGACCCAGCCGCCGGGGGCCAAGAAGCCGCCGTTCCTGGTGCGCAAGCTGGTCGCCTACATGCAGCGCAAGAAGGGTTCGAAGGGACTGGAGTTCGCGCGCGCCATCATCGAAATGAAGCTGCTGCGCAACCTGAACTATGTGCGCAGCAAGTTTCCGCGCTTCGAGGCGCGCGTGGTGCCCGAGCATGTCTATCAGACGCTTGAACCCTATGCCGACACCTACCGGGAGGTCTTCGGGCGTCCACTCGCTTCGCAGACCGAAGAATGAGACTGATCCGGGGCCTGCACAATCTGCGCCCCGCCGATCGCGGCTGTGTCGCCACGATCGGCAACTTCGACGGGGTGCATCTGGGGCATCGCGCGGTCTTCCAGCGGTTGCTGGCGCGCGGGTGTGAGCTGGGCTTGCCGGCGACCGTGATCACCTTCGAGCCTCAGCCGATGGAGGTGTTCGCACCCGAGTCGGCGCCGGCGCGGTTGACCCGGTTGCGCGAGAAGCTCGGGGCACTGCGCGCGAGCGACATCGAACGGGTGATGCTGCTGGAGTTCGGGCCAAGGTTGGCGGCGATGCCGGCGCCGGAGTTCGTTCAGCGGCTGCTGATCGAGGGGCTGGGCGTGCGCTTCCTGCTGGTCGGCGACGACTTCCGGTTCGGACGCGGACGCACGGGCGATTTCGCGCTGCTGCGGGACATGGGGCGCGTAGCCGAGGCGAACGGGGCCGGATTCGCGGTCGAGGATCTGCACACCATCACCCATGGCGCCGAGCGCATCAGCAGCACACGGGTGCGCGAGGCGCTGGCGCGCGGCGATCTGGAACAGGCGCGGCATTTGCTCGGCCGACCTTATTGCCTGGAAGGGCGCGTGGTGCATGGCGACAAGCGCGGTCGCGCCATCGGTTTCCCGACGGCCAATATCGCGCTGCACAGGCGTGTCAGCCCGGTACGCGGAGTCTATGCGGTGCGGGTGAAGGGGCTGGGTTCGGAACCCTGGCCGGGCGTGGCCAACATCGGCACGCGCCCGACGGTCGACGGGACCGGCGCGCGGCTGGAGGTGCATCTGTTCGACTTCGACCAGTCGATCTACGGCCGGCATCTGGAAGTCGAACTGGTGCTGCGTCTGCGCGACGAGCAGCGTTTCGAGTCGTTCGAGGCGCTTCGGGGGCAGATCCAGCGCGACGCCGGGACGGCGCGGGCGTTTCTGGGCGCCTGAGCCGCCGGGATCACAGCGACGCCAAAGGCGCACACCCCATCCATATCGGCTGGGGCATACGAGCCTTTGGCGGTGGGCGCATCCCTGTGGTTTGCGATCAGTCGTAGATCAGCTCCGACCAGCGTCCATCGTCGATCAGACGCTGCTTGAGCCGCTTCCACTCCGCCTCGGAGCCGGCCTGCTTGGCCATGACCCGATCGAACGCCTGCGTGACCTTGCTCAGACCGGACAGGAACACATGGGTGTTCGGCTCGCGCATCAGACGCCAGGCCTCGGCGGCGTGCTCGGTCAAACCCTGCTCCAGCGCCTGCGAGGAACTCATCAGCGGCTTCGTGCCCAGCGCGCGGAAGGCCTGGAAGGTCTTCTCGTCGTAGTAGTGCGTCAGGTCGCTGGTCTCGTCGTTGGCGTACATCAGGTCCAGACCGCTGTGACCGCCGTAGTAGAGCCGCACCTGCCCTTTCCAGTCGCCGCGACGCTCGTAGATGAGCTGAGCGAAGGCGCGGAAGGGCGCAATGCCGGTGCCGGTACCGATCATCAGCAGATTGGCGCGATTGTCGAGCGGCATACGGAAGGGGCTGAGATAGGGGCCGCTGATGGTGATCTGGTCGCCCGGCTTGGCATCGCACAGATAGTTCGAGGCCACGCCCGGATAGCGCTCGCCGCTGACTTCGTCGAGGTAGAAACAGCGACGCACCAGAACGTCCAGATGCACCCCGCCGCCAATCGGGACGTTGCGCGCATTGGCGATCGAGTAACGGCGCACGTGCATCGCATTGCCGAATTCGTGCGGTCCGGGCACCAGCACGCCGATGCTCTGGCCCTCGACGAACTGGAAGGCCGGGTCGAGCACCTCGAGCGTGATGTGGCGCACCTCATCCGTGGTCTCGGGCGTGATGCGCTGGCTGGCCTTGATGACCGCCGGTGCGGTCGGGCCGATGTATCTGATGTCTTGTTGACTCATCCAGTCACTCCTTCACTCTGGCGACCGCTGGCTGGACGCGAGAGGATGCATTGATGTGATCGAGAGAAACGCGAACCGAGCGGATCGGTGCGAATCAGCAAGCGTTTTTAGAGGAGCAGTGCCCCTTGGTGCAAGAGCAGCCCCCGCCCGAGTCGCGGAAAGGGCCAAGTTGCGGATAGCGGGCCTGAAAGCGTGCATAGAGCTGCTGCACCCCGACCCAGCCGGCAAGCGCCAGAAAGACGACCAGCGGCGCGAGCAGTATCTCAACCATGCCCGCCTCCCAGTCCGGCGAAACCCATGAACGCCAGCGACAGCAGCCCCGCCAGCATCAGGCTCAGGGCCGCGCCCTGACTGACGCTCGGCACCCTGGCCAGCGCCAGCTTTTCGCGCAGACCGGCCATCAGCATCAGCGCCAGGGTGAAGCCCACACCCGCGCCCAGCGCATAGACCAGACTCTGCACGAAGTCGTATTCCTTGGAGGTCTGGAACAGCGCCAGACCCAGGATGGCGCAGTTCGTGGTGATGAGCGGCAGGAAGATACCGAGCGAGCGAAACAGCGCCGGACTGGTCTTCTTGACGAACATCTCGACCAGTTGCACCGCCGAGGCGATCACGGCGATGTAGCAGATCAGACGCAGGAACTCCAGCCCGAGCTGGGTCAGCAGCCAGTTGATGCCATAGGCGGCGGCCGAGCTGACCAGCATCACGAACATCGTGGCCAGACCCATGTTCCAGGCCGTCTCCTTCTTGCCCGAGACGCCGAGGAAGGGACAGATGCCGAGAAACAGCGCCAGCACGAAGTTGTTGACGATGGCGGCGTTGAGAAAGATCAGCGACAAGGGTTCAGCGTGCATCGGCGGGTGCTCCCGAGAATTGCGCGGCGCGGCGGACCTTGCTCTGACGCAGCCAGTTGAACAGCAACAGCCAGACGCCGAGCACGAAGAAACCGCCCGGCGGCAGGATCATCACCAGCCAGGGCTGGAAATCCGGCCCGAAGAGTGGAATACCGAGCAGGGTGCCATTGCCCAGCACCTCGCGCACCGTGCCGAGCGCCAGCAGCGCCAAGGTGAAGCCCACACCCATGCCTAGACTGTTGACTAGGGTGGTGTGCAGCCGCTGCTTGGAGGCATAGGCCTCGGCGCGGCCCAGGATCACACAGTTGACGACGATGAGCTGGATGAAGGCGCCGAGCGCCGCGTACAGCTCCAGACTGATGGCCTGGATGGCATAGTCGACGATAGTGACGAAGGTGGCGATGATGACGATGTAGCTGGCGATGCGCACCTGCTTGGGTATCCAGTTGCGCAGCAGCGAGATCAGCAGGCTGGAGCAGACCAGCACGAAGGTGGTCGCCAGTCCCATCGCAATGGCATTCAGGGTCGTGCTCGTGACCGCCAGCACCGGACACATGCCGAGCAGCATCACGAACACCGGGTTCTCCTCCCACAGACCGCGCAGGAAGGTGTCCGGGGTGAGTTTTTCTTGTGGATTGAGCAATTCAGGCATGACTCGGAGTCTCGCAGTGGCTCTCTCGGTTGTTCAGGGCGAGGGTGGCGACGTGAGCACGGCCAGATCACGCTCGATGGCCGGTACGGCGCGTTGCGCGGCGCTGTTGGCCGCGCGGCCCATCGCCTTGGATGAGATGGTCGCGCCCGTGATGGCGTCGATCTGCCAAGGCTCGGATTTGGTGCCGTGCTTGACGGTGACGATGGCATTGGCGAGCGCCGTGCCGGCGGCATCCAGACGCGCGTCGAGTGCCTCGAAGTTCTTGAGGAAGTCGGGGTCGAAGTCGAGCTTGTCGCCGAAACCGGGCGTCTCGTTGGACTGGAGCACCTTGCTGCCGGTGATGCAGTCGCAGCTCGGGTCATAGGCGAACATCACTTTGACCGGACCGGCATAGCCCGGACCCGAGCCGGTGATGGCCAGACCCAGCAACCGGCCGCCGGCATCATAGGCGCCGTAGATGAGATCGCCGCTCGCACCCGCCTCGGCGGGCGCCAGTCCGCCCTCGGGCGTGATGACGAAATCGCGCTTGCCGACCGCGCCCGGCAGCACGCGGAACACGGCCTTCTCGGTCAGGACACGCTGATTCTCGGCGATGATCGGCAGGGTGAACTGGTAGACCAGGGCCACCAGCAGCCCGGAGAGCAGCGCGATGCCGCCCAGGGTGCGCAGCATGGCCCAGGCCGGCGTGCTCGCCGCTTGAGGTTGAATCTGTACTTCGGTCGTCATCTCTACCCTACTCTATTTGGAGCCGTAAACGCGCGGCTGGGTCCAGCTCGAAATCAGCGGCCCGAGCGCATTGGCGAGCAGGATGGCGTACATGATGCCCTCGACCAGACCGCCGAACAGCCGGATGACGACCGTCAGCGCACCGATGAAGAGTCCGTAGATCACCACGCCGGTCGCCGTCACCGGCGAGGCCACCATGTCGCTGGCCATGAACCAGGCGCCCAGCATCAGCCCGCCCGAGCAGAGCACGAACCAGGGACTCGGATAGAGACTCGGATCGAGCAGCCAGAACGGCAGCGCCACCAGGACCGCGCCGGCCATGACGCTGACCGGGATACGCCAGTCGAGCATCCGCTGCCAGGCCAGCCACAGACCGCAGATCAGGATCAGGATCGCCGAGGTCTCGCCCGCCGAACCGGCGATCATCCCGCTGAAGGTATCCATGATCGGCGTTTCGATGTGCTGGAACTTCTGGATCGCCAGGGGCGTAGCTCCGCTCCAGCCGTCCAGGTTCAGACTCGCGATCCAGTCGCCGACCGGGATCGGCTGCATGAAGGGCAGCGTCAGGGTCGAGGGAATGACTTCGGTGAAGCGACCGGGCGCGAAGGCCGGCGTCCAGGTGGTGATGGCCACCGGAAAGGCCGCCTGCACGAAGGCGCGTCCGACCAGGGCCGGATTCATGACGTTGTAGCCCAGCCCGCCGAACAGCGCCTTGCCGAGCGCCACACCGACGAACGCCGCCACCGCCGCCATCCACAACGGAAAGCCGGGCGGCAGGGTCAGTCCCAGCAGCAGACCGGTGATGACCACCGACCAGTCTGAGACCGTGTTGCCTCGACCGCTGGCGCGGGCGAAGAACGCTTCGGTCAGGATGGCCACGCCCGTGGTGGTCAGGAGCAGCAGCAGCGCGCTCAGCCCGAACTGCCAGACCGCGAAGGCCGCGATCGGCAGTAGCGCCAGCACCACGGTGCGCATGATCTTGTCGACCGTCACCACCCGCTTGAGATGCGGGGAGGTGCGGATTTCGATGCCTCTAGACATGGTTCGTCATCAGTCTTCAGTGATTCAGTGATTTCTCGGTGCCGGCACGCCCCCTCCTCCCTCGCGGGAGCGGGGTTGGGGAGAGGGGGATGCTCAGGCCGCTCAGTGCTGGGTTTGCTTGGCCTCGTCCCGCCGCCGGGCATCGCGATTGATCGACTTGGCGATGCGGAAATATTGGGTCAGCGGGATGTTGGACGGACAGACGAAAGCACAGCAGCCGCACTCGAAGCACTGGTCGAGATTGAACTGCTCGGCCATGACGCCGTATTCGCGCGCCACCGCCAGCTCACCGAGCATCGAGGGATTGAGCGAGACCGGACAGGCACGCAGACACTCGCCGCACTTGATGCAGGGATAGACCTGACGCCGCGCCAGCGCCGGATCTTCCGGCTCCAGCGCCACCACGCCCGAGACCGACTTGGTGACGGGCACATCGAGCGAGGCCACAGCCATACCCATCATGGGGCCACCCAGGATCACCTGCCCCAGCGGCCCCTTGAAGCCGACCTGATCGAGCAGGAAGCGCACTGGGGTGCCGATCGGCACCAGGAAGTTGCCCGGATTCTTGACCGCCGGTCCGCTGACCGTGACCACGCGCTCGATGAGTCCCTGTCCCCTGGGCACCAGTTCACCCATCTGCGCCAGGGTGCCGACGTTGAACACCGCCACGCCGACATCGGCGGGCAAACCGCCGGCCGGAACTTCGGCATCGAGCAGCGCGGTGATGAGCATCTTCTCGGCGCCCTGCGGATACTTGGTCCGGACCGCCTCGACCGTGATCGGCAGATGCTTGGGGAGGCGCGCGCGCAGATGGCTCACGGCATCGAGCTTGTTGTCCTCGACGCCGATGATGGCGCGTTCGGCGCGCGTGGCCCGCAGGGCGATCCGAATGCCCCGGATCAGATTCTCGGTCTGCTCCAGCATGATGCGATGGTCGCAGGTGAGATACGGCTCACACTCGCAGCCGTTGACCAGCACCGTATGGATCACCCGACCGGCGGGCGGCTGCATCTTGACGTGGCTCGGAAACGCCCCGCCGCCGAGTCCGACCAGCCCCGCATCCTGAACCGCCTGGATGATGTCCTTGACGTTCATCTGCTCGGGTTCGCACGCGCTGCCGTAGAGCACCTGCTGGCTGGCGGCATGGTAGACCTTGAGGAAGATCGCCTGGGTCTTCGGACCCTCGGCGGTCGGCGCCAGCCCGATGGCGCGGATCACGCCGGTCGCCGGTGCGTGCATGGGCACGGAGACGAAATGATCGGCCACCGCGATCGGCTCGCCGCGCACGACCTCCTGGCCGACCTTGACGATCGGCACCGAGGCGCGGCCCTTGTGCTGCTGCAAGGGGATGACCAGCTCGTCGGCGAACGGCAGGCGCCGAATCGGCTTGCCGGCCGTGAGTTCCTTGTGCTCGATCGGATAGATGCCGTGATCGAAGGTCTTGTGGCCATGGATGAGCCGCGTGAAACCCAGGCCGATTCGCTTCATCAGGTTGGAATGCCCGGCGTCGGGCGCGCAGTTGGAACCCAGTGCCGCTGCTTGATGCTTCATACCAAGATCCACTCAAATTGGAACCGCAAAGACGCACAGGACGCGAAGAGAACACGGAGTCTCGCCGGCCCCGCGTAGGATGGGGTGAGCGTCGCGAACCGCATCGGTCGCAACCGATGCGGTTCGCTCCTCACTGTCTCCTACTGGTACTTCTCGGCGCGCTTGACGAGCTTGTCGACGCCCGCCTCGGCCGGGTTCCAGGGCATTCCCGGATGGATGCAGCCGGCGGCGCACTTCTCGGCCGCCTTGACGATGTCCTTGTAGGGTCCGCCCTTGGGATCGACGATCTCGATCTTCTTGTCACCGTTGTACTTGAAGATCTTGGGGTTGATGGTGACGCACTCGTCGCAGGCGGTGCACTCGGGGGTCTCGACCCACACCGGCTCCCAGCCTTCGGCGCTGCCGTTGCCCGAGCCGTTGGCGCCCGGATGCGCCGCGCCATTTCCGCCGTGACCCGCGCCGTTGGAGGGCGCCGCGCCGGCCAGACCGGACAGTCCGCCCTCGCCGACCGCCAGTGCCAGCAGGCTGCTGGTGAGCTTCTGGGCGATCTCGGCCTTGGCCTGCTGGCGTACCGACTCGACATCGACCTTGTTGAGCTCGCCGCAGAGTCCGCGCAACTGGGTCCAGTAGGCGCGCCGCTCCTCGCAGCTGTGGATCAGCTCCTGAGCGACCAGGACGCGCATCAGACGGTTCTTGCCGTCCACGCCCCAGACGTAGGGATGCAGCCCCTCGCGCTCGTCCTCGGCCAGATCCAGGAACTCGTGCACCGGGATCATGGTGTCGTTCCAGGTCTCGGGCGGCGCTTTGCGGAAGTGCTTGCGGAAGCGGCCCTCGATCATGGCGAAGTCGACGAAGGTGAAGGGCACTTCCATCTCGGCCGGGTTGCCCTTCTCGTCGGTGTACTTGAGCGTCCAGCTGATCCAGTCGCGGTCGATGTCCGGGTTGCCCTCGATCGAGCAGCACTCTTCCAGGCTGGTGCCGGCGTCCGGGTCGAAGCGGAACAGCGGATAGGCGCGCGACTCCACGGCCATGCGACCATGCTTGTTGGACATGTCGTCGCCGATACCGTGCTCGGGCTGGCACGAGGTGTAGATGTTGAACAGGGCCGGACGGCGCGCGTTCAGACCATCGATGTAGCCTTCCAGCAGGTGCGTCAGGTGCGAGGCCGAGCTGGAGAGCACAAAGGCCGAGCGATGCGCCATGCCGATCAGGCCCATCTCCTTGCGGATCTCGGTCTTGCCCTTCCACTGCTTGCCGTAGGGCGCCATGTCGGCGACCTGACCGACGAAGCCCGAGGTACAGGACTGACCGCCGGTGTTGGAATAGCTCTGCGTGTCGACCACCAGGATCTTGACCGGGGTGCCGGACATGAGCGCACGCGACAGGTTCTGGAAGCCGATGTCATACATGGCGCCGTCGCCGCCGACCGCGACCACCGGCGGACACAGCAGCCACTCTTCGTCGCTGAAGTCCTTCCAGCCGAAATAGCTCAGCTCACACGCGGGATCGTTCAGCTTGAACTTCCCATCCAGCTCCATGCGTGCCTGACGGATGGCCTTGAAGCCCTCGCCCATCTTGCGCATGTGACCTTCGAACAGACCCAGGGCCACCGAGGGCGAGTCCTGGAACAGGTTGTTCGACCAGGGGAAGGGATAGGGGTTGTAAGGGAAGGTCGCGCCCCAGACCGAGGTACAGCCGGTGGCGTTGACGAAGCCCATGTTGGCGCGCGGCTGCTTGTCGGTGTACTGCGCCTTGAGATGACGCAGCTTGGCCAGCAGTCCAGTGACCCACTTGAGCCAGTCGGGATCGACCGGCTGGGCGCCCTGGTGCACCAGTTCGGCCGAGAGACCGGACAGGGTCAGATCGGCGTCCTTGTGGCTGTCGAGCGCCTTGGCAATGGCCGCCGAGTTGGACAGATCCATGCCCGAAGCCAGCTTGAGCCGGATGTGGGTTTCCAGACGGTTGATCAGGTCGTCGATCTCAGCCAGGTGCTTCTTGACGCGCGACTGCATCAGCGCCGTGACCGTGGCGGTGAACAGATGGATCGCGGTCTTCTCGCCGCAGCCCATGCAGGAGCCGTCGCCCGAGACCATCGACTGGTAGTTGGTCTTGTCGAGCAGCAGGGTTTCGAGCGCGCCGACCTTGTCGTCGAGATCCTCGATGCGGATGAAGTCCGGATCGGTGGTCGGCAGGTCCAGCCACATGGCCCAGCGGTTCTGCATCTGCTGGATGCTCTCGGTGGTCTGCGGCTCAGCGACCAGGGCGCCGTCGTTACAGACCTCGATACACTCCATACAGCCCTTACAGGTGTAGGGGTTGACGGTGATGCTGAACAGACCGCCGCTGCCCTTCTGCTTCTTCTCGCGATTGGTCCAGTAGGGCTTGGTGATGGCGAACTGATAGTCGCCGAGCGCCTCCATCATCAGACCGAATTCCTTCTCGGCGACGGCCTTCTGCTCCGGCTCGCCGCTGAAGGCGGCCAGGGTTTCGAGCACAGCCTGATCCATGAGCGTGCGCATGTCGGCCGTCTCACCGGCGGTCTCGACCAGCTCGCGCAGACGCTTCTCGACGTTGCGGGTCTCGCGGCGCAGATACTGGGTCGGCATCCCGCGCTCGACGCGATTGATCGCGGTGGCGAAGACATCGGACACCTTGTTGACCAGACCCGGAATGGCGCTGTCCGGACAGATCGAGAAGCAGTTGCCGCAGGCGGTACAGTTCTCGGGCAGGAACTTCGGATACTCGAAGCGGATCTGGGTCATGTCGCGATAGACGCCGGTGGAGGCCGGCATCAGCGACAGGGCCATGTGCGGATCGGTCAGGTTGTCGCTGCCGCGGCCGCTGGCATAGAAGGCGCCGGTCTGATCCCAGAAGCGATGCACGTCGGAGATACGGCCGTCGCCCTCGGGCAGGGCCTTGAGCATGATCGGCAGGCTCGGTGCCTTGCGGGTCAGGAGCTGACCGGCGACCAGCGGCTTGTCGGTGATCTCGACGATCTCGTCGAAACCACGGCGCACGATGCGCAGGTTGTCCTGCACCACGCGCTCGCCCTTGGCACCGAACTTGGAGCGCAACTGCTCCTCGATGGCGTTGAACAGACCGGTTTCATTGAGTCCCGAACGCTCCATCAGCGGCGAGGCGGCGAAGAAGGCGCCCTGGAAGGCGTTGCCCTGCATGCGGAATTGCAGCTCGGCGTTGGAGGCCTCTTCACGCGCGATCCTGAAGCCGTCGATGTAATAGACGCGGATCTCGTTGTCGACGATGAACTTGCGCGCCGCCGGCGGGAAGCTGGCCCACACCTGCTCGGCGTTCTCCAGACTCGACTGGATGACGAAGCGTCCGCCGCGATGCAGACCCGCGAGCGGGTTGGAGTGGGTGAAGACGTTCGGGTCCGGGCTCAGGACCACGTCGACATAGGTGTATTCGCAGTTCAGGCGAATCGGCTCGGGCGCGGCCGACAGGAAGTAGGTGGTCGGCTGCCCCTTCTTCTCCGAGCCGTACTTGGGATTGGCGCGGATGTCGTAACCCAGCAGATCATAGAGGGTCATCGCCAGGTTCTTGCCGGTGGTCACGGCGCCCCAGCCGCCGACCGAGTGCATGCGCACCGTCACCGCGCCCTTGGGCAGCAGGTTCGGGTTCTCGCTGCCGCGCAGGGCCAGCTCGCCGATGCGCGGATAGGCGTCCTTCAACTGCTGGATGCGGATCTCGTCCTTGGGATCGGCCGCTTCGCGCATGAAGTCGATCGAGAGATAGAAGAACTTGCGACCGGCACCGCCCGGAATCATGTTCTCGACGGCGGCGATCAGTCCTTCCGGCTGGAGGTCGCGCGAACCCAGACCATAGCAGCCCGAGTAGAGGCGCGGCATGTCGCCGGCCTTGTAGGTCGGATAGGGCGCATAGGGGATCTCCTCGCCCTTGCCGGCCAGACCGTTCTCCATGCACTTGGCCAGGGCCGCGCGCACTTCGCACATGATCGGCAGATCCTCGGCCAGCGGCTGGTCGGTGCGCTCCAGGATCGCCACGCCCTTCTTGCCCTGCAACATCCGGCCGATCAGCTCGCCGGGGAAGGGACGGAACATGGTCAGATTGATGACGCCGATCTTGAGCTTGCGGGTCTCGCGCAGATAGTCGGCCACCGCCTCGGCCTGGACGACCATGCTGCCCTGACCGACGATCACGTACTCGGCGTCCTCGCAGCGATAGCCGCAAGCGCGCGCATAGCGACGCCCGGTCAGCTCGTAGTACTCAGCCATCACCTGATCGGCGATTGGCCCGATGTGATCGAAGAAATAGGGACGCTGTGCGGCGACCGCCTGCATGTAGGCGTCCTGGTTCTGCACCGTGCCCGAGCTGACCGGGTTGTCGACGTCCCAGACCAGGGGCACGCGGCGACGGGTCGGGCCATAGACCAGACGCTGGGCCGGGGTCGGGCACTCGATGATGTCGTCGGGACGGCCGCAGAACTCCTCGACCAGCGCGCGTTCGGGCACATTGAGCGGCTCGATCAGATGCGTGGTCAGGAAGCCGTCCTGACCGACGGCGGCCGGCGTCAGGGTCAGCTCGGCGATCTTGCGCGCGATCAGGTTCAGGTCGGCCGCTTCCTGGGCGTTCTTGCCGAAGACCTGGAAGAAGCCGGTGTCGTCGATACAGTGATAGTCGTCGTGGGCGCAGTGGACGTTGAGACTGGCCTTGGTGATGGCGCGCGAGCCGATGTTGAGCACATAGGGCAGGCGCTTGCCGACCGCCGTATAGAGCGATTCGTGCATGAAGGCCACGCCCTGCGCCGACGAGAAATTGGTGGCGCGCAGTCCCGTCATCGACATGCCGGCGGTCACGGCCGCCGCCGCGTGCTCGGACTCCGGCTCGACGAAGATCAGCGGATTGCCCGAGATATTCAGATGCCCATTGGCCACTTCCTCGGCCCAGTACTCGCCCATCTGGGTGGAAGGCGTGATCGGATAGGCACCGGCGGCATCCGAGGCCTCGCGCTCGCACATGATGACGGCACTGTTGCCGTCCATCGCCATACGGGTGCCAGGGTACTTGAACTGCTTTTCGTCTTTCTTACCGAACATGGGCCTTCTCTGTGTTGATTCTCTAAGGGGAGCCGTCGGACGCAGGTCGGCGGCTCACAACCGATTCGATGTCGAGTCGCCCGACCGCGACCGCTCTGACGGCGGTTTACGGGCGGGCCATCGCCACCTCGCGCAGCCTCAGACGGCCGGCAAGGCGCCCTTTGTCCCCTTGCGCAGCACCTTGCGCGCGTCACGTCCCTTGACGACGGTTCCATCGGCCTCCAGCCAGACGATGGCGCCGGTCGGGCAGCGCTCGATCGCGACCTTGGAGGCCAGTGCATTGTTGGAATAATCGATCACCGCGAGGTTGTCCTGGAGCTGGATCAAACCCTCGGGTGAGTCCTGGACGCAGCGCCCGCACGCGGTGCAGGCGACTTCGCAGTGATGCTCGGCCTGATCGCCGAACTCCAGGTTCTTGCAGGCGACCCACAGCCGGTGACTGACCGGATGCAGCTCGAACAGATCCTTGGGGCAGACGGTGACGCACTCGCCGCAGGCGGTGCATTTGTCTTCGATGACGACCGGGATGCCCTGGCGGTTCATATAAATAGCATCGAAGTCGCACACCGTCTCACAGTCTCCGAACCCCAGACAGCCCCAGGTGCAGCCACGCCCACCGCCCGAAACCAGTGCGGCGGCGCGGCAGGACGGCAGTCCGCTGTAGTTGGCGCGCAGATAGGCGACATTGCCGCCGCCGTCGCAGGCCAGACGCGCCACCCAGCGCTCGCGCGCACTCAGCTCGACGCCCAGGAAGTCGGCGATGATCTGGTTCATCGACTTGGCGTTGACGGTACAGCGTGCCGGGTCGATCTCGCCCTTGACCAGCTTTTCGGCGAAGGGCCGACAGCCGGCCTCGCCACAGGCGCCGCAGTTGGCTTTGGGCAGCAGATCCTCGACCTGGTCGATGCGGGGATCTTCGAATACATAGAGCCGTTTGTTGGCGATGACCAACATCAGGGCGAGCAGCAGGCCGAGCGTGGCCATGAAGCCCACGGCGGTTAGGATGGTTGCCATAGACAGCTAAATCCGGCAGAGACAGTCAGGGGAGCGCGACGCCGAGGATGATGACGGCGCTTACCAACTCGGAATTCGGATGTCTGGAGGTCTGAGCCGTACTCGTTGGAGGAAGGGCACGCAGAGACCGCCAGCGTGAAGCGGGGGAAAGTTTACGGAATTATGATCTATTAAAATTACAAATTATGTAAATCGTGAGTATTGAAACCTGATCGAACATTATCGATCCACTTTTTCAGCACACATTGTGGCGTTTCGATGCGCTTTGGCTGATGACTGTGTCGACCGGGCGTCATGGCTTGACTGAATCGCCAGCGAACCAATAGCCGCCTGGGTTCGAGCGTTTGGCCTGGTAGAGCGCCAGATCGGCCTGTTGCAGCAGGGTCTGGATACTGTCGCCATCGCGCGGAAAAAGACTGACGCCCAGACTGGAGACGCACTCCAGCTCCAGTCCATCCAACCTGTAGGCCGGTGTCAGGATGTCGATGGCATGACGGGCCATGCGCCGGGCCTGTTCGATATCCCGCACATTGGCCAGCACCACGACGAATTCATCCCCGCCGAGCCGGGCGACCAGATCCTCGGCACGGAAGGCTGTGCGTAGCCGCTGCGCGACAGCCCGTAGCAGTTGATCGCCGACGGCATGGCCGTACTGGTCATTGACCGACTTGAAGCCGTCCAGATCGAAAAACAGCACCGCCAGTAGGGTGCCTGCGCGGCGGGTGCCGGCCAGCATGTGCTGGGCGAGCTGGTCGAGCAGGGCGCGCGTCGGCAGGCCGGTCAGCGGGTCGTGCTGGGCCAGCCGGATGGCCTGCTCCTCGGATTCCTTGCGGCGGGTGACGTCCTGATCGACCAGCAGCACGCGCTCCAGGGTACCCTGGGTGTCGCGGATCGGCATCAGGCGGGTCAGGAACCAGTCATAGTGCCCATCCCCACGCCGCAACCGATACTGGATCTCGCAGGCGTCGGTTGGATGGGCGACGAATTCGGCCAGTCGCGCCAGGATTCGTACACGATCCTCGATGTGCAGCCAATCCGACCAGTCGACGAGACAGGTCGGGCGGATGTCCTGCGCCTCGCGGGGCGGCCAGTGCCAGTCGGGCGGAAACAGGACGTGATCTGTGCGCGGCTCCCACTCCCAGCAGCTCACATCAGCGATCTCGGTCACTCGGCGCAGACGCTCCTGGCTGTCGCGCAGCGCCTGCTCGACGCGCTTGCGCGCCGTGATGTCGACCAGGATGACGCGACAGGAGCCAGCCGGCGGCGGCTGAGACTCGGGCACCAGACAGACCTCCAGCGACACCCAGCACGCCGGCCGGGGCTGCTCGCGTCGCAGACGCAGCTCGTAGGACTGGGGCTTGCGCGTGGACCTGAGCCGGCGTTGTGCCTGGTAATGCGTGTCCTGGTCGTCTGGATGGATGAAACGGGTCAGTCGCTGCTGCGTCAAGAGACGGCGCTCGACCCCGAGCAGAGTAGCCGCCGCGAGATTGGCCTCCTGGATCACACCTGTTTCGCTCAGCGTGAGATAGCCGGCAGGCGCGAGTTCGTAGAGATCGAAGTAGCGCGCGTGCAGGAGCTCTAGCTCGTCCTGTGTGCGGTGCAGTTCCTCGTTCTGCAATTCCAGCTCGATCTGATGCACGCGCAGCTCATGGATCAACCGCTCGGCCGCCTCGGGTGTCAGGCGCGCGCGGGGTTCATACAGCCGCGTTCGCAAACGTTCCTCGGCGCGTTCACGCAATCCCGTATCCAGTGCGGCGGACCCTTCGCTCGGGCCGGTTCCATCATTCGGCAGTTCGCTCATGTCGCTCCCCTGTGACCTGGACTCCGATGTGTTTCAAGCGCTTGCCGTATTCGCTTCGACGTGATATGCCCCGAGATCCTCAATGGCCAGCAGGATCAGACCGCCACGATCGTCGCCCGGATCGATCCGGCGGGCGTTGAGCCGCATGGTGCGCACCCCGCTGCCGGTAAAGTCATGGCTGACTTCGTAGTCTTCGAAGGAGGCGCCGGTCGACTGGATCTCGAGCAGGAGCCGGCGCAGTGCCGGAATGTCCCATTGACCATCGCCCAGCTCGAACAGCGGCTGATTCAATATTTCGGACGGACTGACCTGGAAACAGCAGTAGAAGGCCCGGTTGGCCGATACCACCCGCCAGGCCTCGCTCAGCACCAGCAGGGGCTCGCGCACCGTATCCACGATCGCCTCGGCCATGGCTCGTGCCGAACGCAGCGCGTCTTCCATGTGTTTACGACCGGAGATATCGACAAAGGTGATCACCGCACCCTCGATGACGTTCTCCAGGGTGCGATAGGGGCCGATGCGCATCAGATACCAGTCGCCCTGTTGCGTTTGCACCTCTTGCTCGCGCGGAACCAGGGTCTTGAGCACGGCCAGCGTGTCCTCCACGAGATCAGTATAGTTGACCAGGTTGGAAACGATGTCCCCCACCGAGCGCCCGATGTCGGTCTGGATGAGCTTGATGAGATGGGTGGCCGTGGGCGTAAAACGGGTGATGCGCAGGTGATGGTCGACGAAGAGCGTGGCCACGCCGGTGCCGGCGAGCAGATTGTTCATGTCGTTGTTGGCACGCGAGAGATCGACGACCTTGTTCTGTAGCTCGACATTGACGGTCGCCAGTTCCTCGTTGACCGATTGCAGCTCTTCTTTCGAGGTCTCCAGTTCCTCGTTGGTCGATTGCAGCTCTTCATTGACCGACTGCATCTCCTCGTTGGTCGATTTCAGCTCTTCGTTAGCGGTTTCCATTTCCTCCAGCGTGGTCTGGAGATATTCCTCCTTGGCACGCAGTTCCAGTTCCAGATCGGCGATGCGCCGATCGCGCTCTGACTCAGGCTGGGGCTCCTCTCCCTCGCTGAGATGTTCCGACGCGGCCAGGGAGCGCGGGGATTCGAACACCACCAGATAGAGGCTCGTCGACTGATGGTTGTCGGACGGATCCGGCCGCAACGGACGCACGGTCAGATCGACGCGAACGCCGTCACCCTGGGTGTCGACCCGGATGTCCGGAACCTGGACCACTTCCTTGCGCGCCACACTCCGGTGCAGGGCGGCGGCGAGCGGGCGGGCAAGACCGTCGCGGGCCATGCTCAGGATATTGGTGGCCGTGTCACCCGAAGGCAGCTCCAGCAGTTGACCGGTCCGGCCCAGGATATGGAGGATGTCGCCACGGCTGTTGACGAGAATGGCCACCGGGCTGTAGTGCGTCAACAAAGCCTGTTCGGTCAGCACGCGCAGATCGACCTTGGTCGTGCGCCGCTCACGCGGCGTGGGTGACGGCGCCGGATGGCTGACATGGACGTTCGCGCTCAGGAACTCGCTCATGGCCGGCGCCGGCACCCCGAACACATGCTCGCGCCGCAGAAAGAGCTTGCACTTGCGGTTGAGCGGACTGAAGAGGCTGAACGAGTCGCCGACGGTCTCCGAGTTGCCCAGAAAGAGCACACCCTCCGGATTGAGTGCGTAGTGAAAGATCGGCATCAGGCGCTTTTGCAGCTCGCCATTGAAATAGATCAGCAGATTGCGGCAACTGATCAGATCCAGACGCGAGAAGGGCGGATCCTTGATCACATCCTGTTCGGAGAAGATCAGCAGATCGCGGATGCCTTTCTGAATGCGGTAGCCGTCGCCGTCGGGATCGCGCGAAAAATAGCGTGCCAGACGTTCTTCCGAAACATCGGCGGCGATGCTGGCCGGATAGCGTCCGACCCGTGCCCGCTCGATGGCGCGCGCATCGACATCGGTGGCGAACACCTGGACGCGGAAACTCTGTTTCAGGGTCTCGAGGTGCTCTTGCAACAGGATGGCGATGGAGTAGGCCTCTTCCCCGGTCGAACAGCCGCAGACCCAGACCCGCACCTGGGCGCCGGACGGTTTGCCGGCGAACAGACGCGGAACGACGTCGCGCTCCAGCACCTCGAAGGACTCCGGGTCGCGGAAGAAACTGGTGACACCGATCAGCAGGTCGCGGAAGAGCTCATCGAGTTCGCCGGGGCTTTGCTGCAGATACCGGACATAATCGCCCTGGTGGTCGATCTGGTGCAGCGCCATGCGCCGTTCGGTGCGGCGGATCAGGGTGCTCTGCTTGTACTGAGAGAAGTCATGGCCGGTGCGGTCGCGCAGCAGGATGCAGATCTTGCTCAGAGCATCCTCGGGCCGGCCGGTCGCGTTGCTCAGTCTCTTCCCCTTGCCGAAAGCATGGGCGACATAGGCCATGAGCTGGGCCGGCATCTCGGCGGGCGGCAGTACGAAATCGGTCAGCCCGGTGGCGATGACGCTGCGCGGCATGGCGTCGTAGGCCGCTGTCTGGGGCGACTGGGCCATGACCAGTCCGCCCTCGCCCTTGATGGCGCGCGCGCCCAGGGTGCCGTCGCTGCCGGAGCCCGAGAGCAGGACACCGATCGCCCGTTCGTGCTGATCGAGCGCCAGCGAACGGAAGAAGAAGTCGATCGACAGCCGCCGTCCCTGGGCCACCGTGGGTTCCAACAGACGCAGCGTGCCCTGGAACAGCGCCATGTCGAGACTGGGCGGGATGATATAGATACAGTCCGGCTCGACCTGCATGCCATCCTCGACCTCCTGCACCCGCATGCCGGTATAGCGTTTGACCAGTTCGGTCAGCAGACTCTTGTGGTCGGGCGCCAGATGCTGCACCAGCACGAAGGCCATGCCGGTGTTCAGATCGGGCGGGATGGCCGAAAAGAACGCCTCGAAGGCGGCGAGTCCGCCGGCCGAGGCGCCGAGACCGACGATCGGAAAGAGCGGCGGGTGCAACGGGACGCCGGACTCGGAAGCCGGATCGGCGCAACGATCCGGGACATCGCCCGGGCCGGCCGGCATTTCGGGTCGATTGGGTGACAGGCCAGTGTCCATCGCGGCGGCGTCCGGTATGTTGTTTTTCATCAGATTCGCTCTGTCCTAATCAAGTCTCGCCTCCTGTTCGGCGTCACTGTGCCGGGTGTTCGGTCTCGTCTTGCGGCGACGGAAAACAGGGCGCCGGAAGAACTGCGGCCCAGTGCACGCTGACCACAATAGAACTTGCAAGGTGGATCATGCAACGCTATCGCATCCTGCATCGGACCTGCTACAGCTTCAGCGCACCGGCACGGCTCAGGCCACACGTCCTGCACCTTCGGCTGCGTGAAGATCATGAGTTGCGCATTGAGTCATCGACCCTGACCATCGAACCGCCCGCCGCTCTGTCTGGGACCGAAGGGGGCAATGCTCAGCGTCGGGGTGTGGGTGTCCAGCCTCTAATCGACAGGCTGCGATAGGGGTGCTGCAATGACTCAGGAGACAAGACGCCCAACCATCAGGAGCAATGCCTTCCACTGGATCACCCGATGGTGAAATCCGTCGAAGCTCGCGCCACACCGCTCAAGGAGCTGATCCGCAAGGCCGCTGACCGGCCATTCTGTGCGGCAGCGTACCGACAGCCATCGCCACTGAGCCTATAAGGGCCGTATCACAATGATTGCGGTTGACTGCCGATGAGCCAGTTGCCCCGTTGTGAAGACACGCTTCGAAACAAAACCCGGATGGAGTTTCACCATGAAACGCATGAATCTTCGCACGACGCTGCACGCGGCCCATCTTATTCTCATAGGAACGTTGGCGACCGTCAGCGCTTTTGCCCAACCGCCGCAAGGCGGGTACGGACCGGGCTATGGAATGGATCCCGGCCTGATGGGCGGCTATGGGCCGGGATACGGTCAGCGTCCGGGCTATGGAATCGGACATCCCGGCCTGATGGGCGGTTACGGGCCGGGATACGGTCAGGTTCCGGGCTATGGAATGGGGCATCCCGGCCTGATGGGTGGCTACGGGCCGGGATACGGTCAGGCTCCAGGCTACGGCATGGATCCCGGCCTGATGGGCGGCTCCGGTCCAGGGTACGATCGGACCAGATAACCCCTCGACTCCAGTGCATTGGCTGCCCGTCTGGGCCAAAGCATGAACTGCCGGCGCACTCCATTAGTCAATCGCGGCCGCGCCACGCAGGCGCGGGCGCCCAAACCAGCGACCGCCCCATGAGACACCCATAGGCAGACGCACGAACCCGGCGCCTTACGGAAGGATCTCCGAGCATGATCACGAAACTCCAGCATGGGTGGCAAGCGATGCGGTCGAGCTTCTGGTTCGTTCCGGCACTGCTGGTGGTGGATGCCGTGGTGCTGGCCATCCTTCTGATCACCCTGGACATGAACGTCGATCTGCATCTGGCGGCGCGCTGGCCGCTGCTCTTCGGCGCGGGCGCGGCCGGCGCCCGCGGTCTGCTCACGACCGTCGCCGGGTCGATGATCACAGTGGCCGGACTGGTGTTCTCGATCACCCTCGTGGCGCTCTCGCTGACCTCCAGCCAGTACAGCTCGCGTGTCATTCGCACCTTCATGCGCGACCGCATCAACCAATGGGTGCTCGGTGTCTTCCTCGGGATCTTCGCCTACTGCCTGGTGGTTCTGCGGACGATTCGTGGCGGTGACGAAGAGGCCTTCGTCCCAGCGCTGGCGGTATGGGCCGGACTGATGCTCGCCTTCGTCGGGATCGCGGTGCTGATCCACTTCATCCATCACATTGCGACCTCCATCCAGGCGTCGAGCATCGTGTCCACGGCCGCGCTGGAGACCCTCGCCGCCGTGGATCACCTGTTTCCCGAGGCATCGGGAGAGACTGAACGTGAGAACACCGGCGGCGACCTGGCGAGCGCGCTCGCCGGGCAGCCCTGGTCGGCCGTCCCGGCCAGTAAGACCGGCTATATCGAGAGCCTCGACGCCGATGCGCTGCGGGATCTGGCCCGGAGCCTGAAGACCCTGCTGCGCATGGAGCGCGGCGTTGGGGAGTTCGTCGTCGCGGGCACGCCCCTAATCTCACTGATCGATCCGGGTGATCTGGACGCGTCGACGACGGTCCGGCTGAACGCGGTCTATGTGATCGGTCGCCAGCGCACGGTGGAGCAGGATGTCGCCTTCGGCATTCGCCAGATCGTCGACGTCGCCATGAAGGCTCTGTCGCCCGGCATCAACGACACCACGACCGCCGTGATGTGCGTGGACTATCTGGCGGCGATCCTGACGCGACTGGCGGCGCGCCGGATCGCGACTCCCCATTGGCTGGATCAGGGGGCGTTGCGCGTGATCATCCGTGGCCCGAGCTTCGAGAGCCTGCTGGGCGTGGCCTTCGACCAGATCCGGCAGAACGCCGAAGGCAATGTCGCCATCCTGTTGCGGCTGCTCGGCGCGCTGCACACCATCGCCGGCGCGACCCCAAGCCCCAACAGACGCCGGGCCATCGGACAAACAGTCGACGCGATCGCCGAGGCGGCCGAGCGCCGCATTGCGTCCCCGTCTGACCGCGACCGGCTAGCGAACCGCTTGATACAGGTGCGCCAGGCCCTGATCGCGGAACCGGTGTCGCTCGTCCAAACCAGCCGCAACTGAATCAGGATACTGTTCGATGTCATCGCCGGTTTCGAGGCATTGGCCTGACCGCCACCTTTGGCGCTACGTCGGTGACGTATTCATCAAGACAGGAGTTGAAGCGACCATGTTGATCACATTCGAAACCAAAGCCTACGCCAGCATCACGATGTTTGGCGATGTCGCCACCGCCCTGCTCAAGCTGATGGGGCATAGCGGAAACGTGCCCGGTGCCCTCATGGCCGACGACGTGCCGGCTGCACTGGATCGTCTGAAGGCAGCGGTTCAGACGCAACCGGACGACCCACTGGATCTGACCCGCAGATCGGCAAGTGATGACGAGGACGGCCCGCACGTCAGCCTCGCCCATCGGGCATTGCCGCTGATCGAGCTGCTGACGGCGGCGGCTGCCGAACACGAAAACGTGATGTGGGATGTTTGACTGGATCGCGGCGGCTCCCGAGAGCTGATCCGTGGATATAAGGCTGTGCTTTAACGGTGTTACAACCCTATCGCCGAGCATCTGCGGAGGTGAGACATTGGAAAGAGGCGACATAGCGCGACCGGAAACCGGCTACCCGCGTCGGACGCGCGTTCGTAACAGGAGCCTCGATCGACCTGTGATCGGCACGGCACTCAGCCTGTGTTGTGTTCTATTGACTGCCGGATGCGGCCCGCGTCTGGCCATGCAGCTGGACGATGCCGCTCATCGGCCCAACCCGATGCTCAATGCAAACCATACGCAAGAGGCCGAGATTCCGTTCGTGACGGACGCAAAAACGGCCATGCCATTGCACACCTGGCAGGCCGACTTCGGGTCGGAGAGCGCATCGCGCAGGACACGGGAGACGGCGGATTGGGTTGTCGCTTCAAGAGACCATCGCAACATGCCGTTCGCGATTGTCGATAAGGTCAACGCGAAGGTCTATGTCTTCAGCGTGGACGGACAACTCAAGGGCGCGGCCCCCGTGCTGCTGGGTATGGGGAAAGGTGATGACGTCGCCCCCGGCATCAGTGACATGCCGATGTCGCGTATCCCTCCCGCCGATCGTACAACCCCGGCGGGTCGTTTCCTGACGGCCATGGGCCGCAATTCCTATGGCAAGGAAATACTCTGGCTGGACTACAAAAACGCCATCTCCATGCATCCGATCATTACCAGCCTGCCCAAACAGCGCCGACCGCAACGCCTGGCCAGCCCAACGCCGCTCGATAACCGTATTTCCTATGGCTGCATCAATGTGCCGCCGGAATTCTTCACGGACGTGATACATCGCCTTTTCTCCGGGACGGCCGGTGTCGTTTATGTCATGCCGGAAGCCAGGCGGGCCGGATCCTGATCATCCTTGAATGATGCGAGTCACACAACTTAAGGCGGCGGCGTATCACAGAGCGCGTCGATCGAGCGCGGGCTGACATTGAGCCGTTCGAAGGGCGGCTCCCAAGCCTTCTTCATGTCGCTCCAGCTCGACAGGGGCATGACCATCGGCAGATGGCCGTTCGGACGGAACCAGGAGTCGACGCTCCAGGGCTGTCCGGTTTCAGTATCGAGGATGACGGCTGTCCAGTGGACCGCTGTGATATCGAACAGACGGCGCACCGTGGGCGATGAGACCGTCCAACCGGCCAACTCCCGGATATCCCGGAGAATATGCAGATAGGTCGTGGTATTGCTGGCATTGTCGATGCAATCCATCCGCCCCTCGACTTCCGCCTCGGAGTCGTTGATGGCCAGGTCGTTGGCCAGCAACGGCTGATAGGTTTGTGCCAGCAATTCCATCTGCCAGATGCCGATACGCACACGCTGCAATCGGTTGTGAAGACTCGCGCCCGGACACAGCGCCAGATATCTTTTCAGGCGCGCCATGTCCTTGGACGTAAAGGTCATGGTCTGTCTACGTGCGCATGACCAGTTGAAGCAGATCCGCAGCGTGACGGCCCCCCGCAGGTCGAGCGCGTACTCTGGTGGAAGTGGCCGCGAAACCGATCCCTGAGCGTCATCGAGCATCGGCTGCATCAAGGCTGTACCCGCCGAACCTGTGTGGCTGATGAGTATGGCGAAGAAGCCGATCACAGCGAACCGGAAACGAACAAAGGCCACAATTAATGGATCAATTACGATCCGGTTTTGGCTCATACATCGGCGTCATCGGGGCTTGCGGGGCGGCAACGTATGGTGCCGGCTCATGCTTCGAGGCGGTGCTGCAGGCCGTGAGCAGCAACACTGAGGTCATGGCGATAAGAAGAAGAGCGTTTGTAGAGATAGTGTTCATCTGTCGTTACCTGATTCAGCATTTTTTTGGGAGTTCACGCCACTGAGCCGACGATGGAGATGTCGATGCCCGGCTGTCAGGATCGTCTTCACGGCACCGTTTGTCTGTACGGTGACGCACATTGTCGTGGCGCTCGGTGGAGGCTCCGTCCGCCACGCTGGATCAGGGGAGCAAGCCGGTTCTTATCGGCACCGACGATGGCGCTTGGTCTTTCTCCGGCGCCCTTCAATCGCCTCGGCCATCGAGAAAGCGATAACCCACGCCGGGTTCCGTGCGCAGATAGCGCGGTTCATCGGTGTCTTCGCGGAGCTTCTGGCGAATGCGACCGATGAAGTTGCGCAAATAGTGGGTGTCGCCGGCATGCGTTGGTCCCCAGATTTCGCGCAGTAGCTGGGTCTGGGTGATCACCTGGCCGGGGTTGGAGACCAGCATCTTGAAAATGGCGAATTCCTTGCGCGTGAGATGCACCTCTTCGCCCATCACGGACACAATACGCTTGATCAGATCGATATGGAGATAGCCATCATCGTAAATTCCGGCATCCGGCCGCTCAGTCGCCCGAGGCAGGCGCAATAGCGCACGCACACGCGCCAGGAACTCCTGAATGCCGAACGGCTTGGTCACATAGTCGTTGGCACCCGCGTCCAACACGGCGACCTTTTCGCTCTCCGATGACCGAACAGACAGGATCATGACCGGCACGGTCGACCAGTGACGCAGTTCATTCAGCACGGATTTTCCATCGGCATCGGGCAGACCCAGGTCGAGCACGATCAAGTCCGGCGTCTGGGTCGCCGCAAGTTCGAGTCCCTTGCCGGCCGTCTCCGCCTCGATGACCTGATACCCCTGGCTCCTGAGACTGATGCGCAGGAATCGCCGGATCTGTTCCTCATCGTCGATGATGAGGAGGCGTGCGGAGGCGTTGCCTTCAGTCATGCGCGTTCCTCGTTATCGTCGTCGGGAGGCTCGATCAGCGGTAGGTGGGTGGCGATGGTGGTCCCACGGCCGCCCGGCCCCGGCAGCGCCTCGATGCGCCCACCATGAGCGCCGATCATGCCGCTGCAGATGGCCAGTCCCAACCCGCTGCCATGCTTGCCGCGATCGCCTTCGCCGCCGGTGAAGAACATGTTGAACACCTTTTCACGGTGATCGGCCGGAATGCCCGGTCCCTCATCGGCGACCGTGATCAGCAGTTCACCGTCGTCGCGCATCGCTGCGACCCGCACTTCGCTGCCTTCGGGCGAAAATTTTGCCGCGTTTTCGATGACATTGACCAGCGCCTGCTCGATCAATGCAGGGTGAACATAGAGCAACGGCAGGCCCGGCTCGATGTGTCTGATCAGCCGACAGTGGTGCAGTAACTCGCGGGTACGTCGCAGTGCCGAGTTGAGGATGTCGTCGATGCCGATCCAGTCCCGCTCCAGTTTCAAGGTGCCGTGCCCGAGCCGGGTCATATCGAGCAGATTCTGGATGTAGCGGTTGAGTCGCTCGCCTTCACTGATCACGGAGTCGAGCAGCTCGCGTCTGTCGTCCGTGGACAGGGCCTCGTCCAAAGAACGCAAGCTGCTGGCCGCGCCGATCATCGAAGCCAGCGGGGTGCGCAAATCATGGGACACCGATGACAGGAGCGCCGAACGCAAGCGCTCGGTCTCTTCGGCGACCTTGGCCTGCTCCAGAGTGGTGGTCAGGCGGGTACGGGCCATGGCCATGGTCACCTGCGTGATCAGCGCGTCGATGGCGGCGAGCTGTTCACTCTGGAAGCCCGGATTTGGTCGGTATACGCCGAGCACACCAAAGCACTCCTGCTCGATCGCCAGCGGCAGAAAGCGCCAATCGATGGCCGAGAGGGTTTGGGTTTGAAAACCGCTGGGTTGCCGATGATCATAGGCCCATTGTGCCGCCGACCAGGCTTTGTCATTCAGCACCACCTCGTCCTGCGAGGCGGCTGCCTGTGCCAGCCGACCGCTGTCACCTGGTGCGAGCAGGACGACCGGGACGTGCAGATGCTCGGCGATCGCCGTGGTGGACTCGCGATGGATGGTCGGGAGATCGACGGCGGTCGCCAGCCGGCGGCTCAAGGACAGTAGCCGCTGGGTCTGTTCGTTGGTACCGCGCAGCGCGAGCACCTGGTGGCGCAGACGCCCGGCCAACTGGCCGCCGATCAGGCCCATGATCAGAAAAAAGCCGACGGTCGCCAGCTCGTGCGTCCGATGCATGGCCAAGGTGAAACGCGGTTCCGTGAAAAAGAAGTTGTAAGCGGCGGCGCTCAGGACGGCGGCGATCAGGGCCGGGCGGATGGCCGTTCGCACCGCGACCAGCAACACGGCGGTCAGGAAGACCAGCGAGAGGTTGGGCAAGGGAACCAGAGGCTCGATGACCGCCGCGATGCCGGTCGCCGCCGCCACCACGGCCAGCGTCAAGACATAGTCACGCATCGGTTCGAGTCGCCGGAACCAGTGCCGGCGCCGACGCACGCGGGCGACCCGTGAGGAAACGAACGTAATCTCGAAGTCTTCGCCGCAACGCAGCAGACGTTGACTCAAGGACTGGCTGAAAAATCCCGCCAGGGGCCGGTGCCGGCTACGCCCCACCACCAGCGTAGTGGCATTTTGTTCGCGCGCGAAGGCCAGTAACTCCTCCACGGGATCATGGCCGCGCAGGGTCAGGGTTTCGCCCCCCAGGCGTGCGGCCAGATCGAAGGTGCGCTCGACACCGGCCTGCTGTTCGGGGCCGGTGTCGCCGCGATCGACGAACACCGCGCTCCATGGCGCCCGACGACGCTCGGCGAGACGCCGGCCGAGACGCACCAGTTCCTCACCGTTACCGATGCCGTCGATGGCGACGACGATGCGCGCCCGTACCGGCCACGGACCCGTGACTCCCTGGCTGCGCATGACCTCACGCACATCCCGGTCGATGCGCTCGGCTACGGTCTGTAAGGCCAGTTCGCGCAGTGCCGCCAGATTCGTCGGACTGAAGAAACCATCGAGGGCCGCGCGGGCCTGCTCGGGGATGTAGACCTTGCCCTGCTTGAGCCGCTCGATCAGCTCGCGGGGCGTCAGATCCACCAGCACGACGTCGCGCGCCTCACTGAGCACGGTGTCCGGAACCGTCTCCCGCATGCGCACGCCGGTGATGCGCGCGACCACATCGTTCAGACTCTCCAGGTGCTGGATATTGACCGTGGTCCAGACATCGATGCCGTGTTCCAGCAATTCCTCGATATCCTGGTAACGACGCAGGTGGCGGGTACCCGGAATGTTGCGATGAGCCAGTTCGTCGATCAGCACCACGGCCGGCGCACGTTTGAGAATGGCATCCAGGTTCAGCTCACGGAACTGGGCCCCGCGATAGGCCATCTGCATCAGCGGAATGGACTCCAGCCCCTCGCACAGTGCCTCGGTTTCCTGCCGTCCGTGGCTCTCGATGATCCCGATGATGATATCGGCGCCCTCGCGCCGTGCCTCGCGCGCCGCCTCCAGCATCTTGTAGGTCTTGCCGACGCCGGGGGAGGCACCCAGGAAGATCTTGAGCGCCCCGTGTCGCTCGCGCTCGATGGCCGATAGCAGGGCCTGCGGATCTGGCCGGTCGTCCGCTGTCGCGTTCATGGCGTTAGGCCGGCCTCTGGGCCGAGGGCGTCGAGTGCCAGATTCAACTGGAGCACATTGACGCGCGGCTGTCCCAGAACGCCCAGCACCGGGCGCTCCACCCGCGCCGCCACCAGGGCCGCGACCTCTGAACGCGGCCGTCCGCGTGCGGCGGCGACCCGGTCGATCTGGATCTCGGCGGCGGCCGGACTGATGTGCGGATCGATGCCCGACCCGGACGCGGCGACGAGATCGACGGGGATCGCCGTCGGTGCTACGCCGTTGGCGGCGGAAACGGCGCTTGAGCTGACCGAGGCCCGTTCGCGCAGCGTCGGATTGCTCGGTGCCAGATTGGAGCCGGACACGGCGAATGGATCGTACCCGGCGACCGAGGGGCGGCCGTGAAAATACCCTGGCGCACTGAACGGCTGCCCCACCAGCGCCGAGCCGATCATCTGGCCGTCGCGTTCGATGAGACTGCCGGTCGACTGAACATGGAACAGGGCGGCACCGATCGCCACGGTAAAGAGCGGGTACAGACCTCCACACAGGACCATCAGCACCAAGGCGCCGCGTAGCGCCTGGAGCCAGTGTGCGACAGGCGTTGCGGGGGATGTCCGGGCAACGGATTGGGTGTGATTCATGACGACCTCCTACATCACCAAGCCAAGACCAAGATCGATGAGCTTGATCGCCGGGAACGGCAGCACCAGTCCGCCCAAACCGTAGATCAAGAGGTTGCGGCGCAACAGCGCGTCGGCACTGACCGGTCGGAGGCGCACCCCGCGCAGGGCGAAGGGGATCAGCGCCGGGATCACCAGGGCATTGAAGATCACCGCCGCCAGCACCGCCGTGGCCGGGCTGTTGAGCTGCATGATGTCGAGCGCCTGCATGGCCGGTACGCTGGCGACGAAAATGGCCGGGAGGATGGCGAAGTATTTGGCCACGTCGTTGGCCAGTGAGAAGGTCGTCAGCGCACCGCGTGTGACCAGCAACTGCTTGCCGATCTCCACCACCTCCAGCAGCTTGGTCGGGTCGGAATCCAGGTCGACCATGTTGCCCGCCTCCTTGGCGGCCTGGGTGCCGGAGTTCATCGCCAGCCCCAGATCCGCCTGGGCCAGGGCGGGCGCGTCGTTGGTGCCGTCGCCCATCATGGCCACCAGGCGTCCCTGGGCCTGTTCGCGCCGGATGTACTCCAGCTTATCCTCCGGCGTGGCCTCGGCGATGTAGTCCGCCACGCCGGCCTCGGCGGCGATGGCGGCGGCGGTCAGCGGATTGTCGCCGGTGATCAGCACCGTGCGGATGCCCATGGCGTGCAGGCGCTGGAAGCGTTCCTTGATGCCGGTCTTGATGATGTCGGACAGGGGTACGACGCCGAGCACCCGATCGTCCTGCGCGACCACCAGCGGCGTCGCGCCGCCACGCGCCACACGTTCCACCAGCGCAGTGGTCTCATCCGGGTAGGAGCCGCCATTCTCGGTGACGAAGCGGCGTATGGCATCCGGTGCGCCCTTGCGGATACGACGGCCGTCGGGCTGGTCGATGCCGGAGAGGCGGGTCTTGGCGGAAAATGCCAGGACGCGCGCCTTGGGGTCGGCCTCGGCCGTCGCCCCACGGCTCTTCGCCAGCGCAACGATGGATTTGCCCTCAGGCGTGGGATCCGCCAGTGACGAAAGCATAGCGGCCTCGCGCAGCTGCTCAGGAGCGATCCTGGCCAAGGGCAGAAAGTCGCTGGCCTGGCGGTCGCCGTGAGTGATGGTGCCGGTCTTGTCCAGCAGCAGGGTGTCGATGTTGCCGGCCACCTCCACCGCCTTGCCCGACTTGGCCACCAGATTGGCCCGCATGGCGCGATCCATGCCGGCGATACCGATGGCCGGCAGCAGCCCGCCGATGGTGGTGGGGATCAGGCAGACCAGGAGCGCGACCAGTACAGGTACCGAGACTTCGGCGCCGACAAAGGCGGCGAAGGGCACCAGGGTCGCCACCACGATCAGGAACACCATGGTCAACGCGGACAGCAGCACGGTGAG
This sequence comes from Allochromatium vinosum DSM 180, assembly GCF_000025485.1. Lineage (NCBI taxonomy): Bacteria > Pseudomonadati > Pseudomonadota > Gammaproteobacteria > Chromatiales > Chromatiaceae > Allochromatium > Allochromatium vinosum. The sequence goes on along the minus strand of NC_013851.1, from coordinate 1,340,135 downwards.
TGCGATCTCGTTGGGCGTCTTCTGCCGCTTGGCGCTCTCCACCAGCGCGATCATGCGATCCAGCAGCGACTGGCCAGACTCCACCGTCACCTCGACCAGGAGGCTGTCGGTCAGCAGCTTGGTGCCGGCGCTGACGCCGCTGTTGTCGGTGCCGGCCTCGCGCAGTACCGGCGCCGATTCGCCGGTGACCGCCGACTCGTTGATGCTGGCGGCACCCTCGATGATCTCGCCGTCGGCGGGAATCAGCTCGCCCGCCAGGACGCGCACCCGGTCGCCGCGACGCAGGGCGGTGGCGGGCACCGACTCTTCATCGTCCCCCCGAACGCGCCGGGCCACGAGCTGTTTCCGTGTGGAGCGCAGGCTCTCGGCCTGCGCCCGGCCCTGCGCCTCCGCCAGTGCCTCGGCGGCGTTGGCAAAGAGCAGGGTGAACAGCAGCGTCAGAGTGATGGCGAGATCGAAGCCCCAGGGGCGACCAGCGATGATATCGGTGCCGGTCAGCCACAGGGTCACCAGGGTACCGACCCCGACCACGAACATCACCGGGTTGTGCGCGAGCCGGCGCGGGTGGAGCCGCCGCAGCGACTCACCCGCCAAGCGGACCAGAGTTTGGGCATCCAGTAACTTCAATGCGTTGCGCTGACGTTTCATGATTCATTCTCCAAGGCATCAGTTCGCCAGTGACAGGAACTCGGCGACCGGGCCGAGGGCCAGAACCGGGAAGAAGCTGAGCAACGCGAACATCAGGATCACGCCCAGGGTCAGCACGGCGAAGGTGGGCGTTTCCACGGCCAGGCTGCCCAAGGTCATGGGCGCAACGCGCTTGCCCGCCAGGTGGGCGGCCAGCGCCAGCGGTGCGAGGATCGGAATGAAGCGGCCCAGGATCAGCGCCACGGCACAACTGAGGTTCCACCAGACCGTATCGTCACCCAGCCCCTCGAAGCCGGATCCGTTGTTGGCGAAGGCGGAGGTGTACTCATAGAGCACCTGACTCAGACCATGGAAGCCGGGGTTGGAGTTCTGCGCCAGACCCGGAATCGCCACCGCCGTAGCGGTCAGGCCGAGAATGAGCAACGGCTGAATCAGCAGCGCGATGCAGATCAGTTTGATCTCCCTGGCCTCCAGCGCGCGACCGTAGACTTCCGGTGAGCGGCCCACCATCAGGCTGCCGAGAAACACCGCGAGCAGCAGGAACAGCAGGAAGTTGATCAGCCCCACGCCGACCCCGCCGAAGGTGGCGTTGATGAACATATCCATCAGCGTCGCGGCGCCGCCCAGCGGGTTGAAGGAGTCATGCATCCCGTTCACCGAGCCGTTGGAGGTCTGGGTGGTGAAGCTGCCCCAGAGCGCCGTGGCCGTGGCGCCGAAGCGCACCTCCTTGCCTTCCAGATTCGGGCCATCGGCCGCGAGGCCGGCAAAGGCGGCGTTGGGTTGGTTCTCCGACCAGATATTGATGCCCGTCAGGAGCGCCGACAGGGACAGCATCACACCCATCACCAGGATCGCCAATCGCCGCCGACCGGTCAGATAACCGGCCATGAACACCAGGGCCATCGGGATCAGTACGATGGCGATGGTCTCGACGAAGTTGGACACCGGCGTCGGGTTCTCCAGCGGCACGGAACTGTTGGGGCCGTACCAGCCGCCGCCGTTGGTGCCCAGCTGTTTGATCGCGACCATGGGCGCTACCGGGCCGACCGGGATACGCTGCTCGACAAGTCCGGCACTGCTATCGAGCGGGGTGACGGTCCGCGCGCCCATGAAGGTGTTGGGCACACCCTGCCAGGCGAGCAGCAGCGCGGTGATGAAGGCCACCGGCAGCATCACCCGGACAATGGCGCGGACCAGATCGGCGTGGAAGTTTCCGACCGATACGGCGCCTTCCGGGGTCGATGCGGTTGTATCGCGCTGCGTGAACGCCGTGCGCAGGATAGCGACCAGAGCCGCGATACCGGCCGCCGGTGTGATCACCTGCATACTGACGATGGCGACCAGATGCGCGAAATAGGACAGTTGCGCCTGACCCGAGTAGTGCTGCTGGTTGGTATTGGTGATGAACGACGCCGTGGTATGCAACGCCAGATCCCAAGACATTCCCTCGACGCCATCCGGGTTCGCCGGCAGCCACCCCTGCTGCACCAGGATCACGAGCGCGATCAACGCGATGATCAGGTGCAGCTTGAGTAGCGCCTTGCCGTATGCTTTCCAGCTCATCGGGGCAAGGGGATCGACGCCGATGGCACGGTAGATCACCCACTCGACAGGTCCGAATACCTGATCAAGCGCGGTCGGTGTCGCCGAATAGATCGCCGCCAGGTAGCGCCCCAACGGCCAGGCCAGCAGCAATGCAGCGGCGTAGATGAGCAGCACTTCATTCATAGGTGATGCTCCCATTCAATGAACAGGAAACAGAGGCCGAACAGGGCAAGAAGGATGAGAGCGCTGACGATGCTCATGGCTAGAACCGCTCGGGCCGCAACAGGGCGACCGACAGATACACCAGCAACGCCAGCACGATGACGAGCAGGATGGAGTACACGATGACCTCACTCAGCATTGTTGACCAAGGCTGGACAGGTTAGCGAGCGCGGGCGTAACAGGGCTAGGCGCTGAGCGGAGACAGGCGTAACAAAGGCATATTATTTTTGTGGCCTTCGGCCACCGTCGACGCTTGGGTCGACTATTTTTCGCGAGGATTTTGGTAGGGAAAGCGGACATGCCCGTAGCGGATGAGCAGGATCGCCCCCGCGAGAACCAATATGGCCGTCGAGGTGGCGACGCTGAGCCAGCCCGAAGGGGCATCCGTGTCGAGGATCAGATGCCGTGCGAGCGCCACCATGGCGATATAGAGTGGCACACGAACCGGCAGGGCACCGTACTCAAGATAGAGGGCCACCATACTCAGCACCTCCAGGTAGATGAAGAGCAGAAGCAGATCGGCCAGGGTCACGGTATGCCCGGCGACCATGCCAGCAATTTCCAACGCACCGGCCAGTACGGTCGCCACGGCGATGACGCCGAGTCCAACCAGTTCGATACCGGCCAGGATCCGGGCTATCCAGGTGGAAACACCCGGGGGATAGGTCTGAGTCGTCATCGGCCTCTCCGATTGCAAGCGTTGGATGATCCGAACTGCGGCAGCGATCTCCCGATCGGCTTGTGCGGTTCACTCGGGTCACGATCGATGCATCCGGTCACCGTCGAAGCGCACCTCGACGCTATGCGGCAAGCGGTCGTCGACCAGAGGGATCGACAGATCAGTCTGCCGAACGCCGTCCAGAGTCAACCCTGACCCCGGCCTGACGACGATGTCGTAGCGCGTCTCGCGATAGCGATAGCTCAGTTTGAACCCGTCCCAATGCGCCGGCAGACAGGGCGCGATGGAGAGCCGGTCGGCCTCCAGTCGCAGCCCGAGCAGGGATTCGAGGATCAGTCGATACATCCAGCCCGCCGAGCCGGTGTACCAGGTCCAGCCGCCGCGCCCGACATGCGGCGCGACGCCATAGACGTCCGCCGCAACCACATAGGGTTCGACTTTGTAGGTCGCGATGCCCTCGGGCGAACGGCCATGGTTGATCGGGTTGATCAGGTCGAACAGCTCCCAGGCGCGCGTCCGGTCGCCCAGTCGGGCAAAGGCCATGGTCGCCCAGATCGCGGCATGGGTGTATTGCCCGCCGTTCTCGCGCACGCCGGGGACATAGCCCTTGATATAGCCGGGTTCGAGCGCCGACTGATCGAAGGGTGGGTCCAGGAGCTGGATCAGCCCGGCCTCGCGGCGCACCAGATGCGTATCCAGCGCCTCCATGGCCTGGCGTGCCCGCGCCGGATCGGCGGCCCCCGACAGCACCGACCAGCTCTGGGCGATGGAGTCGATCCGGCACTCGGGACTGGTCGCCGATCCCAGCGGCGTGCCGTCGTCGAAATAGGCGCGCCGGTACCAGTCGCCGTCCCAGCCGTGCTGTTCGAGACTCCGGCGTAACCGCTCCGCTTCCTGTTCGCACTGTTCCGCACATGGCGCATCATCGCGCAGCACCGCCAGCTCGGCGAAACGCTTCAGCACCTCATAGAGGAAGAAGCCGAGCCAGATGCTCTCGCCCCGGCCCTTGATGCCGACCAGATTCATGCCGTCGTTCCAGTCGCCCGAGCCGATCAGCGGCAGACCGCGTTCGCCCATCCGCAGACCATGCCGGATGGCGCGCACGCCGTGCTCGTAGAGGCTTGCCGACTCGTCGCTCTGGCCCGGAAGGTCGTAGTAACCATCGTCCTCGCCCTCGACCAGACGACCATCCAGGAACGGGATCATCTCGTCGAGCACCCCGGTGTCGCCGGTGGCCTGGACATAGCGGCAGATCGCCAGCGGTAGCCAGAGATAGTCGTCCGAGCAGCGTGTGCGAACCCCGCGACCCGAGGGCGGATGCCACCAGTGCTGGACATCGCCTTCGCGGAACTGGCGACCCGCGCACAACAGCAGGTGCTCCCGCATCCGCCCCGGCTCGGCATAGACGAGCGCCATCGCGTCCTGCAATTGATCGCGGAAACCGAAGGCGCCGCCCGACTGATAGTCGCCGCTGCGCGCCCAGAAGCGGCAGGCCAGGGTCTGGTACAGCAGCCAGCCGTTGGCGAGCAGATCGAGCGCCGGGTCCGGGGTCTCGACCTGCACCACGCCCAGGGTCTGCGCCCAGTACTCCTGCACCGCCGTCAGGGCCGCCCGCGCCGCCGCCGCGCCCCGATGACGATGCACCAGATGGCTGGCGTCATCGGCACCGCGTCGACCCACCACGCCGAGCCGGAACACGATCTCGTGCGCCTGACCGGGCGCCAGCTCGACCTGGACCTGAAGCGCGCCGCAGGCATCCAGCGCCGGTCCGACCCGTCCGGACAGTCGCGTGCGCGTCAGGGCGGCCGGCCGGCTCAGGGTGCCGTTGCGCCCGATGAATTCGCTACGGTCGCCGGTAAAGGTGCGGGCCGGGTCGTCCACGTCGAAGAAGGCCAACCGGTCGGCGAACTCGCTGTTGTAGGGATTGCGAGCAAAGAGCGCACCGCTGGCCGGATCGATCTCGGTGATGACATGCAGCGCCGACTTGGGGCGCAGATCCCCGAGCACCCACTCGACATAGCCGGTCGCCGACAGTCGGCGCGGTCGATCCGAGCGATTGTGCAGCTTCAGCACCCAGTACTTGAGCGGCTCATCCAGGGCGACATAGGTCCATAGCTCGGACTCGATACCGGCTTCGCCGTGCTCGAAGACGCTGTAACCGAAGCCGTGCCGGCTGACATAGGGCGTGGTGCCGGCGCTGGGCAGCGGCGTCGGAGACCAGACCTGACCGCTGACCTCGTCGCGCAGATAGAAGGCTTCGCCGTGGACATCGCTCACCGGGTCGTTGTGCCAGGGCGTGAGCCGGAAGCCGTGGGCGTTCTCGCTCCAGGTGTAGGCTCCGCCGCCGGCCGAGACGACCGTGCCGAAACGGGGATTGGCCAGGACGTTCACCCAGGGCGCGGGTGTCGTTTGACCGGGCGTGATGGTGATGACGTACTCGCGCCCGTCGGCGGAAAAGCCGCCCAGACCATTGTCGAAGGCTGGCGCCGGGTTTAACGGCTCGGCGTGCTCGGTCTCCCGTGGTCGGCTGCCGGCGAGCTTCAGGAGCGGCATCCGCGTCGGTCGCGGAACGCGCCGACCCAACTGCTCGGCCAGCGTCCCCTGGCTGTCGCAGAGGATGGCACGCGCCACGGTCTGGAACAGGATGCGATCCTCGTCCGAGATCTGATCGGCCGGGCGGATGAAGATGCCGCCCGGATGGTCGACCACATGCGCTTCGACACCGGCGGCGATCAGACCCAGGATCTGTTCCTGGAGCTGCTGGCGATAACCGGCGCGATCCTCGTTCCAGATCACCAGATCCACGGTGAGTCCCTTGAGCCGCCAGTAGGCATGGGCCTGGACGAGCTGATGCACCAGACCGATGTTGGCGCGGTCGGCGATCTGACAGAGCACGATGGGCACATCGCCCGACACCGCATGACTCCAGAGACCGGACTGACCGCGACGATTCTGCGCCAGCACGCCGGGTTCGGCGCGCAGTGAGGCGTTGGTATAGAGGATCGAGCCGGCCAGCCGTCCGTAGAGCTGCGCGTCGGCCGGGGTCGCATTGAGCTGGCGCAGCACCACCTGGCTGTGGGTCCAGGCGAGATCGAAGACGCGATTGGCGAGGCGCTCGTCCTGGTACTTCTCGACCAGATCCAGCGCCTGTTCGCGGGTCTCGCCGATGCCGTAGATGAGGTCGAGGGTCGCGGTCTGATCCGGCTCCAGGATCAGGCGATGCCGGATTGCCACCATGGGATCCAGCACCGAACCGGCGCGGCCCGAGAGTGCCCCGGCTTCATCGAGCGCCTGGGGGGATGCCGGCGTCCGATCGCGTCCGATGAACTGCATCCGATCCGTTTCGTAGGAGGGTTCGAGTGCCGCGGAATCCATCGGTTCCGGCTCCGAAGCCGGTTCCACGGTGCCGTCATGCCCGCCGCGCACCACCATCAGATGAAACATCCAGGGCGTCGCCTCGCCGCTTGAGCGCGGACGCCGGTTGCACAGGATCGCCGATCGCGGATGCAGGATCTCGGTCTGCATGAACAGATTGCTGAAGGCCGGATGCAGGGTGTCGGCCATCGGCGGGGCCAGGACAACCTCGGTGTAGCTGGTGACTTCGATCACTCGCCGGCGGCGGGAGCGGTTGGTCAGGCGCAACCGTCGCAGTTCCAGATCGTCCTCGGGCGAGACGACGATCTCGGTATAGGACTCGGTCTCGTGATCGCGGCGGCGGAACTCGGCGCGCCCCTCGGAGAAGATCGCCTCGAAATGCTCCGGCATGGTCAGCGTCGGCTGGTAGGCGCTCGACCAGAGGGCGCCGCTCTCCAGATCGCGCAGATAGCAGAAGCTGCCCCAGTGATCGCGGGTGCTGTCTTCGCGCCAGCGGGTGACGGCGAGATCCTTCCAGCGGCTGTAGCCGCCGCCGGCGTTCGTCACCATGACGTGATAGCGGCCGTTCGACAGCAACTGCACCTCGGGATGCGGGGTGTTGGGACTGTCGAGGACGCGGATCGGCGACTCCAGCGGGCTTTCGCTCGCACGTTCGCTGGTGATCTCGCCGTGGGTGTCCGAGAAGAAAGCGGTGGTCTTGGGAATGCGCTCCTGGAGCAGCAGGGCCGTGGCCTGGAACGAGGGGGCCGAGGCGAAGCGCCGCTGCATCGGACGGTCGAGCAACTGATAGGCCAGCGACAGCAGGGTCATGCCCTGGTGATGGGCCATGAAGGAGCGGATCACGGCGCTCGTCTGGCCGCGCGGCAGCCGCGACGGGGTGTAGTCGATGGCTTCGTAGAAACCGAACGGCCCCGCCAGCCCGTCGGCGGCGAGTCGCTGGAGATTCAGACAGGCGTCCTCGGGCGCCACCATGAGCGCCAGCGCCGAAGCATAGGGAGCAACGACCAGATCCTCGGCCAGCCAGCGTTTGAGTCCCAGCCCCGGCACGCCGAAGGCGCGGTACTGATAGTTGAGCTGGGCGTCGAAGCCGTTGTAGCCGGATTCCGAGACACCCCAGGGCACACCGCGCTCCTTGCCGTAGACGATCTGTCGCGCCACGGCGGTGCGATAGGTCCGGTCGAGCAGGGTATTGTCATAGGTCGGCATCACCAGCAGCGGCATCAGATACTCGAACATCGAGCCGCTCCAGGACAGGAGCGTGGCCTCACCGGCGGCGCGGGTCAGCAGACGCCCGAGGGCGAACCAGCTCTCCTGCGGCAGCCGGCCCTGCGCGATGGCGACGAAACAGGCCAGACGTGCCTCGGAGGCCAGCAGATCGTAATAGCTCGCATCGCGCCGTCGCTCGGCGACGTTGTAGCCGATGGCCAGCAGCGACTGCGCTTCGTCGAACAGGAAGTCGTAGTCCATCAGGGCCAGATCGGCGGCGGTGCGCGCCAGTCGCTCGATCAGGGCGATCCGCTCGCGTGCGGGTTGCTCGCCGGCGTCCGTCTCCAGCTCAGCCACTTGACGCAGTGTCAGTGACAGACCGGCCGGCGTGTCCGTGGACCGGGGCGCGAGCACCAGCAGATCATCCAGCAGCGCACGGCATTGGTACGCCAGACGCGGCATCCAGGCTGTCAGCGCCTCCTCGGCTTCAGCTGGTGCCGGCGGTTCAAGCGCGGCGGTCTCGGCCCGGATCGTCAGCGCTCCGAGACAGTCGCGTGCGGCGTTCAGACTGATCGGCGGCGACTGGAGTGCGGAGTTCAGCATCTTCCGGACATCTTCGAGCGCGGCGGGCGCCACGCCTCGACGCTCGGACTCGGAACCGGCCGCGACCGCTTCCTCCAGAACCTGCACGGTATCCTCAAGGCCTTCCAGCCAGCGCGGATTGAGGATCGGGGCGTCGATCAGCGCGCGCAGACCAGGTTCCAGGGTCAGCAGATGACCGGCGAGGTTGCCGCTGTCCACCGACGAGATGTAGTGCGGCGCCAGCGGCGCCAGCGAGCGGGTGTCGTACCAGTTGAAGAAATGACCGCGATGGCGCGCCAGTCCCTCCATGGTGTGCAGCGCGGCCGCCGTGCGTGCGAGCAGTCTGCCCGTGGACAGATAGCCGAAGTCATAGGCGGTCAGATTCGCCAGCAGCGAGAGTCCCATGTTGGTCGGCGAGGTGCGATGCGCCACCACGGCCACCGGATGCTCCTGGACATTGTCCGGCGGCAGCCAGTGATCGTCCGGCCCGACGAAGGTCTCGAAGAAGGCCCAGGTCTTGCGCGCGACCGTGCGGAGAAACCGCGTTTGCTCTGTCGTCAGCCGGGCCTCGCGCCGCACCAGCGGTCGGCTCATCCACCAGGCGATGAGCGGCGCGGCCAGCCAGGGCAGGAGGATCGGCGCTGCGACCAGGAGCGCACTCGGTTCGCGTGCCGCCAGAACCGCGCCCGTGATCAGGGCGAGCGCCGGCGCGATCCACATGAGGCGATAGACATCGGTCAATCGCTGGTCGTGGCGCTCCAGATCGCCCGAGGACGCCCATTCGAGCAGGCCGCGCCGACTGACGCCCATGCGCCACAGGGTACGGATCACGGCATCCAGACTGAAGTAGGCTTCATAGGGCAGACAGGCCAGCGTGAACAGTGCCTGCGTCAACCGCCGGCCGGCATCCTGGATCGCCGCCCGCAGATGAGCCGTCCAGCGCAGATCGCCGGGCTTGCGCAGTGCGCTCAGAATCGCGGTGAGCAGCGACGGAACCAGCAGGATACTCAGCACCGCCAGCGTCCAGAGGCCCGGCTCGGGCAACAGCACCAGACCCAGCACCAGCAGCGCGGTCAGCGCCGCCGGCACCAGACTGCGGCGCAGATTGTCGGCCAGCTTCCAGCGCGACAGGATCGAGAGCGGATTGCGGCGCGGCCGACCGTCACGGCCGGGGACACGCGGCAGCAGCCACTGCGCGATCTGCCAGTCGCCGCGAATCCAGCGATGGCGGCGGCTCACATCCGCGCTGTAGCAGAGCGGATAGTCCTCGTAGAGTTGCACGTCCGAGATCAGCCCCGAGCGCGCATAGCAGCCCTCCAGCAGATCGTGACTGAGGATGCGGTTCTCGGGAAAGAGATCGTCGAGCGCCTGCTCGAAGGCGGCGACCGCATAGATGCCCTTGCCGATGAAGGAGCCTTCCTGGAACCAGTCCTGATAGAGATCCGAAACGGCTCGGGTATAAGGATCGATGCCCGCGTCCTGCCCGTGCAGGCGAGCGAAGCGGGAGCGGTTCGCACCGGGAAGGCTCACCGCCACCCGTGGTTGCAGGATGCCGTAGCCCTCGCTGACGCGCCCGAGTTTCGGGTCGAAGTGCGCCCGGTTCAGCGGGTGCTCCATCGCGCCGACCAGCTCGTGGGCCGCGTCGCGCGGAAGCTGGGTATCGGTATCCAGCGTAATGACATAGCGCACGTTCGTGAGGATACGGGTATCACCGACGATCAGCGAGAAGCGTGCACTGGAGTGCGTCGCCGGTTCCTCGGGGTCTGTGGGATTCGATCCCGAGACGTCATCGACACCGCGCAGCAGGGCATTGAGATCCATCAGCTTGCCGCGCTTGCGCTCATAGCCCATCCAGAGCCCTTCGCCCGGATTCCAGCGACGCGGGCGATGGAACAGGAAGAAGGTCTCGCCGTCCGGACAGGGGTATTTGGCATTCAGCACCGCGATGCCCTGCGCCGCCGACTGCATCAGTTCCGCATCGCCCGGCAGCGTCGGCGTGGGCGCATCACGGAAATCGGTCAGCAGACCAAAGTGCAGACAGGCATCGCGATTGGCCAGGAAGCGCACTTCCAGCGCTTCGATCAGGGTCTCGATCCCGCGCGCACTGCCGAGCATGGTCGGTACGACGACCAGGGTGCGGGCCTCCGGCGGAATGCAGGTGGAGCAGTCCAGACGCGGCAGCGGATAGGGCGTGGCCAGCAGGCTGGCCAGCCAGTTCACCAGCGCGACCGCCAGTTGACTGGTGCCGAGCATCGCCAGGATCGCAAGTGGCGGCAGCAGCCAGCCCGGAAGCCCGTCGGCCTGCGCCAGCAGCCCCCAGGAAAAGCCGGCCGTGAGTAAAACGATCCCGCCGAGATAGAGCACCAGCGGCGAGCGGAGGCCCAGCCGTTTCAGTGATTCCAGGCCATAAAACCGCGCGCCCACCCGCTGTTCGAGCTGGGGCCGTCCACGATCGATCAGGTAATAGCCGACATGCGCCGCGCGCCCATCCGCTTCGCGTGAGGCCGCACCGGACTGCGCCAATCCGATCGCCTCACGCGCGACCTCGGTTTCGGACAATCGGCTGTGCTTGGCGATGGTCTCGACCACATGCCGATAGCGATCACGGGTGGCGAAATCCATGCGGGCATAGAGTCCGCCCGGATCATCGTTCAGGGTACACTCGACCAGGCTCATGGTCTCGACGAACGCGCGCCAGTCCATGGCCCCGAGAAATCTGAGACTGCCGATGCTGTTGCTGATCGACACCTGATCGGCGGCCTGCTGCTGGATCTCGACGTGCACCAGGTGCTCGATCGTCAGCGCCGACTCGGCGAGCTGCTGTTCGATCCAGGTCAGCGGCAGCGCCAGCGCGGCACTCTGCCCCTGAAGCCGGCGCGCCAGCTCGGCGACGAAGGCGCCCGACAGCGGCGGATTCGAGCGCGCCATGTCCGCGATCACCAGGATCAGATTCTTAGGATCGCTCTCGGCCATCGCCAGCATCCGATCGGCCCAGCCATCGGCCAGATCCTGGTCGACCCGACCGGCGGCGAGGCGGACCGCCACGCGGCGGAGATTCTCGATCAGCGCCAGTCGCAGCATGATCGGAAACGCCCAGAGCTCGCCGAGCCGCAGCACGGTCACGCGCTGATAGGCCGCGACGAAGCGGCGGATGTTCTCGGGATCGACCCGGCCATCGCCGTGTGCGATGACCTCCAGCGCCAGGTCATACACGCGCGGCAGGGCCGCCGAGGGGCCATCGCGCAGACGCGGCAGCTCGCGGCTGTAGCCCTTGGGCAGGTGCCGCCGGGCGGTGCGGATCTGCTCCTCGATCAGATAGAAGTTGTCGAGCAGCCATTCCCCGGCCGGGGCGATCCGGCGGCTCTCGGTCACGGCCGCCATGAGCCGCCGGCAGACCTCGGTCAGGATCTTTTCGTTGGCGTTCAGACGTGCCACGAGGCGATCCGGCGGATGCCCGCGCATCAGGACGTGCGAGGCCGCGAGCACCTGGCCGTGCTGCTCCATCTGGGCCGCGCTGAACAACTCCAGTCGCAACGGCGACTCGCTATCGATGGATGGACTGGTCCGGCGGCGACCGGGGAGTCGTCCCAGCAGATTGACCAGGATCTCAGGTATCGCCGGAGTGCGGATGTTCAAATGCGGAGACTCCCTCTCGAAACGAGACCCTCTCCGGACCCGATGTCCGGAGAGGTATTCGGGACGTGCGGTCTGCCGTCAGGCCGTTTGGCCTGCACGTCGGCTATTTGAAATGGGCCGTGAACGCCTGATACGAATCCTTGAAAGCCTCCCAGACATTGTCCGTTTCCAGCTTGACCTGTTCCCAGGTGCTCTCGGTGGCCGCACGCATCTCCGCCAGCTTCTTCTCGCCTTCCGCACGCCTGGTATGCAGCGCGGCGAGATGCTCTTCATACTCCACTCTGGCATCCTCCTTGATTTTATGTCCCTTTTTCTCCAGGTCAGCGATATGCTCGCTCCATTCGTCGAGCTGTTTCTTCATGGCGGCGATATATTCATCTCTTGACTTCGACATGACGTTCTCCTGTTATGGGTCATTCACCAGGCGGATTGCCGGAATACAACACTATTTGGTCCAGTAGAAATCCAGCCTGGACCGACCGGAGCCATCGATATTCACCGCTTTGCGCTGAGTCTGGCCTTCACCTCGATGGCCGGTGGGGATGACTTCCACGGTATAGCGGCCGCGCGGGAGTTGCGCGTAGAACCAGGGGCCTTTCGAGAGAACCGTCAGCAGCGGGGTATCATGCGTGTCCAGAATTTTTACCTGCACCGCCGAGAGATACTCACCGCTACCCTGGGTCGCGAACATCAGATGCAGATTGAATTCACTGGCCAAGGCATCGAGTTCGCGGCGCTCGCTTTCACCTACACCGCCCGAGACATAACGAATGCCGCCATCATTTTTGATTTCCGATGAGCGCGTGTCCAATGGCGGCACGTTCGGGCTAATGGTCGTATCTGTGGATTGCATCAGCGGATTCACCTCTTCGGCTGGGCGAATGGCCCATTCCTTCGATGTTTCGGCCATCTGCATCACCGCGTCACCGGCGGGTATCAGTCGTGTCGGCACCTCATATTGCGTCTGCGCACCGGCCAGCGCCTGAATTCCGGCTGTCAGGGTCAGTCCCATGGCCATCAAAACCGCCTGCTGCATGATCCTCATATCGATGTCCTCTGGATTGGATTCGTTGATTCATGCTCGCGCTGTCCTGGGGGGGCGCCCCGGTTCAGCCCTTCTGTAACAGGCTGCGCAAATCGGTGATCGCGGCATTGACCCGTGAGATATAGGAGGCACTCACCAGTGAGTGATTCGAAATCGGCCCGTATCCGGTGCCGTTGAGAATCAACGGACTCCAGATGAAGTTCTGGGTGTTTTTCAGTTCACGGGTGATCTGTTGCAACGAGACCTCGGCATTCTTGTCCTTGAGCACGGGAGCGAAATCGATCTCCATCGCCTGCAGAATGTGCAGCAAGGCCCAGGTATAGCCGCGTGCCTCGAAAAAGATGTCGTCGATCTTGATCCAGGGCGTCTTGGTCTGTGTCTGGGCGGGAGCCGGCGTCGACTGGCGGGCGTTCGGATCACCGGCCAAAGCGGTATCGAGACGGATCTGACCGACGGCATAAGACAGACGCTGCGCCAGACTTCCGAGGCGTTTCTCGACCACTTCGAGATAGGTGGTCAGATTGTCGGCACGGGCAAAGAACTGGGCATGCACGGTGCCCGCGTCTGAGAGTCCCTGGTTGTAACGGTAGAGCGCGTCGATGCCGCGGCGGTATTCCGATTCGGTGGAGGGCAGAATCCAGGAGTCCGATTGATAGTTGGACTGGGGTTGCGCGATCTCCAGATCTTTGTTTTCGACCGACTGGGACTGGGCGCGACTGAAGTCGTTGCGCATAGCGTTTGTCAGATCGCGCCATGCAGTCAGTGCACCGAATTCCCAGTTTGGAATGTTGTCTAGGAGCCTGCCGGGCGGGCTGATATCGTTGCTCAGATAGCCGCCTGGTTTGTCGAGCAGGGTCTCGCCAATGCGGATGGCCGTGGCCGTGGTGGCCATTCCGGTCACCAGTTTGGTTTCATCGTGACCGACCAGAGACAGCGCCTGTTCGTGCACATCATAGAGTCCGGGTGAGCGCGACCAATAGAGGCTCAGGATGACGATGAAAATCAGATAGGTGGTCAGAAACAGTCCGCCAGTCCACCAGATTCCTTTGGCCTTCCAGGTACTGGGATGATAGTAGGCGGCGACCTGGGTCAATTTCCGGGTCAGAACCTCCATTTTCGACGATGTATCAGCATTCATGGCAGTCTCCTTGGCCCTTACAGAGGAGGGCGTGATGGTTCCCGGCAGCGCGGCAACACTTAGCCCTTCCTGGGCACGGCCAGCAGCAGTGCGCCGAGTGCGATGGCCGCCAAACCGGCCCACACTGGGATACCGACCCACTGGCGGTCAGTCACCGTGAGTTCGAGCGGCCCTAAATTGGCTTGCTGAGACGCTTTCGTATAATTGAAACCGCCATACGCCAAGCCCAGTCCGCCGGCAATGATAAAGGCGATCGCGGTAATCTTGATGGCATTCATTTTCATGTCCTCTCAAATCGAAAATCAGCGTTTGCCAAGCGATTAACCGACCCGCATGCCGGTCAGTGAAGGCATGAGTCCAAAGACCGAAAGCAGCCAGAGGATCACAGCAATCACGACGACAACATTCAATATCCTTTTGATTTTTCCGTCCATGGGGATGTAGTTGTTGACCAACCACAGGATCAATCCAACGACGACCAGTGTGATGACTAATGTAATGAGCGGCATGGCGTTTCTCCTTTCGGAAGCATGGGAGGTATGTGCCAGGGTAGTCCCGGCCCTGACGGGCGTCTGTTCGCTAGCACACATAGAAAAGCGTTTTGGGCGCGCCATGCGCGGTCATGCCCGCATCGACTGTGTGCGCTATGTTTGCCGGCGCACAGACCGGAGCGGTGACTTCGCGTATTCATCATCCATCGCGGTCGGCCTGTTCCGTCCGTTCTTCGCCACACACCGGGTTACCGAGGAACATGCGCGTGCCATCTGAATCCGCGAAGAACACCGTCCCGACGGTCAATCGTCTCCTGGCCGCGCTGCCCGATCAGGACCGGCGGCTGATCGAGGCCAATGGCGATTCCGTCCAACTGCTCCGGGGTACGGTGATCAGCGAACCGGGCGATCGGCTGCGTGAGGTCTATTTCCCCACGGACAGCGTGCTGTCCCTGATGACCCCGCCCGCCGATCACGCCGGACTCGAGGTTCGTCTGGTCGGGAATGAAGGCATGATCGGGACGCCGCTCATCCTGGGGGTCGAGGTGACGCTGCTGCACACCGTCGTGCAGGCGGCGGGGCCGGCGTGGCGGATGAGCCGCGAGCAATTCGGCGAGGCGCTGCTCCGGAGCGACGCCCTTCACACGCTGCTCGACCGCTATCTCGAAGTGCTGATGAACCAGGGCGATCTGCTGGTCGTCTGCACCCGCTTCCACTTGGTGGAGGCGCGCCTCGCCCGCTGGCTGTTGATGACCCAGGATCGGATACACGGCGACCGCTTCCATGTCACGCACGAAGGTCTGGCCCTACTGCTGGGGGTGCGTCGTGTCGGGATCACCAAGGCGGCGACCGCACTGCAGGAGCGCAAGCTGATTCACTATCGTCGTGGGGAGATCACCGTGCTCGACCGCATGGGTTTGAAAGCCGCCGCCTGCGGCTGTTACGGGAGGGCGGAGACCATGTATGACCGGCTCCTCGGTCGTTGAGCACCGCGATCACCAGGGTCGTGTCCGAGCCTGTCGCGACCTGACGGACGCTGGCCGACTGCTGGGCGAATCGTTGCCGAAACGACTACACTGGCTCTGTACGCCAGCGGACGAAAGCCGTCTCGACAGCGCGCTGTCGCCACGGCTGAAGTCTGCGGGGTCCGACTCCGGCCGGTCCGTCTTGGAGACAACGTATGCCCATCAGGCCCAACCCGCCGCCCCCGAACCCGCGACAGAACCAATTGCTCGCCGCCCTGCGTGACGCTGAATTCGAGCGTCTGAGCACGGAGCTGGAACTGGTCCCGCTACCCCTCGGAATGGCGCTGTACGAGCCCGGCGTGGAACTGAACCATGTCTATTTCCCCACCAACGCCATCGTCTCGCTGCTGTACGTCATGGAGAATGGCGCCTCGGCTGAGATCGCCGTGGTGGGCAACGAAGGCATCGTCGGCATCGCCCTCTTCATGGGGGGCGGCGCCGTGCCGAATCGGGCCGTGGTGCAGAGCGCCGGTCAGGCCTATCGCCTGAAGGGTCGCGCGCTCAAACAGGAATGCGCACGCTCCGGGGGGCGTCGCTGCGGCACCCTGCAACCGCTGCTGCTGCGCTACACGATGGCGCTGCTGGCCCAGATGTCGCAGACCGCCGTCTGCAATCGCCATCACACGGTGGACCAGCAGCTCTGCCGCTGGCTGCTGCTCAGTCTCGACCGCCTGCCCGCCAACGAGCTGCACATGACCCAGGAGCTGATCGCCAACATGCTGGGGGTGCGGCGTGAGGGCGTGACCGAGGCGGCCGGAAAATTGCAGAGCGCCGGCTTGATCCGCTACAGCCGGGGGCACATCACCGTGGTGGACCGGCCGGGTCTGGAGGCTCGGGTGTGCGAGTGCTACGAGGTGGTGCGGAAAGAATTCTACCGCCTGCTCCCCGAGTTGAGTCCTCGGTCGAGAAGTGATAGCCACCAGGGCTGATCCGCTTGGCTTGATAGAGGGCGAGATCCGCGCGCCGGATCAGTTCCTCGATGGTCTGGCCGTCCTGTGGGAACAGGCTGATGCCGATGCTGGAGAGACAGTGCAGTTCCAGTCCATCGAGCCGGTACGCCGGCGTCAGCACCTCGATGGCGTTGCGCGCCGCGAGCGCGGCGTCGGCGGCGTCCCCGATGTTCGCCAGGACGACGATGAACTCATCGCCGCCGAGCCGGGCGACCAGATCCTCCTCGCGAAAAGCCGCTCGCAGCCGACGCGCGACCGCTCGCAACAGGTGGTCGCCCACCAGATGGCCATGGGTGTCGTTGACCGCCTTGAAGCGGTCCAGGTCGCAAAACAGGACGGCCAGTCCGCCACCGGAGCGCCGCGCGCTCGCCAGCATGTGATTGGCCAGCTGATCGAGCAAGGCCCGGCTGGGCAGGCCGGTCAGGTGGTCGTGCTGCGCCAGATGGACCGCCTGATCGGCGGATAGCTTGCTCTGAGTGACATCCTGGTGCACCAGCAGCACACGCTCCAGCGGACCGTCCGCCGTCGGAAGCGCCGTCAGGCGGGCCATGAACCAGCGATAGCCCCCATCCTTGCAGCGCAGTCGGTATTGGATCTCGCTGAGCGTCTTCGGTGTCTCGACGAAGCGGCTCAGATGGTCGAGGATCCGCTCCCGATCCTCGGGGTGCAGTAATCTGGCCCATTCCTTGAGCCGCAACGGCAATTCGCCCAGGGCATAGCCGGTCTGCCGCCACCATTCGGGGGCAAAGAACACCTCTTCGGTATTGGGATCCCATTCCCAGAAGGTCAATTCGCCGATTTCAGCCACCAGATGCAGCCGCGATTGGGCCTCGCTGAGTTCCTGCTCGCTGCGTTTGCGTGCATCGATGTCGATCAGGACGATCCGGTAGGGTGGTGTGTCACTCGCCGTCGCGGGGACAAGGCCGGCCTCCAGCCGGACCCAGACCGGACGCGCCTCGGCGCGCCGCAGGCGCAGTTCGCAGGACTGTGGCTCGCCGGCGGACCCGAGCTGGTGGCGGAAGTGGTAATAGATGTCCTGATCGTCGGGGACGATGACCTGGGTCAGTGGCGTGTCGATCAGGGCCTCACGCGAGTCGTCCAGGAGTCTGGCGGCGGCGAGGTTGACCTCCTGGATCAGTCCCGCCTCGTTCAGAGTCAGATACCCGACCGGAGCCAGGTCGTAGAGGTCGAAATAGCGCGTTCGCGAACGCTCCAGCGCCTCCTGGGTGCAGCGCAACTCCTCGTTCTGCAGCTCCAGCTCGATCTGATGCACGCGCAGTTCGTGGATCAGTCGTTTGGCCGGCTCGGGCACATCGTCCCCCGGCAGAGGCTCCTCGGTCGCGAGTCGTGACTCGGCCCGTCGGCGCAGATCGCTCGTCGGCGGCTCCGGGTCGTCGTGGTTCCAGTCATCCATCCGGTTGGTCATCGACACTCCTGTCTTTTTGATGGTGGATAAGCGGCTTATCGGGTGCCATCGAGATCAGACGCGGCATCCCCGACGTGTG
Source organism: Allochromatium vinosum DSM 180 (assembly GCF_000025485.1). NCBI lineage: Bacteria > Pseudomonadati > Pseudomonadota > Gammaproteobacteria > Chromatiales > Chromatiaceae > Allochromatium > Allochromatium vinosum. Next base: position 1,322,088 of record NC_013851.1, on the reverse strand, counting down.
CGGCCAATGCTTCCAGAAAACCCAAAACCTCTTGTCGCAGTGACTGATGAGCATACCGCATCTCGATCAATGACGCCTGCAGGATGGTCCCCAGGTATGGCTCACGGCGGATCGCCGCGCGCAGATGGTCCATGCCGATCGCACTGCTCTGATATTCCTCACACAGGCCCAATAGGCGCAACGCCTGCTCCGACCAATTCACGTCCGGCTCTGTCCCGGACCTGCCGAGGCGTGGAACGACCTTTGCACGAGTCCGGATCATCCGGGAGACCGTGCCCGCATGGGCAGACCAGAAACGTCGACGGTGAGCCGCGTCGTCAGTAAAGCCGGTCGTGGTTGGTTGTGTCATCGCCGCATCCACCTGGTTTTTGATGAATGAGAACCTCAGCCGACGCAGAACGCCCGGAACGCGACGAAACCGCGTCGGCCGCGATCTTTGTCAATCGTCGTCGGAATCCATGCGATCCCTGATGTTCGCCCGCTGCTCATCGGTCAGGATCGCTTCGATGCCCTCACGCAGTTGAGTCCGTGTCAATTCCGGATTCGCCCGCTGTTTATCAAACAAATCCTTGATCTTGGTCACCTGGTCATCGGTGAGATCGAGCCGGTCGGTCATCCGGTCCAGATCGCGTTTCATGCGCTTCTGGATCATGTCCTCGCGTTTGGCCCGCTGTACGTCAGTCAGCACGGCATCGATCTGTTTGCTGGTCTCGACACGCTGCTGAGCGCGCCGGGCCTGTTCAGCGGCCATGATCTTGCGAATCTCCGTTTGCTGCGCCTCGGTCAGATCGAGATCCTTGTCCATCCGCTCGATGTATCGCTCGACACGCTGAGCGGGATCCGGATACCAGCCATCATCGGAACCGGCCGACGCCGTGTTGATTCCCGTGAGCGATGCGCCGAGGATCAGACCGGCAGCGGTGATTCCAGAAATCCCATTGCGAATGCGATCATGATTCATGAGAATGTTTCCCTTGACGGTGTTATGGATGGTTGATTCAGTTGGCCTCTGAACCGATGGCGGTGTTTCAGCGGAGATCGTTCATAAACCGCCTGAAGGTCTGAAATTGTTACAAGCGGCCAAGCAGGAAGAGAACCAACACAATGATCAGAATGGTTCCGATCACGCCGCTTGGCGCATAACCCCAGCCACGACTATGTGGCCAGGTTGGAAGCGCGCCCAACAGCAACAGGATGAGAAGGACGAGTAGAACGGTGCCCAGTGAAATAGTCATAACGGCACTTCCGTTGAAGTGATCGAAGGGGTCGAACAGCTTGGGACAAGTGGCTGCCATACGGCAGCCGACTTGCCCAAGCTATCAGCGCAGATCCGCGACCCGATGGATCAGCCGGCGTCCTTGACCTCTTCTTTCAGATCGCCGACACCCGCCCGAACCTTACCGGCATCTTTTTGAGTCTTGCCCTTGATCTCCAGCGATTCATTGCCGACCGCCTTGCCGGCGACTTCCTTGACCTTGCCCTTCGCTTCTTCGTAGCGGCCTTTGACTTGATCTTTGTTCATGAGAGGCTCCTGATCAGTGAATTGATTCTGCCTTGAGCGCGGAACGACTGTTCCCATCGCCCAGGCGGCATACTGGACCTGTTGCCAAACACCGTCGGTACGGTCTCGCACATAAGCGGAGGCATTCTTCATCCGTGCGATACCGTACCCTTTCAGATCAACGCTTGATCGGCGTGATCTTCGTCCCTTCGATACTGAGACTGGCCATGAGTCCCTTCTGGTCGAAAATGAAGGCATAGGCATCGTCCTTCAGTGTCGACGATGACAGATTCCTGGCCAGGCCCTCATCCACGACGACGACGGTTGGCCCGACACCGATTTCCCATCCTTCCGACTTGTCGAGATAACTCATGGCTTTGTTGTTCATGAGAAAGACGACATAGCTATAGGACTGGGCACCGGCCTGCCAGCCCCAGGAGGCGGACACGGAATTGTAATAGCCGACGAGTTTGTTACCCTTCCTCAGAACACCCTCGCCATAGCTACCGCCGAAGACCAGCCCGGCCTTGACCACGTTTGGAAACATCAGAATCGCCGTCGCGTTCTGGCCGATCGTCTTGGCCGCCGGATTGCTGTTGTACAGGAGCTGCAACGCCTGCGCGGCGTCTCGATCCAGATCTTCCGCCGTCGCGGCGAATACCTGTGCGCCAATGACGAGCAGCGATAAGGCCGCCGCGACGGCGAGGATGGGCTTCAGCAGTTTTCGTGGATGGTTCATAGGCCTTTCCTTCCAGTGGTGTTGGAATCGATGGCGTGACAAGGGTTTCAGGGCCGATACGGGTGGCTGTCGCGCCGGTCTGTCTCATCGGAAACGCGCGTGAATATCCGAGTGACGCTGAACAGGGTAGGCGGATTAAATAGATTCCTTCCGTTCGGTAGCGCACATAGACCGATGCCTTGTCTCTCTGTGCGATACCGTACAGAAGGTGCCGACGGTTTCCTTCAAACTATCCTTAATTGGTGGACGCACGATCGGTATATTTGACGGTGGTCTGCCGGCGTTGGCGACTGACAGCGGGCGGCCCGGTTATCGGGAGGCAGGCGCGATGAATAAGACGACTGTGGCTTCTCAGGCATTGACCCGAGACAGACTGTATCAGCGGATTCAGACCCATGTATTCGGCGACCGGTTCAACATCCCCCTGGAGATTCGGTTGTGGGGTGGTCGCCTCTATCGCTTTGGCCCTGCCGGCGATGATGAACCGGCCGTCAGGGTCTTGGTGAAGGATCGAAAGGGGTTGAACGCTCTGCGCCGACTCGACGAACTGCGCATCTGCGAGGCCTATATGAACGGAAGCCTGGACGTACTGGGCGACATGCTCGCGTTCGCCAGTCTCCGCCCCGGCTTGCATGACCACCATCCGCTGTACGATCTGTGGCAGCGGATCGCCCCCCCGACTCGTCGGGCGGATATCGCCTTCCGCGTGGTTCTGGAACGACCTCTGGATGCCTGAAAGGAACGGGCGGCACCAAGACGTCGATGGAGGCCGATATGCAGCCAACCGAACGCTTCAATAGTACGAGTCACTTGATCGGCGCCGCTCTGGCCCTTGTCGGCGGCCTCGTGCTGGTCAGGCTGGCCGTGCAGACGGGCGATGGCCGGGCGATCGTGAGCACCGGCATCTACGTCTTCACGCTCTTTCTGCTCTTTCTGATCTCCACCCTCTATCACAGCCTGAGCGGCCGATCGAAACAGATCTTCCGGGTGCTGGACCATCAGGCCATCTATCTGCTGATCGCCGGAACCTATACGCCCTTCACGCTCGTCGGACTCAAGGGCACCTTGGGCTGGGCGATGTTCGGGACCATCTGGGGGCTGGCGCTCTTCGGGATCGTCTTCGACGCGCTCTCGCGTCAGGGACCACGCATCATCCCCGTACTCATCTATCTACTGATGGGATGGCTGTGCGTATTCGCCCTCCCGCCGGTGCTCGCCGCCTTGCCTCCGGATGTCTTCCACTGGCTACTCGTGGGCGGCCTTTTCTATACGGCGGGGATCCTCTTCTACGTCCTCGACCACTGGTACCCCGCGTGTCATGGTGTCTGGCATCTCTTCGTGCTGGCGGGCAGCACGAGTCACTACGGCGCGATCCTGCTCTTGCTTGCCGCCAGTCCGCGCAACATGGATGCCTGCGTTGGTTCCTGACCGGGATGATTGACATCCTCCCCCGCCTGAAGGCGGGGGATTCCTACGGCGCTCAAACGCGGCATTGAGCCGTGCCGGAGTCGCTTCGGTGGGTTCCTGCTGCTGGCGGCCTGACTGCACCGCTCACTTCACAGGCGAACCGGGCGTGTCCCGCCCTTAAAACGTTGATCGCGCCGACCACGTCGGCGTGTTCCTCGAAACCACATGCCACACAGGCGAACCGGGCTTGCGTCCGGCGGTTGTCGGCCGACACATGACCACAACACGGGCAGGTGCGGCTGGTGTTGCGTGGTGGCACGGCGATGAGCCGGCCGCCCTTCCACGCCAGCTTGTAGTCCAACTGGCGGCGGAACTCGAACCAGCCTTGGTCGAGGATGGACTTGTTCAGGCCAGACTTGGCCCGAACGTTCTTGCCCGGCTGCTCGGTTGTCCCTGTCGCCGACTTGGACATGTTCCGTACCGGCAAGTCCTCGATACACACCATCGCGTGGTTTTGGCTGATCGTGGTCGAGGTCTTGTGCAGGTAGTCGCGGCGGGCATTACCAATCCGGGAATGAATCTTCTGGACGCGGGCTTTGGCCTTCTTCCAATTGCGGCTGAACTTCACCTTGCGGCTCAGTGCCTGCTGCGCCTGGCGCAAGGTCGTTTCATGGCGCTTGAAGCTGTTGAGCGGTGCGTAGAACGTGCCGTCGGAGAGCGTGGCGAAGCGGACGATACCCAGGTCGAGGCCGACGGCGCCGCCGTTCGGGATGGGCGGATCGACCGCGCGCTCCGTCTGAATCGACACGAACCACTGGCCACCCGACCGGCTCACGGTGACGTTCTTCACCGCACCGAGCACGTCCCGACTGTGGCGGTAGCGCAGCCAGCCGAGCTTGGGAAGGAACAGGCGACTGTTGGCCTGATCGAGTTTGATCTGCTTGGGGTCGGGGTAGCGGAAACTGTCGCCTTGCCCTTTCTTCTTGAAGCGGGGAAACGCCGCCCGCTGGGCGAAGAAGTTGGCATAGGCCCGCTCCAAGTCCTTGAGCGTCTGTTGCAGCGGATGAACCGGCGCCTCGGCCAGCCAGGCCGTCTCCGGGCGGTTGCGCCAGTCGGTGAGGCACCGGCACAGCCCCGCGTAACCGAGCTTCGGCTCGCCGTGCTCATAACGCGCCTGCTGCAACGCCAGCGCCCGGTTGTAGACAAACCGGCACGATCCGGCGAAGCGGCGCAACTGCCGCTCCTGCTGACCCGTGGGCCGGAGTGCGTACTTGTAGGCTTGAAGGCGTTGCATGGCTCGATCATACCTGAAACCCCAGGACGGCTACGCCCTCCGCGCTATCCTTCCACGCCCTGAAGGGCGGGGCTTGTCGCGCACTGGGTCAATCGGGCGGATCAGGCCGTGCCATGCGTTCACGCTTATGAGCGGTTCCATTCCCCTATTGCTCGAATCCTTCCACGATGCCGGTGATGAGCTGGGCGCCCAGAGCCTCAGAGAGCGAAATGATGAGAACGCGATTGTTGGGCACGGTCGCGGCGGCGATGGCGACATCGGCGTCGACGCCCATCTCGCGCAGATAGAGGAAGGCATCGGCGACATAGAGCTGACCGCCTTCATGACTGCTGTAGCGCTGCGGAACCTTGCTCTGATGGACACCGATCCGCGCGCCCTGGGTGGCGTAGCGCTCGACCCCGCCGGCCAGTACATCGATACAGGCCGAGGCACAGTAGTCGTCGACGGCGGTACGCAGGCCGTTGGCGCGCAGATAACGCCCGAGTTTGCGCGCTTCGTCGACCGAGCCGCCGGGGCTGTTGATGACCAGCCCGATCGCTTTGCGCAGACGCAGCTCGGTGATGGTGCGCTGGGCGAACCCAGACGTGATCTCCACGCCATCGATGTGCAGCCAGGCGGTGCGCAGCGTGCCATCCGGCTCGAAACGCACCAGCGCAGGCGCCGTGCCGGTCAATTCGGCCAGCCGGTCGCAGGATTCCATGGCGTGCGCGATCAGATCGGATGGACGCGGCTCGTAGTCCTTGACCAGGCGATTGGCGCGCTCGACGATGGCGGTGATCGATAGGTGGTATTGATCAGCGGCTATGATGACGGTGGCGTCCGTGGCCGCCACGTCGTTGGTCTGCCCCACACGCAACAGATGGCAGGACGCGATGGTCGTCAGCAGCGTATCCCGGTCGAGAGGTGTCGAGACATCGGGCCGCTCGCTGGGGACGCAGCCACTCAGCGCCAGCCCTGTCAGGACGATCGCAACCAGCCATCTGACCGGCATCGCCATGTCCATCAGCTCCGAATCTCGATCCCCTGCTCGCGCAGATAGGACTTCACCGCCTGGATCGGCACTTCGCGGCGGTGGAAGATACCGGCCGCCAGCGCCGCCTCGACGCCGGTCGCGGCGAAGACCTCGGCGAAATGCTCGACACAGCCGGCGCCGCTGGAGGCGATGACAGGAATGCCGACAGCCGCGCGGACCTGACCGATCAGCTCCAGATCGAAACCGGCGCCGGTGCCGTCGCGGTCGATGGAATTGAGCAGAATCTCGCCGGCGCCCAGATCCTCGCAGGCGCGCGCCAGCTCGACCACGTCGACGTCGCGTCCCTCGCGTCCGCCCTTGACCGTGCACTGGAACCAGCAATAGCGCTCGCCCTTGGGTCCGGGCGCAGCCGTCTCCACGACGGTGTGACGGGTGGCCTCGGGCGAGTCGACATAGACGCGGCGCGGATCGATGGAGATGACCACCGCCTGATTGCCGTAGACGGCGGCGATCTGCTCGATGGCGGTCGACCCGTCTTTCACACCGCCGCGTTCCAGATAGGCTTCCACGGCCGCGACCGCGTCCGAGCCGATCGAGACCTTGTCGGCTCCGGAGCGGAAATATTCGTGCGCCACGTCGAGCGCCGAGTAATGACGTCCGTCGGCATCGGTGAAGGCGCGGATGCCGCCGCCGATGGTCAGCGGCACGAAGACGCGCTCCGAGGCACGTTTGAGCACTTCCAGCATCGGCTGATCGGCGAGCGGGAAATCGCGGAAGGCGGTGATGTTGAGGAAGGTGACTTCGTCGGCACCCTCGTCGAAATAGCGCGCGGCCAGTTCGACCGGCTTGCCCAGGTTGCGCACGTCGCGATCGCCGGACTTCTCGCGCACATCGTACTGATCGCCCTTGGTGACGACCAGATCGCCCTGATCGTTGGCGCGCACGTCGAGACAGGCGACGATTCGCTTGGCGAAGCGTGTCGGTTCGCTGCCGGTGCGGGGGACCGCGATCGAGGAGCCACCCGCTTCGTCTGCGGCGAGGAAGTTGCGCAGCAGTGCCAGCCCCGCCGCCCCGCTCTTCTCCGGATGGAACTGAACCGCCGCCACGGCGCCGCGCTGCACCGCGCTCAGGAACGGCTGGCCATAGTCGGTGATCGCGAGCTGCCAGTCGGCGTTCTCCGCGCTCGGCACCGCGTGATAGGAGTGGACGAAGTAGAACTTCTCATCCGCGTAATGCGCGAACAGCGGCGAGGGACGTTCCAGGCGCACCGAGTTCCAGCCCATGTGCGGCACCGACAGCCCCTGACCGGCGAAGCGGCGGATCTGGCCGGGGATGATGCCCAGACCGGGAACGCCCGGCGACTCCTCGCTGCCCTCGAACAGGGTCTGGAGACCGACGCAGATGGCCAGGAAGGGGCGGTCGGCGGCCAGATACTCCTTGAGCGGCTCGACATACCCCAAGCGGTGCAGGCGCTCCATGGCGGCGCCAAAGGCGCCGACCCCGGGAAAGATCAGGCGCTCGGCTTTGAGGATATCCTCGGGGCGCTCGATCTCGGTGAGTTCGAAGCCAAGCGCGTGTATGGCGTTGCGCAGACTGCGGACATTGCCCGCGCCATAGTCCAGGAGCGAAATCATAGTCAATGGAATCCGGGGAAGCGGTTATGGAATTCGAGCATCGATCGACGGGATCGAACGGATGGGACTATTCTAACCCCCTGGCGGTGATTTATGGGCGGAAGCCGTGTGAAGCCATGGTGCGGGACAGCACGTGACACCGGCGACCAGGCCGTTCACGCCGTCACGAATCCGACATATCCTTCAACCGCGCCATGCGTTAGCATTGCCGCCGGTTCGGGCGCCCTCCTCCCCGCGCGCCCTGTGATCTCATCCCCGACTCGTCGCGAGGAGTACCCCATTGTCCAGTCAAGCCACGAAGACCCCACGTCTGCTGTTGTCCCTGTTCCTGCTGGCCGTCGGCGCCACCGCCCTGGCCGAAGATCGGGTCCACGTCTACAACTGGAACGACTACTTCGCCGAGGAGACGCTCTCCGGCTTCCAGGAACGCACCGGCATCCGCCCCGTGCTCGACCTCTACGACTCCAACGAGGTGCTGGAGGCCAAGCTGCTGGCCGGCGCGAGCGGCTATGATGTGGTCTTCCCGACCGCGCATCCCTTCGCCGCACGTCAAGTCGAGGCCGGAATCTACCAGCCGATCGACATCGCCAAGCTCCCCGGCCTCGACCAGCTCGATCCGGCCATCATGGCCAGTCTGGCCAAGATCGATCCGGGCAATGCCCATCTGCTGCCCTATCTGTGGGGAACCACCGGAATCGGCCTCAATCCCGACAAGGTCCGCGCCGCGCTCGGCGAGGACACGCCACTGGATACCTGGGCGCTGATCTTCGACCCGGAGAAGGCGTCGAAGCTCGCCGGCTGCGGTATCAGCCTGCTCGACGATCCCACCGAGGTGTTCGCCGCCGCGCTGGTCTATCTGGGCAAGGACCCCAACAGTCAGGCACCCGAGGATCTGGAGGCCGCCGCCGAGCTGATCAAGGCCGTGCGGCCGCACATCCGCTACTTCCATTCGTCGCAGTACATCAGCGATCTGGCCAATGGCGCCACCTGTGTGGCCCATGGCTATTCGGGCGACGTGCTCCAGGCGCGCGAGCGTGCCGAGGAGGCCGGCAAGGGCGTGACGGTCGCCTATCGCATCCCGCGTGAGGGCGCCGTGCTCTGGACCGATGTCATGGCCATCCCCAAGGACGCGCCCAATCCCGAAGCGGCCCATGCCCTGATCGCCCACCTGCTCGACCCCAAGGTGATCGCGGCGGTCTCGGACTATGTCTATTACGCCAACCCCAATCAGGCGGCCACGCCCCTGATCGAGGCCGAGCTGCGCGACGATCCCGGCATCTATCCGCCGGCTGAAGTCCGTGCGCGGCTGTTCACGCCCGATGAGCGCACCGAGCGCGAGATCCGCAACCTCAATCGGTTGTGGACGCGTCTGAAGTCCAACCAGTAAGCCGGCGAGTCGTTGCGTGCCCAGTCCATCCGATCGCCGTCCGCTGGAACCCTGGCAGGACCCCAAGGCCGCGCCCTATGTGCGCATCGATCGCGTCACCAAGCAGTTCGGTGACGTCTATGCCGTCGACGACGTCAGCCTGAACATCTTCCAGGGCGAGTTCTTCTCGCTCCTGGGCAGTTCGGGCTGCGGCAAGTCGACCCTGCTGCGGCTGCTGGCCGGTCTGGAGTATCCGACCAGCGGACGCATCTACATCGACGGCGTGGATGTCACCGACGTGCCGCCCTATTCGCGGCCGGTGAACATGATGTTCCAGTCCTATGCGCTCTTTCCGCACATGACGGTGGAGCAGAACATCGAGTTCGGGCTCAAACAGGACCGGCTGCCGCGCCGCGAGCGCGCCGAGCGCGTCAATGAGATGCTCGACCTGCTCAAGATCACGCCGCTGCGCAAGCGCCGGCCCGATCAGCTCTCGGGCGGTCAGCGTCAGCGCGTGGCGCTCGCCCGCAGTCTGGCCAAGCATCCCAAACTGCTGCTGCTCGACGAGCCGCTCGGCGCGCTCGACAAGCGGCTGCGCGAAAACACCCAGTTCGAGCTGGTCAATCTCCAGGAACGCCTCGGCATCACCTTCGTCACCGTCACCCATGACCAGGAAGAGGCCATGACCATGTCGAGCCGCATCGCGGTCATGGACGCCGGCCAGATCATGCAGATCGACACCCCGACGGCCATCTACGAGTTCCCCAACAGCCGCTTCGTGGCCGAGTTCATCGGCTCGGTCAATCTGTTCGAGGGCAAGATCGTCGAGATCCAGGGCGATGACATCCTGATCGAGGCCCAGTTCGGCGGCCTGATGCGGATGCGCAGTCTCCAGCCGCACCCGATCGGCACCCCGGCGGTGGTAGCGATCCGGCCCGAGAAGCTGCGTCTGTGCCAGACCCCGAGCGATGACGGCGTCAACCGGCTCCAGGGCGTGGTCGAGGACATCGCCTATCTCGGCGACGTGTCGATCTACCGCCTCCGCACCGGTGGCGGCACCCTGGTCGAGATGACCCTGACCAACATCCAGCCGCGCACCGAGCAGGCGCTGACCTGGGAGCAAGAGGTCTGGGTCGAGTGGTCGCCGACCAGCGGCGTGGTCCTGACCGACTGAGCGCAGGCATGAAGTCTCCACATGTGAGCAACGAGCGCCGCCTGAGCCGGCTGTTCAACATCGGCCTGCCCTATCTGTGGCTGGGGCTGTTCTTCCTCTTGCCCTTCGTCATCGTGCTGCGCATCAGTCTGGCCGAACCGCAGCTCGCCCAGCCGCCCTACACCGCACTTTGGGAGTGGATCGAACAGGGCGTGCTCCAGATTCGTCTCAACCTGGGCAACTTCCAGTTGATCGGGGAAGACGAGATGTATCTGGCCGCCCTGCTCAACTCGCTGTGGGTCGCCCTGGTCGGCACGCTCGGCTGTCTGCTGCTCGGCTATCCGATGGCCTATGCCATCGCCACCGCACCCGAGTCGCGGCGTATTCCGCTCCTGATGCTCATCATCCTGCCGTTCTGGACCTCATTCCTGATCCGGGTCTATGCCTGGATCGGGCTGCTCAACGCCAACGGGCTGCTCAACGGCTTTCTGCTCTGGCTCGGCGTCATCGAGGAGCCGCTGAAGATCCTGCACACCCAGACGGCGGTCTATATCGGTGTGATCTATTCCTATCTGCCGTTCATGATCCTGCCGCTCTATGCCAACCTGACCCGGCTCGACCCGACCCTGCTGGAGGCCGCAGCGGATCTCGGGTGCCGGCCGTTTCGCGCCTTCACGCGCGTGACCCTGCCGCTGTCGATGCCGGGCATCGTCGCCGGCAGCATGCTGGTGTTCATCCCGGTGGTCGGCGAGTTCGTGATCCCGGATCTGCTCGGCAGCCCCGGAAGCCTGATGGTCGGCAAGCTGATGTGGACCGAGTTCTTCGCCAACAAGGACTGGCCGCTGGCCTCGGCGCTGGCGATCGTGCTGCTCGCGGTGCTGGTGGTACCCTTCGTGCTCATGCAGCGGCTGCAACAGGACGATGAGGACGGGCGGACATGAAACGACGCTTCTGGCCGCTGCTGAGCGTGCTGGCCTTTGGCTATGCCTTTCTCTATGTGCCGATCTTGCTGCTGATCCTCTATTCGTTCAACGAATCGCGGCTGGTGACGGTCTGGTCGGGCTTTTCGTTCAAGTGGTACGGCGAGCTGCTGCACAACCAGCAGTTGCTCGACGCCGCCTGGCTGAGCGTGCGCATCGCCGCGCTCAACGCCACCATCGCCTTGGTGCTGGGCACGCTCGCGGCCAATGCCCTGGTGCGTCATGGGCGCTTTCGCGGCCGCACCGGACTGGAGCTGCTGCTGACCGCGCCGCTGGTGATGCCGGACGTCATCATCGGTCTGTCGATGCTGTTGCTGTTCGTGGCGCTGCAACAGACCATCGGCTGGCCGGACGGACGCGGTTTCAGCACCATCACCATCGCCCACATCACCTTCAGTCTGGCCTATGTCGCGGTCGTGGTGCGCTCGCGTCTGGCGCGCATGGACAGCTCGCTGGAGGAGGCGGCCATGGATCTGGGCGCACGTCCGCTGACGGTCTATCTGCGCATCACCCTGCCGCTGATCGCCCCGGCGCTGCTCTCGGGGTGGCTGCTGGCCTTCACGCTCTCGCTCGACGATCTGGTGATCGCCAGCTTCGTCTCCGGTCCGGGATCGACCACGCTGCCGATGGTGATCTATTCGAGCGTGCGCATGGGCGTCTCACCCCAGATCAATGCGCTCGCGACCCTGGTGGTCGTCCTGGTCGCGCTGGCCGTGGTGATCGCCGGATTCTCGTTGCGGCGACGCTGAAGCCCGCCGGGCACGCCGGCGCGGCCGTGATCCGAGGCGATGCCGGCGGCGCGAGGCCAGGCGTGATTGTGCTAGGCTTCGGCACGATCGTTCGAACATCCGAAGCCGGCATTCCGAAGGAGCCTCCCATGCGCGTCTCTGGTCGACCCACTGAGCATTCGCTCGACCATCACGGCCTCTACAACCTCGACACCATCCACTGGAACCTGCCGACCCCGGCGCTCTACGAGCAGGCGATCCGGGCGCACGAGGGTGTGGTCTCGCACATGGGGCCGCTGGTGGTGCGCACGGGACATCACACCGGGCGCTCGGCCAACGACAAGTTCGTGGTCGAGGAACCGAGCAGCCGCGATCACATCTGGTGGGGTGAGATCAACCGCCCGATCGACGAGGCCCATTTCGATCTGCTCCATCATCGTCTGGCCTCCTATCTGCAAATGAAGGAGATCTACGTCCAGGACTGCTATGTCGGCGCCGATCCCGACTATCGGATGCCGGTGCGGGTCATCTCCGAGTACGCCTGGCACAGCCTCTTCGCGCGCAATCTCTTCATCCAGCCCAAGCCCGAGGAACTCGACACCCTGGTGCCCGAGTTCACCGTGATCGACGTGCCGCGCTTCCACGCCATCCCCTCGCTCGACCAGACGCGCTCGGAGACCTTCATCCTGGTCAACTTCGCCAAGCGGCTGGTGCTGATCGGCGGAACCAGCTATGCCGGCGAGATCAAGAAGTCGCTGTTCACGGTGATGAACTATCTGATGCCCTTCCGCGACGTGCTACCGATGCACTGCTCGGCCAACATCGGGCCGGACGGTCGCACCGCACTCTTCTTCGGTCTGAGCGGCACCGGCAAGACCACGCTCTCGGCCGATGCCGCGCGCACCCTGATCGGCGACGACGAACACGGCTGGAGTCCGAACGGCATCTTCAACTTCGAGGGCGGCTGCTACGCCAAGATGATCCGGCTCTCGCCCAGCGCCGAACCCGAGATCCATGCCACCACGCGCCGCTTCGGCACCGTGCTGGAGAACGTGACCGTGCGCGCCGAGGACCGGCGGCTCGATCTCGACGACGAGTCGCTGACCGAGAACACGCGCGGGGCCTATCACATCAGCGCCATCCCCAACGCCAGCGACACCGGACTCGGCGGTCATCCCAGCGTCGTGCTGTTCCTGACCTGCGACGCCTTCGGCGTGCTGCCGCCCGTCTCGCGCCTGACACCCGAACAGGCCATGTATCATTTCATCTCGGGCTACACGGCGCGGGTCGCCGGTACCGAGAAGGGTGTCACCGAACCCTCGCCCGTCTTCAGCGCCTGCTATGGCGCACCCTTCATGCCGCTGCATCCGCAGCGTTACGCCGAACTTCTCGGCCAGCGGCTGGCCGAGCACGGCACCCAGGTGTGGCTGATCAATACCGGCTGGAGCGGCGGACCCTATGGTACCGGGCAGCGGATCCGCATCCCGCACACCCGCGCCATGGTCAACGCGGTGCTCGATGGCCGGCTCGACGGTGTGCCGACCCGACTCGATCCGATCTTCGGTCTCCAGATTCCGGAGTCCTGCCCGGACGTTCCGGCCGAGATCCTCGATCCGCGCCGCACCTGGCCGAACGGCGCCGACTACGACGCCCAGGCGCGCAAGCTCGCGGGCATGTTCGCGTCGAACTTCGCCAAGTTCGCCGATCAGGTCGATCCACGTATCACCGCCGCCGGACCCAAGGTGGATTGAACCATGGAATCCCGCGACGCGATCGAGATCATCCGCCCGGACGACTGGCACCTGCATCTGCGCGATGGCGCAGCCATGGCCGACGTGGTGGGCTTCAGCGCGCGCCAGTTCGCGCGCGCCATCGTCATGCCGAATCTCAAGCCGCCGGTGGTGACGACCGAGCAGGCGCTCGCCTACCGAGCACGTATCCTCGCCGCGCTCCCCGAGGGCAGCGGTTTCACGCCGCTGATGACGCTCTATCTCACCGACCGCACCACCCCGGACGAGATCGCGCGCGCCCGGGATAGTGGTGTGGTGGTCGCCTGCAAGCTCTATCCGGCCGGAGCGACCACCAATTCCGAAAGCGGCGTGACCGACATCCCACGGCTCCAGCCGGTGCTGGAAGCGATGCGAGCGGCCGGAATGCCGCTCCTGGTGCATGGCGAGGTCACGGACGAGGCGATCGACATCTTCGACCGCGAGCCGATCTTCATCGAGCGGGTGCTGCGCCCGCTCATCGATCAGGTTCCCGGACTCAAGATCGTGCTGGAGCATGTCACGACCGCCGAAGCGGTGAACTTCGTGCGCTCCGGCCCCGAGACGCTGGCCGCGACCATCACCCCGCATCATCTGCTCTACAACCGCAACGCCATCCTGGCCGGCGGGATTCGGCCGCATTTCTACTGTCTGCCGGTGCTCAAGCGCGAGCGCCACCGGCTGGCGCTGGTCGAGGCGGCGACCAGCGGTCATCCGCGCTTTTTTCTCGGCACCGACAGCGCGCCCCATGCGATCGGAACCAAGGAATGCAATTGCGGCTGCGCCGGGATCTTCAGCGCGCATGCCGCGCTGGAGGCCTATGCCGCCGTCTTCGAGCGCGCCGGCGCGCTCGACCGGCTGGAAGGCTTCGCCAGCCGGCATGGACCGGATTTCTACGGCCTGCCCCGCAACCAGGACCGCCTCAAGCTGATCCGCGATCCCTGGACCCTGCCCGAGCACTATGCGTTCGGAGACAGTCAGGTGGTTCCGATGTGCGCCGGTGAGACCATCGGCTGGCGGATCGAGGCTTCGGTGTAGCGTCCCTAAACGCACATCCCCAGTGGCGAGCACTGACGGGCGGATCTTTCAGAACGCCGCCCCCAGCGCCTCGCCCAGGGTTCTGACGACCGTGATCTCCAACCCCTCGACGCCCTCCTTGGGCGCGTTGCCCTTGGGCACGATGGCACGCCGGATGCCGTGCTTGACCGCCTCGCGTAGCCGGTCGGGTCCATTGGGGACGGGCCGCACCTCGCCCGACAGCCCGATCTCGCCGAAGGCCGCCAGATCGAGCGGCAGCGGCCGGTCGCGATAGCTCGACAGCACCGCCAGCAGCACCGGCAGATCGGCCGCCGTCTCGGCGATGCGCACCCCGCCGACGACATTGACGAAGACGTCCTGATTGAACATGCCGATACCGCCATGCCGGTGCAGCACCGCCAGCAGCATCGACAGCCGGTTCTGATCCAGCCCCAGCGCCACCCGGCGCGGATTGGCCAGCGGACTCTCGTCGACCAGCGCCTGGACCTCGACCAGCAGCGGGCGCGTCCCTTCGCGCGTGACCATCACCAGACTGCCCGAGACCGGCTGATCGTGGCGCGAGAGAAAGATCGCCGAGGGATTCTTGACCTCGCGCAGACCCTGATCTCCCATCGAAAACACGCCCAACTCGTTGACGGCGCCGAAGCGGTTCTTGATCGAGCGCACGATGCGGAAGGGTCCACCGTGCTCACCCTCGAAATAGAGCACGGTGTCGACCATGTGTTCGAGCACGCGCGGCCCGGCGAGCGCGCCGTCCTTGGTCACATGCCCGACCAGGAACACCACGGTGTCGCGCTGCTTGGCGAAGCGCACCAGTTGCGCCGCCGACTCGCGCACCTGCGACACCGAGCCGGGCGCCGATTGCAGCGTCTCGGTATAGAGGGTCTGGATCGAGTCGACCACCATCACCCGTGGCCGCTCCTGCTCGGCGTGGGCCAGGATCTGTTCGACACAGGTCTCGGCCAGCAGTCGGATGCCGCCGCCGGACAGTCCCAGCCGGCGCGCGCGCAGACCGATCTGCTGAGGTGACTCCTCGCCGCTGACATAGAGCACCGGCTGCTCGGCGGCCAGCGCCGCGCACGCCTGGAGCAGCAGAGTCGACTTGCCGATGCCCGGATCGCCGCCGATCAGGACGACCGAGCCGGCGACCAGACCGCCGCCGAGCACCCGGTCCAGCTCGCCGATGCCGCTCTGGACGCGCTGGCGCTCCTCCGGGCTGACTTCGGCCAGGGTTTCGATCTTGTTGGAATCGACGACTCCGGCATAGCCGCCGCTGCGCTCGGCCGGACGGCGGCGTAGCTCAGCGACTTCCTGGAGACTGTTCCAAGCGCCGCACTCCTGGCACTGTCCGGCCCATTTCGGATAGCGCGCGCCACAGGCGTTGCAGACATAGGCGCTCTTGGGTTTGGGAGCCGTGGCCATGTGTCGTCAATCTCCCAGCAGGCGACGTTTGGCCGCATTGATGCGGGCGGCCAGATAATCCGAGCCGCCGCGATCCGGATGCAGCCGCTGCATCAGCCGCCGATGCGCGGCACGGATGGCCTCGGCATCGGCCTTGGCATCGACGCCGAGGATGGCGCGCGCCTCGTCCTCACTCAGAGTGCCCGAGCTTGGAGGCACGCCCTGCCCCGCCCCGCCATCGGCCGAACCGGCGCCAGCGCCCACCCCGAGCCCGAGCGAGCGCAGGATCTGTTGCAGCTCAGGCACCAGACGCAGGAACGCGAGCAACCGCATCAGCACCGGAATGGCCGCGCCAAGGAGCGCGAACAGCGGATTCAGGCGTCCGGTGAGTACCGCAAGCAACAGCACCGCAATCAAGCCCCAGATCGCCGCCTGACGCAGTCGGCGCGCCAGCAAGGCGCGCGGCATCGTACGTAGCCGATGGAGCAGCCACAAAGCCGCCGCCAGCAGCAGGATGACGAGCACGAGCCGCAGGATCATGCCTCGCCTCTCACGCGCGGGGTTCCAGGGAGAGCGTCGGTGCGGTCAGTTCTGTACATCGATCAAAAGTCGGCGATAGCAGGGTTCGGACATGAACATCGCGGCATCCACCTCGTCTTCGGGAAGCCGCCGTTTCTCGACCAGAAGGTTCAGTTTGGCATATTGATCGGCGACGTCCAGGATCGCGCCCAGCCAGGAACGCGCGGCGTTCGGCTCCGGATTGGCCTGCTCGTCGATGGCCTGTATGACGCTCTCGGGAAAATTCCAGTCGTCGATGATGCGGTGCGACAACTGTCTGGAGCGCTCGATGAAGACCCTGTAGAACGCCCCTGAGTTCGGGATCGGGTCGCGCTGTTTGTCGAGCACCTGGTCCATGAGCCGGAACCCGACCATCAGCCCCACGTTGGCGACCAGCCCGGCCAGATAGGCCGAGAACACATCCTGCCCGCGCTGCTCGGCCAGACAGTGACAGGCCAGCGCGCAGCGCTCGGACTGCATCCAGACGCGCGCGGCGGCCAGATTGGTCACATGCCCCGACTTGAGGTTGAAGATGGGATAGAAGGCCACGCGCGCGACGAGCTGATGCAGTCCGTCACGCCCCAGCAGCACGACCGCCTGCTCGATGTTCGAGATCTTGCGTGCGCGCCGGTAATAGGGGCTGTTGGCCACACGGATGACTTCGCCGACCAGAACCGGATCCCGTGTGATCTGGCGCGCCAACTGTGCCCCGGTCATGGTCTCGTCCTTCAGACTGCGCATCAGTTGCGGAATCACCATCGGCAGGCGCGGAACCAGCGTGGAACTCGATTTCTGGCCGGTGACCAGTTGCTCGAAGGCGTCGAGCACATGGGCCTCGGACTGACTCAGCGACAGATCGGCGAAAGCGCTGAGATCGAGCAGCCAGGGATAGAACCAGCGGTCGAAGCGGATCGGCGGCAACTCCAGGTCGATCGACCCATCGCCCTCGCTGGTGTCTTCATCCGACTCGCTCGCGATGTCGTCTTCCGACGGCGACGAAGACGAATCGCGGTCGTCGATCTCATCGCGTTCGTCGTCCCGCGCGCGAACCCGATTTCCATGCAGCAGGCGCCCGAACAGATTCTTCAGGAAACTCATAGGCTTGAGCCATCCAGGTTGAAACCGGTCATCTCAGGCGAAAAAGCACCGGACCTGCTCGATCTCGCGCGTCCGGGCCATCGGCGGCAGACTGTCGAGAAAGGTCTGGCCATAGGACTTCGACAGCAACCGGGGATCGCAGACCACCAGCACGCCGCGATCCTCCGACCCGCGAATCAGACGCCCCGCCCCCTGTTTGAGCGCAATCACCGCGCGCGGCAACTGATAGTCGCGGAACGGATTGCCGCCGGCCTTGCGCAGTGCCTCGATGCGCGCGGCCAGCACCGGATCGCCTGGAGAAGCGAAGGGCAGACGGTCGATGAGCACGCATGACAGCGCCTCACCGCGTACATCGACCCCCTCCCAGAAACTGGAGGTTCCGAGCAGGACGGCGTTGCCAAGCGCTCTGAACCGCTCGACCAGCTCGGCGCGCGGCGCCGTGCCCTGCACCAGCAACGGATAGCGGATACGCCCCTCCAGACCCTCGGCGATCTCGCGCAGCGCGCGATGACTGGTGAAGAGCAGGAAGGCACGGCCGCGACTGGAGTCGATCACGT
Organism: Allochromatium vinosum DSM 180; assembly: GCF_000025485.1. Taxonomy (NCBI): domain Bacteria; kingdom Pseudomonadati; phylum Pseudomonadota; class Gammaproteobacteria; order Chromatiales; family Chromatiaceae; genus Allochromatium; species Allochromatium vinosum. The sequence goes on along the minus strand of NC_013851.1, from coordinate 1,303,895 downwards.
CGCACGCCAGCTCCAGGACGTGCCGATTGTAGTCCGGCTCGGCCGGTTGCGGCAGTCCGCGCGGCACGAACCAGAGCGCCTGCCGGGCATAATCGAACGGACTGTCCCAACGCGCCGTCTCGGCGTGCTCGATGCCGAGCTGGCGGGCGAAGTGCTCGAAGCCGTCGCCGACGGCCAGGGTCGCCGAGGTCAGCACCCAGGCCGTGCCCGCGCGCCCGATGCGTTCGCGGAAGAGATCGGCGATCTCCAGCGGCGTCTGGTGCAGCCGCAAACCGCGTCCGAGCGTCTCGAACCAGCGTACCGTATCGGACGATTCGCCGGTGGTGATGCGCGTCAGGCGCTGGAACAGATCCAGGGCGCGCTCCAGACAGGCATCCAGACCCTTGCCGCGTCCGGCGACGATTTCGAGTGCCGCGATCAGATCGCCCAGACGCTCCGCGACGCTGAGCAGCGCCTCCGACACGCTCGCATCGGCCACCAGCTCGTCCCAGGGACCGCGCCGGTCGCGGTCACCCATCGTCAGACGCAGATCCTGCGTGGCCCGGCGCAGATGCGCGGCCCGATCGCGCAGCGCGAGCACGTCCCTGGCGTCGCGGATGGCTTCCAGTTCGGTGTCGTGCGCCAGATCCAGGAGCTGGCGGCTGCTAAGACTGATCCCGAAGAAGCCGGTCGCGGTTTCGGGGAGCTGATGGGCCTCGTCGAGGATGAAGCAGTCGGCGCCGGGCAGGATCTCGCCAAAACCCTCGTCCTTGAGCGCCAGATCGGCGCAGAAGAGATGATGGTTGACGACCACCAGATCGGCGTCCTGGGCCTCGCGTCGCGCGGCGACCAGATGGCAGTCGCCGAACTCGGGACAGTCCTGGCCGAGACAGTTGTCGCTGGTCGAGGTCACTTCGGGCCAGATGGCCGCGTCCTCGGGGATCGGCAGCTCGGCGATGTCGCCGCGCTGGGTGACGCTAGACCAGTCGCGGATCTGCTTGAGCTGACCGCGCGTGGCGCCGTCGAGACGGGCGCTGTCGGCCAGGATCAGGTTCAGACGATGGCGGCAGAGATAGTTGGCACGACCCTTGAGCAGTGCCGTGGTCACGGGTACGCCGAGCGCGCGGCGGATGAGCGGCAGGTCGCGATGGAAGAGCTGGTCCTGGAGATTGCGCGTCCCGGTCGAGATCACGACCTTGCGCTCCGAGAGCAGCGCCGGAACCAGATAAGCGAAGGTCTTGCCGGTGCCTGTACCGGCCTCACAGATGAGCACGCCGCCGGATTCGAGGACATCGGCGACCCGCGCGGCCATCGCCTGCTGCTGGGCACGATGGGTGAAACCGGGGATCTGGTCGGCGAGCCGGCCATCAGGGCCGAGGATGTGGGACAGATCGGTCATGATCTCAGGTGTCAGCGCGGGTCTTGAGCACAGGTCGCGCTCAACCCTGTAGCGTTACCTCCGGCTTCGATCGGGCCATCATGATTTCATGGTTCCTGGAAGTCAATCACGACCTCGGGTGAAGGTGGCCAGTCGAGACGATGATTGACAATGGATTGGCGTGGATTTGAGAATGCCGGGCGCGTTCGTTGGCCTCCGGCCACGGCTTCGCAGTCGGGTTCATACACCAAGAGAAGGATTCCGCATGACGACCGATGTCCATCTGACCTGGCACGAGCACCGCGTTTCGCGCGAGGATCGCGAGCGTCTCAACGGCCATCGCGGCTGTGTGATCTGGCTGACCGGCCTGAGCGGCTCGGGCAAGAGCACGCTGGCCAATGTACTCGACCACAGGCTCTCGGAACGCGGCATCAAAACGGCCGTGCTCGATGGGGACAATGTGCGTCATGGACTCAACGCCAGCACGGGGATGCTGCGCGAGACGCACGGCGAGGAATTCGCCCAGCGTTTCGGACTGGGGTTCACCGCCATCGATCGCGAAGAGAACATCCGGCGCATCGGCGCGGTCGCGCAGCTCTTCTGCGAGGCCGGCCTCATCGCCCTGACGGCCTTCATCAGCCCCTATCGGATCGACCGTCGGCGCGTCAGAAACAGCATGCGCGAGGGCGACTTCATCGAGGTCTTCGTCGACACGCCGCTCGAAGTGTGCGAACAGCGCGACCCCAAGGGGCTGTACAAGAAAGCGCGTGCCGGGGAGCTCAAGCATTTCACCGGTATCGACGATCCTTATGAAGCGCCTGAGGCCCCGGAGCTCGTGGTGCAGGCCGGCGAGCGCACGCCGGAAGAACTGGCCGATGAGGTCATCGCCTATCTGATCGATCGCCGGATTCTGCCGCCCGTGGACTCGAACCCGACAGGCGGAAGCTCATGAAAATCTGCATCGTTTCCGACAGCCATGATCGCGGCCCCATGCTGGCGACCGCCATCGCGGAGGCCAAGACGCGCGGGGCCGAATGCGTGCTGCATTGCGGCGATCTGATCGGCACCAATACGCTGCTGGCCTCGCTCAAGCTGGAACTGCCGATCCATGTGATCCACGGCAACAATCTCGGCGATCCGGTCTCCATCTCGCGTCTGGCCTGCGGGTCCGGCGGGCAGCTTCAGTATCACGGCAACGATGCGGATCTGACGCTGGCCAGGCGGCGGATCTTCATGACCCATTATCCGCACATCGGCGAGGCGTTCGCCTGTGCCGGCAATCATGACCTGGTCTGCTGCGGACACAGCCACGAGCCGGAGATCCGCCGTCTGGACAACGTGAAGGGCGGCCAGACCTGGCTCGTCAATCCAGGCACTGTGGCCGGACTCGGCGCGCCGGCGGCGACCTGGATCTTCGCGGATCTGGAGACGATGACCTTCGAACTCCAGGAACTCGAGCGCTAGCGATCCGGGGCTTGACATGGATTTGCCGCACCCGGATAGTGCTTCAGCCTGTTCTCTGTCATAGACACATTGACCCATCAACCGTCAAAGGTCAGCACGCATGAGCGAACAAAAAGCCCGTCCTCAGGTTCCGGATGGCCGTAGCCGATTCGTCGTGACCCGTCAGAAACAGCCGAATGAAAAGGGCTTCGTCGGCTATGAAGTCATGTGGGATTCGTTCCAGAAAGAGGCCACATATCAGACTCCAAAGCGTCCCTGAGTCTGGAAACGGACGCTCTGTAGGAGGCGGTGAGGAGCGAACCGCATCGATCGCGACTGAGGCGGTTCGCCACACTCACCACATCCTACGACACGATTCGATCGGATCATGAAACTGATACTGGACAGTTCGGCCTTCAACGATCTGCAAGCCGCATTCACGGCTGAGATCGTCACCCGCATCAAGATCAAGCTTCAGGAGGCCGGTATCGAGCCGGACCAGCTCGAAGACCTCACGGCCGGCATTGCGTTGAGCATCGCCGGTGTCATCGACGATCTCGCCGAGATCGAGGCCGATGGCGTCGAAGTACATCCCTATCTGACCTTTCGCACCGACGACGAGACGCTCGTTCACTGGGGCGAGAACGCCTATACCTATGAGCAGGTCTATGGCGCCATGAGAAAGCTGTTTCACAGCGCGCGGTAAAGTCCGAACCCCGGTCAGATCGGCCGTGTCGGTGATCCGCCGATGTCCGGTCCCTGATCCAAGGTGCCGCCGGCGGCGATTTCCTCGTCCGTCGCCTCGCGCACGCTCAGCACTTCCAGCTCAAAGACCACCTGCCGACCGCACAGCGGATGATTGCCGTCGATCGTCAGCGTCCTGTCGTCCATACGGGTGACGAAAAAGGTCTTGGTCTCCCCTTTCTCGTTCTCCATCAGGATCTGCATCCCGACTTCGCGGTATTCCTCGGGCACGTTCTCGATCAGATCCGTGATGACGAGTGATTCGTCACGCGCCCCATAGAGATCGCTGCAATCGATCGGAACCGAGATCGTCTCGCCCACCGACCGACCGTCCAGTTCCGCCATGACGCGCGGATCAAGCACCGAATTGTGGCCGTGCACATAGCCCAGCGGAAACTCAACGGCCGTCAGGACGTTCCCCGTCTTCTGATCGATGACGCGATAGCTCAGTTCGACGAATGTATCGTCGCGAATGGTCTGTTTCATCATGGCCTCGGAATCAGAAGATCGACGCGGCAAAGATACGCACTTCGCCATTCTCATAGCCGAGCACCATGCGTCCCAGCCATTCCCCTTCGCGCGCCGTACTGCGAACGCGGTAGAGCGCCGTCACATGCTCGCCGCGCCGGATGAGTCCGAGAAAATCACGCTCCTCGACCAGATTGCGCGACAGCTCGCTGTGCGCGAACTGCTTGCCCATTTCGACTTCGTTCAAGCCCAGCAGCAGGTTATAGGAGAACTTCTTGATGAACTTGCCGTACTGGCCCTTGTTGGAATACTTGACGAGATCGTCCCACAGGGGGTGCGCGATCTCGATGATTTCGTCGTCGGTCAGATCGTTGATGTTCATGTCACCATCAAATCGTCTTCAAGCTACGGCGTTTGAGCCTTCAGTCCCGAAAAAAACCGGGCCCCCGGCGGTGCCGGGAGCCCGGACTTCATCTCAAGGCACGCTCGATCCCGTCAGGCATCGACCAGATGGTAACAGGGCGCCTTTTCCATGGTGTACTCGCCGGTATCCGGATCACGACGCGACACCGTCAGCACATGCCAGTTCTCGTCGTCGACCTTCAGGGCATCGCCACGGTAGTAGTAGCCCGGCCAGCGGGTCTCCTTGCGGAACAGGGTGTGATGCAGCACCGCCTCGGAGGTGAGCTGACGATGCTTCAGCTCCCAGGCGCGCAGCAGCTCATGGATGTTCTCCGCCGCCAGCTTCTCGAGATCCTCTTCCAGGAGTTTCATCTTTTTCAGACCGATGTTGAGCAGATTCTCATTGGTCATGTAGCTGACGGTCACGCCGCCGCAGTACTCGTCCATCAGCTTCTGCAGACGATCCAGACCCTGACGCGGGTTGATGTAGTTCGGGTTGACCGAACCGGCGGTGATCTCGTTGCGATAGACCCGGTAGTGCTCCATCGGCTTGTAGATCTCCTGGCGACGCCGCTCGATCTGCGCGTCCGAGACCCGGATGCCCTCGGCCTTGCCGTCGTCGATGTACTTGCAGGCCGCCTTGGCCGCCAGACGCCCCTCGGTGAAGGAGCCGGATGAGAACGCATGCGGCGTGCCGCCGACCGCGTCACCGGCGCCGAACAGGCCCTCGACCGTGGTCATGCGGTTGTAGCCCCAGAAATACTCGGGCGGCGAAACGTCCTCCGGACCCGAACACCAGGCGCCGCAGCCGGTCGCGTGCGAACCCATGACATACGGCTCGGAGGTGGTCAGCTCAGGGTTCTCGTTCTTCGGATCGACGTCGGTCGCGGCCCAGAGCACGGCCTGACCGACGGTCATGCCGAGGAAGTTGTGCCAGCCGATCTCTTCCAGATGCGGGTCCTGGAAGGCTTCCATCGTGACCATGTGGATCGGCCCGCGACCGGCGTTGACCTCGCTGATCAGCGCATGGTTGCGCAGACAGGTCGGGATCGGGCGATGAGTGCGGTGCGAAAGCTCAGGGTCGAGATACTCCTTGCCGACCATCTCCTGCAATTGCGGCCACCACTTGGACTCGTACTCCTCCCCAAGACCGTTCTGCGTATAGGTCTTGAGGTGCAGGAAGTAGGCACCGACCGGGCCGTAACCGTCCTTGAAGCGCGCCAGCACGATGCGGTTCTCCATCTGGGTCATCTTGGCGCCAGCGCCGATCAGCAGACCATAGGCCGACCCCGAGGACCAGGGCGCATACCAGACGCGACCCGCGCCCTCGCCCACCGACCGCGGCTTGTAGATGTTGGAGGCACCGCCGGCGGCGACGATGACCGTCTTGGACTTGAAGACGTGATAGTTACCGGTGCGCACGTTGAAGCCGACCGCGCCCGCGATCCGGTTGGGCTTGCTCTCGTCCATCAGCAGATGGGTGACGCAGATGCGGTTGAAGACCTTGTCGGCCGACTTCTTCGCCGCTTCGGCGACGATCGGCTTGTAGGACTCACCGTGGATCATGATCTGCCAGCGGCCTTCACGCTGATAGGCGCCGGTCTTGGGGTTGCGCATCAGCGGCAGACCCCATTCCTCGAACTGGTGCACGGCTGAGTCGACGTGACGCGCCATGTCGAACAGCAGGTCTTCGCGCACCATGCCCATCAGGTCGATGCGCGCATAACGCACATGATCTTCCGGGTTGTTCTCGCCGAAGCGGGTGCCCATGTAGCAGTTGATGGCGTACAGACCCTGGGCCACGGCACCGGAGCGATCGATGTTGGCCTTCTCGGCGATGACGATCTTCTTGTCCTGACCCCAGTAGCGCGCCTCGAAGGCCGCGCCCGTGCCGCCCAGGCCCGCGCCGACGACCAGAACGTCGATGCCGTCCTCGATGATTGTCTTGTAAGCCATCAGTAGCACACCCCTGCTTGCATTTTCAGGCCGTTGGACTCCAGCGTATGCAGACCGCCGTCATCGAGACGAATGTACTTGGGCTCGTTGAACAGCAGCTGGCTGTCGCGCATCTCGTTCGACGGCGCCGGCACCTCCTTGAGCTTGGGCGTGCACTGCCCCCAGGGCTTGGTGGTGATGGGCGCGAGCAGGTTCATGTCCTTCTCGCCGTTGCGGAAGATGATGCGCCAGGCGATGACGCCCTTCTCCTCGTCGCGACGCACCCGCACCGAGTGACCCAGCGGGGCGAAGTCGGCATAACCGCGCACGTCGATCGCGTTGTGCGGACAGGCCTTGACGCAGGAGTAGCACTCCCAGCACATGTTGGGTTCGATGTTGTAGGCACGACGGATGGTCGTGTCGATGTGCATGATGTCCGACGGGCAGATGTCGACGCATTGGCCGCAACCGTCGCAGCGCGTCATATAGACGAACGTTGGCATTCTCGTGATCCTCTTCTCTCTCGACTGTGTTCAGCGCGGTGAGATCAGTAATGGGTCGGCGCTTCGCGCTTGATCCCCAGGCCCATGTAGGGCGGGGTTTCGCCCATGTAGGTCGGGATGTCCGGATAGCGCTCTTTGACGATGGGATCGGTCAGCTCGGGCATCTCGGGCAGCTTGTCGAGCGAGCCGTCGGCCTTGGCGACCTTCTTCTGGAAGGCAGCGGCGGGCTTGAAGAACATGTGCGCCAGCTTCGACCAGTAGACGGTGCCGAACAGCGTGGTGGCGGCGGCGATGAAGAGCGCGAAGATGAGCATCGAATCCAGCAGCGACCACACCAGGGCCAGGGTCGTCGTCAAGAGCAGCGAGACGATGAACAGATCCGACAGATGCACGTCATGCCAGGCGTGGCCCTCGGAGCGCACGTCGACGCGGATCTTGAACCAGAACCAGTAGCCGCCGATGCAGACCATCAGTGCGCCGAGGTGCCAGAGCAGGGACACGAAACCCGAGGTCTCCCCTTCCACGCCGAAGATCAGGATCGCGGTCGTCACCACGAAGGTGACGAAGCCATACATCATGAGCAGGTGGGACTTGCGCCGATCGGGATTCTCGAACTCGCCCGAGGCCAGAACTTCGTTGGCCAGGGTGCTGACGGCCAGACCGATCTTCTCGGCGCCGCCGACTTCGCGCTTGGCCAGTTTCTTGAGCGACTTGCCTTTCTCGAAGAAATACTGGGCGCTCTTCTTGTGCTTGACGTCGAGCAGGGTGCCGCCGATGACCAGAAGGATCATCAACACGACATAGGCCTGCATCACGCCCGGCGGAATAACCGCCGATAGTTCGATGAAGGGATTGCTGGTAATCATCTCAATCAGTTCCTCCGCGAGAAACCCCGTCCTTAAGGGCGGGGAGGGATAGCGGCTACGACAGTTCAGCCGCCGGAAACAGGTGCAGGCTTTCCACCTGCCGGGCCGCGAGGCTCTGCCCGTAAGGGCCTGGTGACGGACGACGCCTCGCGGCGTGGTCGCTCCCCTCGCCAATGTGGGCAACCGGCTCCCGCTTGCACGGCGATCAAGACCTTCGACGCTTTACCTTTCGTCAGCCTGATCCTGACCTTTCAGAGCGGCGGACTGAGGAAGCATCCGCCGGTGAGTCTTAACGACCTGTTGCACACGTAGCCCCTTTCGACCCTCCTGGTCAGGCGGGCTTAGGCTGGTCAACTCAGCTTGCTCTACACAAGCTCCGCCCTTCTGGGCGGGGTAGTTGACTGGCTCTCCGTTGGGCTACGACTGAGGGAGTGACCGGTAGTAATCCATGAGGATCTGGGCGACCTCGGGACGCGAGAACTCGGGCGGCGGGGCCTCGCCCTGGCCGAGCATCTCGCGCACCCGAGTACCGGACAACTGGATAAAGTCATCCGGTGTATGGTCGGGGGCGTCGCGCATCATCACGACTCGTCCAAGCTTCTTGGAGTAGGCCGTGTTGTCGGCGCGGAAGATCTCGATAGCGAGCACGTCGGTCGGAACCGCGTCATCGAAGATGGTCTGGGCGTCGAAGGGACCGTAGTAATCGCCGACGCCGGCATGATCGCGCCCGATGATGAAGTGGGTCGCGCCCATGTTCTGACGGAAATAGGCGTGCAGCACCGCCTCGCGCGGTCCGGCATAGAGCATGTCAAAGCCGTAGCCCGTGACCATCACGGTATTGGGCGGGAAATAGAGCTCGGCCATGGTGCGGATGGCCGCATCGCGCACCGGGGCCGGGATGTCGCCCGGCTTGAGCTGACCGAGCAGCATGTGGATCACGACGCCATCGGCCTCGACCGCCTCCATCGCCATCTTGCACAGTTCCTCGTGCGCGCGATGCATGGGGTTGCGGGTCTGGAAGGCGACGATCTTCTGCCAGCCGCGCTCCTGGATCTCGTGGCGGATCTCGACGGCGGTGCGGAAGGTGTCGGGGAAGTCGGTCTGGAAGTAGGAGAAGTTGAGAACCTGGATCGGTCCCGAGATGGCTGTGCGGCCCTGGCTGTTGAAGGTCTCGACGCCTGGGTGCTTCGGGTCCGAGGTGCCGTAGACCTGTTCGGTCATCAGGGCCATCTGCGCGTCCGAGACCTGTTCGACGGCGGTGACATCCATGACCGCCAGTACCGGATTGCCCTCGACGTTCGGGTCACGCAGTGCGATTCGCGTGGCGCCGGCGATGGCGTCGGCCGATTCCAGCAGACAGAGCAGCGGCACCGGGAAGAAGCGCCCGTCGGTCAGAGTCATCGACTGCGCGCTACTGAGCGCGTCGGCCAGATTCATGAACCCGTCGAGCGGGCTGAAATACCCGGCGCCCAGCATGACGGCATTGCCGGCCGCCTGGGAGCTGACGATCACCGAGGGCAGCGACTCGGCTTCGCTCGAGAGTCGGTGGTGCTGCTCGGGGTCATAGACGAAACGCGGCCTGAGTTCATCAGAGCCGACTGGCTTGATCATGCACGAACCTCCTTCGACAGAGGGTGAAGACGCCACTGGATGCGTTGCATCCGCCTGAGTTCGTAGCCTGAGCGAGGCGATCGCCGTTTGGTCGGGGAAAATAGCAGAAAAGCTGCGGTTTTGTGAAAGCTTTTTAGTCGATTCTTATCGACGGGCGTCGCCGGCCTGATCGGGCGCTCGGCCTGTACCTGACTCGGGATGTCTGAAGGCACATTCCAGGCGGCTATCGGGCCGACGACCACCTCGCGGGCGTGGCTAACGTCCGCCGTAACCGGCGCCCGACGGAGCGCCGCGCCATTGGGCGTCCGAGTCAGTGCGGATGTCAGGCCGGCATGGATCTAGATGTGATGCCCAAACAATTTCTTGTGTGTTCCATGAACCAGCAGGAGCGCCACTCCCAGTGCCAGTAACTCCGCCAGCGGGATTGCCACCCAGACGCCGTCGATACCGATGAATATGGGCAGCACGGTCACACCGATCAGCACGAATACCAATCCGCGCAGCACGGATACGATCAGCGAATTCTTGGCTTCACCCAGCGCGGTGAAGTAGGTGATGATCAGTACATTGAGTCCGTTGATCAGAAATACGAAAGCGAAGAGATACAGGCCATCGATTGCGATCTGGAATGCCTGACTCTCGTCGCTATCGAAGAACAACAGGATCACATGGCTTCCAAACACCTGCAATATGACAAACACCATCGCGCCGATGCTCATGTTGACCGCCATGGCAAAGTGAAACAATCGTTTGACCCGCTCGTGATGTCCGGCTCCGTAATTGTAGCTCAGTACCGGGATCAGACCATCCGAAATCCCGAGGAACAACAGCACGCCTATGAGGTTGATGTAATTGATGGCCGTGAACGCAGCCACACCATCGGCGCCCAAGAGACGCACGACGGTAAGGTTGATGATCAGGATGCTGGTCGCGGCCGCCATTTCCGAAACGCCTTCGGATGAGCCATTGTAGGCGGCCTGTCGCAAAAGCGGCAGATGGAACCGGCCTTTCAGCATCGACAGCCGCTGCCTGGGATTGAAGGTCATGCTTCCGGAAATCAGCAATCCGATGGTGAAGGCGACCCCTGTGGCCACGCTTGCTCCGGCCGTTCCCCAGTCCAGCCCGATCACAAAATACAGGCTGAGCAATACATTGATCACAATGGTCAGCGACATAATGACCATCGAAAACTTGGGATGCCCCAACGCCTTCAGCATGGCATCGGAATAAAAACACAAGCTCAGCGGCAAGATGAACGGCGCCAGACCTTTGAGGTAGGCAAGAGAGAACGGCAGCAGCCGTTCATCGGCACCCATCAGTCTAGTCAATGGTTCGCCGAACAGCAGCAGCAAAACCGTGGTAATCAGGCTGATCCCCACCATCGCGTAAAAGCCGGTAGACATTGCGTCCTGCGCCCTGTCCGGGTTTTTGCGCCCCAGCTCCATACTGACCAGTGCCTGACTTCCGATGCCGACGATCAGCGCCAGCACCATGATGATGCTGAACAGCGGCAGAATGATATTGACCCCTCCCAAGGCGTCAGGCCCCAGATGGTTTCCCACCACCACGCCGTCCACCAGGCTCTGCACACCAAAGAACACCATCGTGACGACGCTTGGCAGCGCGTATTTCAGAAAGACCCGACTGACCGGGGCATGCTCCAATAAATGTTTGTTGTCGAGATTGCTTTTCATTGATTGATTTGGCGGTCTAGCGTTTCGCTTGCGTGAGGCGTGTCCATCTCGACGCAGCCGTCAGGCGACGAGTTCCGTGTGTTCACATTCGGCAGTACCCGCCGTCTATGCGCTGCTACCAGGATCAGCAGCAGACACATCATGGCGATGACGGCTGGGAACAGCACTGTTGTAGCCGAATAATGCTCAAGTGCCAGGATGGCGATGATGTTGCGGATGGCGAACAGGGCGAAAAACAGCAATGACTCGGAATGCGGAAAGCGATAGATCTTTCTGATCGTTGGCCCGAATCCAAGCGCATCGACGGTCGTCAGGACAACGACTGCCCACAGCGGATCGGATGTGAGAAACCAGAGCGGCAGCGAAGACAGTGCCGAAACGAAAAACACCCAGTCGGATTTCGTGGTTGTGATGTCTGCGCGTTTCAAACAGGCAAGGCACGCAACCAGTATGGTGATGACGCCCGACACGCCGATAGGCCAGGCGCCGACCCCGCCGCCGTCTTCGATCTGCGCCAGAAAAACCACGCCAGTCGTCGAACCCCAGATGATCCATGAAAACACATGGGGCTTGGTCTTGCCGCTGAGGATGGCGCGGACATAGGGAATGAATGCGGCAAAGGTGAGCGCGATGGCCATGGCGCTCAGCAGTTCTCTGTATGGCGCGGAACCCATGCGTTTGTTCGCCTGTCGCCGGTTGGCCGGCGCGCGTCAGCGCATCCAGGTGAGGCGCGGGCGTTCTTGAGTTTTTACAGCGTGATCGGCATGGGCTGAGTCGCTCTCATCAGCGTGCCATCAATGCGAACACTCCCCATCCAAGGTATTCGCGCGTGTAGGCGACGTGGCGTTTTGGCGCGTCGTTCAGCTGAGATCGGATCTCTTCCGCGAAATCGTCTTCGGGATTGGCTTCGAGCCATCGGCGCATGGTGAGCCATTTGGCCGCTTCGTATCGGTCCCAGCCTTCCTGATCGGCCAGAACCATTTCCACGACATCGTAGCCGAGCGTGTCGAAAGAGGCGATCAGCTCAGGAAGTCCGTGAAAATCCGAGATGGAATTGGCAAAGCATTTCTTGGCGACCGCTTCCGTTGGTGGTAATTGACGCCAATAGGGTTCGCCGATGAGGATGATTCCGTTGGTGTCGAGGCTTTTCGTCAAAAGCTCGATGGTGCCGGCGACTCCGCCGCCGATCCATGTGGCGCCGACACAGGCGGCCACACCGCACTTGTGGTCAGCGATGTATCCGGCCGCGTCGCCATGAATGAATTCGACTTTGTCGGCGACGCCGAGTTCTTCAGCACGGTCTTTGGCTTGCCGGCTGAACAACTGGCTCATGTCGACACCGATGCCGGTGATTCCGTAATCGCGCGCCCAGGTGCACAGCATCTCGCCCGAACCACTGCCGAGGTCGAGTACACGAGTCCCAGGTTCAAGGCGCAGCACGGCGCCGAGCGTGGCGAGCTTTTCCGGCGTGAGCGGGTTGTGAATGCGGTGGGCGCTTTCGGTAATATTGAAGATGCGTGGGATATCCAATGTAGAGAACCTTTTTAATAAGTATGAATAGATCCGATCAAAACCTAACGCTTGGCTTTGCGGGGCGCCGGAGCGCAGCGTGGGTGTGTCTGCCAACCGCCTTTGGTTATGTGATCGTGGCTCACTCCGGCAGACCTTCGAATTTTGGCACTTCCCCGAGTTCGGCATCCCAAGACGATTTGCTGGATGTGAAAATGTGAGCTGTTGGCAATATGGAGACTGTGGTGTCCAAGCATCCTGCGGGAACGACGAGCAAGCCTGGAATCTGAGTGTTTGGTAAGGCGGAGCCACACAGCTTACAGAAGCTTTTGCTGTGAAGAGTGCCTGGAAGCGTAAAGGAAGTCACAGCATCCGCGCCTGACTTCCAGGTCAGTTTGGCCGAATGCGAAAATAAATTCGCCGCATGAGCAGATCCCGTGTCTTTTTGGCAATGGCGGCAATGGCACAGGTAAAAGCTGTCGAATTTACCTTGCACCTTAAATTTCACAGTACCGCACAAGCAAGAGCCGAAGTGATCGGTCATCGGAATTTTTCTGTGGCCCGTACTGACAAATAGGTGCATAGCTTTTGGTTTGGGTGCGCCGCGCAGGCGTCACCTGGAAGCACTTACTATGCGCATTTCACATATCAAATAATTCAATAGATAAAATAGATTTGACTTTCATTTTTTTGTCGCCAACTCTATTTTTCGCTTTAATGTTTCTATAATTTTATGGATGTATGATTCAGTGAGAGAGCTGACTGAAGAATAAAAGTGCTGAAGCGCATTTATTTCAGAGCCTTCTAAATCCTCATAGAACCAAGAGCTATAACCAATCATATCACTGCATGCTATCACGCCATCTTTGCGCAAATGATAAGATTTGTTAATTCCAGTTATTTCATCTGGCAAAAACTGAAAAGAATCATGATCGAAAAGCTGATAATCACCTTCGTGCTTATATGAGTGCAGGTAGCTGCCGATATCTTTTATGTTTTTTGAGTTGAATATAAATAAGTATTTTTTTGCGTTCGGTAGGCAGTCGAAGCTTTTAAAAAAATCAATCGCGCCGTGAAAAAATTTCTTATTTATTGTCGTTTTAACTTCTATAACTGCGAGAACTGATTCTGAAGGAACAATAACTATATCATTGATCCTATATAAAGGTGCATATGACTGCGAGTCGTAGATCAAAATATCACATTGTTTAGAAAGCTCACCTTTTTCATTAATCACAAACCCTTGCTCAACGCTCACCAAGTTAGGCAGATGGCTTTTAAGAAAGCTCCTAATAATCTCTTCGGTCAAAACGCCAATCGTTGGGTTGTGCTTCGTGACATAGGACTTAACCCATCCCATTACACAGAACTCTGGGTGTACGATAGAGAACTGTTTTTCTGAGACATGTTGGAGCACACGATGGGCTGGGCGTCGGAAGAATTGGCCTCGATTGATCTGGGCGACACGCGCCGCGACCGGCGTGCGATCCACTTGATCGAGCGCCTGGCCGAGCATCCGACGGCGAGTATTCCGGGGGCCTGCAACGGCTGGGCGGAGACGCAGGCGGCCTATCGGTTTCTCGGCAGTGAACGCTACGACTGGCTCGACATTCTGGAGCCGCATCGTCAGTGCACGCAGAGGCGCATGGCGGCCTATCCGGTGGTGCTGTGTCTGCAGGACACCACGGAGCTGGACTTCAACGGCCAGACGATCAAAGGACTTGGTCCCTTGAGCTACGAGGCCCAGCGCGGGATGTACCTGCATCCGACCTACGCGGTGACGCCCGAGCGCGAACCGTTGGGTGTCCTGGATGCCTGGATGTGGGCCCGCGAGCCAAAAGACGCCGACGGCCAGCGTCCGGGAGGCCCCGAGAGTGTGCGCTGGAAAGAAGGCTATGAACGGGTGGCGGACCTGGCCAGGGAGTTGCCCGACACCCGCCTGGTCTATGTGGCCGATCGTGAGGCCGACATACTGGACCTGATGGTGCGCGCTCGGGATTTGGCAACCCCCGCCGATTGGCTGTTGCGCGCCAAGCATAACCGCGCGTTGCCCGGTGGCGAGGGCCAGAAGCTGTGGGGACGTGTGCTGGACACTGAACCGCTCGGGGAGGTGCGCTTCACCGTGCCGCCTGGACGCGGGCGCACCGCCCGAACGGTGCGCCAGGAACTCTATGCGCAGCGGGTGAGCCTCTCGGACCGGCGCCAAGGTCACCTTGAGGTCACCGGCGTGATCGCGCGTGAAATTGAGGCCCCCAAGGGCGTCAAACCGATCGAATGGCGTCTGCTGACCAACCGTCGAGCCGACACGCTCGAGGCCGTCGTCGAACTGATCGAATGGTACCGGGCGCGCTGGGAAATCGAGTTGCTGTTCTTGGTGCTCAAGGAAGGCTGTCGGGTCGAGGCCCTGCAACTGGGCACTGTCGAGCGCTTGGAACGCGCTTTCGCGCTGTTTCTGGTGGTGGGATGGCGCATCGCACGATTGATGCGCCTGGGACGCACGGTGCCTGACCTGGAGGCCTCGCTGCTGCTCGAACCCGAGGAGTGGCAAGCGGCCTACATCCTGGCCAAGAAGCCCGTACCCAAGCAGCCCCCGCGACTCAACGACGTGCTGCGCTTGATCGCCCGCCAGGGCGGTTTTCTCGGACGCAAGGGCGACGGCGAACCCGGTGTAAAAACCATTTGGCTCGGTTTGCAGCGCATCAGAGACGTGGCCGCCGGAATCAAATTCGCCAGGGAATCTCATGACTTATGAAGATGTGTGTAATGAGATGAGTTAACCGGCGCTGCGCAGCTTCATCGCGCAGCGCCCGGCGACCGAAGGGAGTGAGATTGAGCACCGAGTTAGCCCTCAATTGGAATATAGCTTGCCAGCATATAGTGAATCTACGGCAAGATGCATCCACTGCCTCACACAACATGGAAGCTGGGGATCTCGCTTCGCCAACTCGTACTTCCGTGCTGATCCGCTACACTCGAATACTACTGCCCCCCCGCGCGCTGCTCAGCCTCACTGGCTGCCGCGAGATCCCCCGAACGACGCTTGGACTCGGCGATGATGCGCCAGTTGTCGCGCTTGATGTCCTCCTTGCCGCCCGCGAGATCATTGGCGCGCGAGGCCAGATTACCGGCCTGAACCGCCTGCCCCTGCTCCAGCCGCACACGCGCGAGCCGATTCCAGAGATACGCCTCGCGCGGAGCAATACGCAACGAACGCTCCAGCGAAGCAGCCGCCCCCGCAAAATCACCCGCCTGACGCTGCTGCTCAGCCTGACCGGCGAGCTTGGCGGCCGCCGGCGGCAGACTGGGCGTGGCGAAATTCGAGGGCGGCAACGCCGGAGCCGGAGCGGCCGGACGCTCGGCCCCCGGCGTCTCGGCAGCGGGCAGAGCCGCACGCGGATCGACCTTGGCGACCTGCGGCTCGGCCGGACGCTGAGGAGGCGCCGCCGGCGCCCCGGACGACCCCGGCGCCGGTACGGCCGGTTGCACCTGCGGACTACCCGGCGTCTGAGTGACGGCTTGAGGCGGAGCCCCAGATGTCGGCGGCGCACTCGGCATGGCGGGCTGAGCCGGCTGAGCACCGGACGCGGGCGGCACGGACGGCTCCGTCGCCATGCTCGGATCGCGGTAGGCATAGACCTGGGTTCCACGCCGGACCGGCTCGGACGGCTGCTCAGGCACAGCCGCGCGCTCCGGCTGGGGCGTCGGCGCGACGGGCCGCGCCGCCTGTCCATCGCGCGGCGTCACCTGGACGATGGGCGCCGGTGGTCCCTCGCGCGGCTCCATGGAGCACGCGCTCAAACCGAGCGAAACCAGCGACGAAACGATCAGAAATCGATGCAAACGTTCCATGGTGTCAGGCGCCTTGAACTGTCATTGAGCATCAGCGACCAAAGAAGTCGCTCATGAAGTGGTTTTCGGTCCGGGCCGGCTTGGGAGGCGGCGGCGGTTCCGGTGGAGTCTCGACGGCGCCTCCGGCCGGCTCCGGCTCGCTGCGCGCCACCGACTCGCCACCACCCGAGGCGCGCGAACCCTGACCGCTGCCGCCCCCGCAACTGGACGCGCTCTTGGCGCTGTCACCGATATAGGGCACGTTCTTGCGTCCGCAGGCATCGGCCAGGACCACGCCATCGGGCGGAATCTCGGGCAAGGGTTCGTTATCGAGCTTCAGCATGAAGTCGCCCCACACCCGCAGCGCGCCGGTACCGCCCGCCAAGCCCATCGGCTTGTAGTCATCACGACCGACCCAGACCACGGCCACCTTGTCGCCCGAGAAGCCGGCATACCAGCTATCGCGCTTCTCATCGGTGGTGCCGGTCTTGCCTGCCATGGTCATCCCCTTGGGCAACTGATTGCCGAGCCACTTGGCCGTGCCGTCCGAGACCACGCGTTGCATGGCCCAGGTCGTCAGATAGGCCGCCTTGGGATCGACCACCGCCTCGATGGCGAGCGGATAGCGATTGAGCGGTCGGCCCTGAGCGTCGACCACCTCGCGGATGCCGCGCAGGGGCGCGCGATAGCCGCCGGCGGCGATGGTCTGATAGACCTGCGCCACCTCCAGCGGCGACATGGACACCGCCCCCAGCAGCACCGAGGGCACCACACGGATGCGTCGCTGTGCGCCCATCTTGTAGAGGGTGTCGACGACGTTCTTGACCCCGATACTCAGCCCCAGGTTGACCGTGGCCAGATTCAGCGAGCGCGCCAGTGCGCTGTGGAGCTGGACCGAACCGTTGACCTTGTGATCATAGTTCTTCGGCTCCCAGCGTTTGTTGCCGTCGGGCAGGCTGACCGGGCGATCCGAGAGACTGGTGGTGAGCGTGTAGCGATCCGGCTGCGACAGGGCCGCCAGATAGATCGGCGGCTTGACCAGCGAGCCGATCGAGCGCACCGAGTCGAGCGCGCGGTTGAAGCCGGCATAGCCCGGCTGGCGCCCGCCGGCGATGGCCAGCACCTCGCCCTGCTCGACCGAGGTGACGACGACCGCCGTCTCCAGGGTTCCGGCCTTCATGCCGCGCTGCTTCTCCAGCGCGGCCAGTCGCTTGGGCAGCGAACGCTCGACGGCGGCCTGCACCAGCGGATCGAGCGTGGTGAAGATGTTCAGCCCCTCGGAGCGCAGATCCTCGTCGCGATAGTCGCGCTGGAGCTGGCGACGCACCAGGGTGATGAAGTCCGGATAGTACCCGGCCGGACGCCCGCCGCCGTCCTGCACGCCGAGCGGCGTGCGCTTGGCCTTGGCCGCTTCAGCCTCGCTGATGACCCCATCGCGCACCATGAGATCGAGTACCAGATTGCGCCGGTTTTCGGCCGCCTCGGGATGGCGGCGCGGATCCAGGCTCGACGGCGCCTGGACCATGCCGACCAGGAGCGCCGTCTTGGCGGCGTCGAGTTCGCTCAGCGGCAGATTGAAGAAGAACTGGCTCGCCAGCCCGAAGCCGTGGATGGCGCGGCTGCCGTCCTGACCGAGATAGATCTCGTTGGCGTAGGCTTCGAGGATCTCGTCCTTGCTGTAGTGCAGCTCCAGCAGGAAGGCCATGTAGGCTTCCTTGATCTTGCGCTCGAAGGTGCGGTCGGCACTGAGATAGAAGTTCTTGACCAGCTGCTGAGTCAGGGTGCTGGCCCCCTCGACCACGGCGCCGGCCTGGAAATTACTGACTGCCGCACGCAGGATGCCCTTGGGGTCGACGCCGAGATGATGGTCGAAGTTGCGATCCTCGACCGCCATCAGGGTCTTGACCAGCAGCTCGGGCAGATCCTGGCGGCGCACCAGCACCCGGTCCTCGTTGTGGGTCGGATAGATGCTGGCGATCAGCATGGCATCGAGCCGCACCAGGGCCGGATCTGCGCCGCCATCGGCGTCGGTCAGGGTCGCGACCTGGCCGTCGGCGAAGCTGATGTTCAGATGGCGTTCCGGCTCGGCGCCGTCCCAGAAGCGGAAGGGGCGTGTCCGGACCTCGAAGCGATCACCCAGGCGCTGATACTGGCCCTGAGTCTGCGGCGACGCGACGGCGCGATAGTTCAGCCGCTCGAGTTCGGACTCGAACTGATCCGGACTCAGGCGCCGTCCGGCGTAGAGTTCGAGCGGACGCGCCCAGACGCGCGCGGGCAAGGCCCAGCGCTGGCCCTCGAACTTGCCGCGTACCACGCGATCGAGATGGACGCCATAGAGACCCACGGCCAGGGTCGCCCCGACCGCCAGGATCAGCGACCAGCCGACGAGCACACGACCGAACCGGAAGCCTTTGCGTTTGGGTGGACGTCTCCGGGAACGCGCACCGGAGCGACGATTGGAAGTCACGGATGATTGACCTGCGAGAGCGAGTTCGGATCACGAACACGGGCGTTCGTGTATCGGAAAGTAGATGATCGGCGTTCGATTATGACACATCGGACGCCCGGATCGACCGGGCGTCCTCAGGTCTTGATGCCCACACCCCGGCGCAGCAGGAACAGACTATAGGCCGCCAGGATGACGATGCAGATCAGGATCATGCCGAAGGCCAGCCCGAGCGGGATGTCGCTGACCCCGAGCAGCCCGTGGCGAAAGGCGTTGACCATGTAGAGCACCGGATTGGCCAGCGAGACGGTCTGCCAGAACTCGGGCAGCAGCTCGATCGAGTAGAAGACGCCGCCCAGATAGGTCAGGGGCGTGAGCACGAAGGTCGGCACGATCGAGATGTCGTCGAAACTGTTGGCATAGATGGCGTTGATGAAGCCGCCGAGCGAGAACAGCGTCGCCGTCATGACGCCGATCAGCAGCATCGTCAGCGGATCATGGATGCGGATCTCGGTGAAGAACATCGCCACCAGCAGCACCGCCACGCCCACCGTCAGGCCGCGCGCCACGCCACCGGCGACATAGCCGGCCAGGATCACCCAGTTGGGCGCCGGCGAGACCAGCAGTTCCTCGATATAGCGCGAGAACTTGCTGCTGTAGAACGACGAGACCACATTGGAATAAGAGTTGGTGATCACGCCCATGAGCACCAGTCCGGGGACGATGAAGTCCAGATAGGCGAACCCGTCCATGGGGCCGATACGCTCGCCGATCAGGCGTCCGAAGATGACGAAGTAGAGCGTGGTGGTGATGACCGAGGGCAGGATGGTCTGGACCCAGATGCGCGAGAAACGCAGCACCTCCTTGCCCAGGATGGTCTGGAACGTCACCCGGTAACGACGCCAGTTGTCCAGTCGCGCGCTCATGCCCGCACCTCCAGACCGCGCCGGTCGACCAGCTCCAGAAACAGGCGTTCGAGCCGGTTCTGTTTGTTGCGCAGACTGATGACCTCGATGCCGTTGCGCGAGAGCGCCTCGAAGAGTCCGTTGATGGTGTGCTCGCGGTTCATCTCGACTTCCAGCGTACAGTCGTCCAGCGCCTGGAGCACGAAGCCGCCCAGCTCCGGCAGCTCCGAGACCCGCCCCTTGAGATTGAGTACGAAGGTCTCGGTATGGAGCCGGTTGAGCAGGATCGCCAGACTGGTGCGCTCGGCGATCTCGCCGCCGTCGATGATGGCGATGTTGCGGCAGAGGCTCTCGGCTTCTTCCAGATAATGGGTGGTGAGGATGATGGTCGTGCCCTGAGCGTTGAGCTCGCGCAGGAAGGACCACATCGAGCGGCGGATCTCGATGTCGACACCGGCCGTCGGCTCGTCGAGGATCAGGAGTCGCGGCTCATGGACCAGGGCGCGCGCGATCATCAGCCGGCGCTTCATGCCGCCCGAGAGCCGGCGCATCTCGGTGTCGCGCCTGTCCCAGAGGTCGAGCTGACGCAGATAACGTTCGGCGCGGTCCTTGGCGACGGCGCGCGGGATGCCATAATAGCCGGCCTGATTGAGCACGACCTCGATCACCGGCAGGAACAGATTGAAGTTGAACTCCTGCGGCACCAGACCGATGCACGACTTGACGCCTTCCGGATCACGGTCCAGATCGCGCCCGAACACCGAGACCCGACCCGACGTCTTGTTCACCAGTGACGAGACGATGCCGATGAAGGTCGACTTACCGGCCCCATTGGGTCCGAGCAGGGCGAAGAAATCCCCCTCCTGGACCTGGAGATCGACGCCCTTGAGCGCCTGGAAACCGCCGCGGTAGACCTTGGTGAGTTGCTGAACGTCGAGTGCGAACATGGATGGAAGTCAGTTGACGGAAGTCTTTTGGGCGTCAAACCAAACGCGGTTCAAATGGAATTCATCGAGCTGGTCTTACTGCTTTCGGCCGTGGCCCTGGTGGCCGGCTGTGTCGACACCATCGCCGGTGGCGGCGGACTGCTGAGCATCCCGGCCCTGCTCTGGGCGGGACTCAGTCCGGTCGAGAGCCTGGCGACCAACAAGGCGCAGGCCGTCTTCGGCAGCGGTACGGCCACGGTCCAGTTCATCCGCCGTGGCCTGATCGCGCCGCGCGGCACCGCCCTGGCCGTGCTCTGCACCTTCGTCGGGGCCGCGTTCGGCGCCTGGCTGGTGCAGCGTCTCGACAGCACCCTGCTCGAAGGACTCATCCCGCTCCTGCTGATCGCCTTCGCGCTCTACTTCTGGCGCTCGCCGCGTCTGTCGGATCTCGACTCGCACCAGCGTCTGAACGAAAGCCTCTTCGCCGTCCTCGTCGGACTGGGCGTCGGCTTCTACGACGGCTTCTTCGGCCCCGGAACCGGCACCTTCTTCGCGCTGGGCTATGTCGCCCTGCTCGGCTACAACCTCAGACGCGCCACCGCCCATAGCAAAGCACTCAACTTTACCAGCAATCTGGCGGCCCTGCTGTGTTTCGTCCAGGGCGGCCATATCCTCTGGCCGATCGCGCTGGCGATGGCGCTGGGGCAGATGATCGGGGCCTGGATCGGCGCGCATCTGGTGCTGCGCCATGGCGCGGCCCTGGTGCGGCCGGTGCTGGTCGTGGTCTCGCTCACCGTCTCGGGGAAGCTGTTGTGGGAGCGGGTCGTCGGCGGCTGAGATGCGTTCGGCCGCCCTGTCCCGGAGCTGTCACATTGATGGCGCATAATCGCCGATTGCATCCGGATCGGCATCGAGGAATCGGCCAGGGAGACTGCTCATGTATCCACAGACCAATGACAACACCGCACTGACCGCACGCGCGCGCCTGCTCGGGCGTCATCTCGACATCCGGCGTCTCGGACATCTGGAGGCGCTGGCGACCAATCCGCTGGTGACGCCGATCGGCGTCACGGGCCGCGCCGTGCTCTTTCGCTCGGGCGCCGTGGTGCTGTTCGGGGTCGACGATGCCCAGGAAACGGCCTTCGTCGAGGAGATCCGCCCCTTCGTGCGCGACTCGCTGATCCAGCCTGAGCACGAAGACCTGCCGATCCTGATCGATCCGAGCCGCGCCGAGGCGCTGGAACGCGAGCGTCTGGTACTGGCCGATGCCGATCTGGCGCGGCTTCAGGTCGTGGCCGACATCCTGGGCAAGAGCGTGCTGCTGGCCGATCAGGAAGCCCGGGTCGCGCACGCCTTCGACCGCATCGAGCCGCTGGCCGATCGCCTGCGGCGTCAGGGGCGCGGGGTGAGCCATGCCAACACCCTCATCCGTCACATCGGCGAGGCGCTGGCGATCCAGCAGGACATGGTCGGGCGCGGTGAGATCGGCGACAAACCGGAGGTCATCTGGGAGCGCCCGGATCTGGAGCGGCTGTTCCTGAATCTGGAGGCCGAATACGAGATCCGCGAGCGTCAACTGGCCCTGGAGCGCAAGCTGACGCTGATCAACGACACCGCCGGCACCCTGCTCGATCTGTTGCAGAGCAAGCGCAGTCTGCGGGTGGAGTGGTACATCGTCATCCTGATCGTGGTCGAGATCGTGCTCACGCTCTATGAGCTGTTCCTGCACACGCCCGGACACTGAGGCGACACGCCGCTTCAGCCGGCCGCGATGACCGCCTGCGAAAGCCAGATCAGTGCCGGTTCGTCGTCATCCGTCAGCTCGCCCTCGCGCATCAGCAGCAGCCCATCGGCGACCGGCTGGGCGATGACGCCTTCCTCCTGGGCCGGCACGGGTGTGGCCAGCGGATTGGCCGGACGCGCTCCGACCCGCTGATCGACCCAGCGTCGAACCATGTCGTGATAGACGCGCCGATAAACCACCTTGGCCGCGCGCAGCCGGTCGTCTTGAAAGAACAGCGTGACGGAGGCGGCCGGGATCTGGTTGAAGGTGCCGATCTCGGCGCCGCACAGCCGGTTGCCGAACGGATTGGCCCCGTCGGCACACTGGAATTCGAGCTTGGGGAAGGTCTCGCGCAGTTTCGCCTCGGTCAGCCGACCGTCGAAGGCGTCGAGCGCGGCATTGAACTCGGGCTTGCCGAGCAGCCCCATCAAAGCCAGGTCGGTGCGCCGCTGGCCGTCTTCGGTGAAGGCGAGCCAGAAGAACGGCCCGATCACCAGGGCCAGCATCAGGAACGTCTTGTAGGCTTTCGGCAGCTTCAGATTGGCGCTCATTCGGTTACTCGTGTCATGTCGCTTGGATTCCCCCTCTTCCCAATACCTCTTCCGCACGGGGAGAGGGGCTTTCATTGAGCCACGATCTCGACCCGTCGGTTGAGCGCGCGCCCCGCTTCGGTGGCGTTGCTGGTCAGGGGTGCGAGACCGGCCACACCCATGGGCTTGAGTCGCTCCCCCAGAATGCCATAACTCTGGATGAGCGTGCGCACGACCTCCTCGGCACGGCGGCGCGAGAGATCCATGTTGTACTCCAGCGTGCCGCGATTGTCGGTGTGCCCGACGATGTAGAGCTTGAGATCCGGGTTCTCGACCAGCATCAGGGCGATCTGTTCGAGCTGGGGCTTGGATTCATCCTTGATGGTCGCCTGGTCGAAGTCGAACTGGATACCGTGGACGGCGATGCGCCCGGCGTCCGAGAGTCCCTGAGCCATCTCCTTGGCTTCGATCGAGACCATGCGCTCGCGCATCGGCTGCGACAGCACCTCCTCGACGAAGATGGCCACGCGATTGCCGGCGGCCGAATCGGCGAAGTTGTCCTGTAGCGCGGTGAAGACGAAGACATAGGAATCACCGTCCGGGGTCTGATGGCGCGCACTGTAGAGCCGCGGCTCCTGGACCGTGGTGTCTGAATAGACGTGTTTGAGCAGATGGCTGTCGGCGAGCTGTTTGCCGTTGGCGACCTCGCCATAGAAGCGATCGACACCGTTCCCGCATTCTTCGAACCCCGAGCACTGATAGAGCGGCTCATAGCCCAGATCCTCCAGCGCGCGGCGGTAGTTGCGGATGACCTCCAGCGAACTGGCGTTGCGCGGGGCCAGATAGACCAGCCGCGTGCGCCGGCCGGACGCCTTGACCGTCTGCTTCCAGTCTCCGGAGGCGGCCTCCCAGGGGCCGGTCGGAATCAGCGTCTCATCGAAAGGACTGACCCGATGACCGATGATGACCGACCCTTCGAAGCGCGGAAGGCCGGGGATGTCGGTCGCGTCTGGAAGATCGCGCTCGAAATCGGTCGCCGCAACGGCCCCGTCCAGGCCCATGAATCCCATGAGCGCCAAGACCGCCATCAGCCACGTGATCGGCCCGAACAGCCGTCGGCCGTCCGCCCCCGGTATCAGACCAGGCATCCGTTTCCGATGGATTGAGAGGGCTATGGGGGCCATGGCTGTGAGTGTCGAACAAAGTCAGGTTCCAATTGACGGGCATCGCAACAGGCCGAATGGGCACGATTTTACAGGAATTGGCCGGACTTTCCGGATCTGTGGTACAACTCACTCCCTTTCAGCGGCGACGGGTTCCGGCTCGCGCGGTTCTCCAGACTTTCCAGCGCGCGACTTCGCGCTCATCACGCTCCAGCGATCTTCCGTGACTCAAGACAGCTCGCCCCCCGATCTCTCCCGACACACGCCCATGATGCAGCAGTACCTGCGCATCAAGTCCGAGTATCCGCACAGACTGCTGTTCTACCGCATGGGGGACTTCTACGAGCTGTTCTACGAGGACGCCGAGCGCGCCGCGCGTCTGCTCGACATCACATTGACCCGGCGCGGTCAGTCGGGCGGCCGACCGATTCCGATGGCCGGCGTGCCCTATCATGCCGTCGAGGGTTATCTGGCCAAGCTGGTGCGCCAGGGCGTGTCCGTCGCCATCTGCGAGCAGGTCGGCGATCCGGCTCAATCCAAGGGTCCGGTCGAGCGCAAGGTGACGCGCATCGTCACGCCCGGAACCTTGACCGACGAGGCCTTGCTGGAGGAACGGCGCGAAAACCTGCTGGTCGCCCTCGCCGAGGGCGCCTCCGGACTGGGACTGGCGGTGCTGGAGCTCTCCAGCGGACGCTTCTCGGTGCTCGAAGTCGGGTCGCACGAGGCGCTCATGAGCGAGCTCGAACGCCTCAGGCCCGCCGAGATTCTGATCGCCGAGGACAGCCGGCTCGACAGCGAACTGCGGCTCGAACGCGGCGTCACCCGCCGCCCGGTCTGGCACTTCGAGTCCGACAGCGGCGAACGCGCCCTGTGCGAGCAGTTCGGCACTCGTGACCTGGGCGGCTTCGGCTGTGCCGGGATGCGACTGGCGATCGGCGCGGCCGGTTGCCTGCTGCAATACGTCCGCGACACCCAGTTCGCCGCCCTGCCCCACATTCGCGGCCTGTCCACCGAATCGCGCGACGAGGCGCTGATCCTGGATGCCGCGACCCGGCGTAATCTGGAGATCACCGAGAGCCTCGGCGGACACCCCGAGCACACACTGGCCGGGGTGCTCGACCAGACCGTCACCGCCATGGGCAGCCGCTTGCTGCGCCGCTGGCTGAACCGTCCGCTGCGCGACCGCGAGGCCATCCGCGCCCGGCATGGCGCCATCCGCGCCTTGATCAGCGTGGGTCATGGCCCGTCCATTCAGGCGCTCCTGAACGGCATCGGCGACCTGGAACGCATCCTGGCGCGCGTGGCGCTCGGCACCGCCCGCCCGCGCGATCTGGCCGTGCTGCGCGACTCGCTCGCCGTCCTGCCCGATCTGCGTGCGGAACTGGCCGAGTCTCCCGATCCCCTGCTCGCCCAACTGCGCGACGAGATCGGTGAGCATCCCGAGGTGCTGGATCTGCTCCAGCGCGCCATCCTCGAACAGCCGCCGATGCTCATCCGCGACGGCGGCGTGATCGCGCGCGGCTATGACGCCGAACTCGACCGGCTGCGCGATCTCTCCGAGCATGCCGACCAGTTCCTGCTCGATCTGGAGACGCGCGAGCGGACGCGCACCGGCCTCGCCAACCTCAAGGTCGGCTACAACCGGGTGCATGGCTATTACATCGAACTCAGCCGCACCCAGGCCGATCAGGTGCCGCCGGACTTCGTGCGCCGTCAGACACTCAAGGGCGTCGAGCGCTACATCACGCCCGAGCTCAAGCGCTTCGAGGATCAGGTCTTGAGCAGCCGCGAGCGCGCGTTGGCACGCGAGAAATGGCTCTATGAGGAACTGCTCGGTCAGTTGGGCCTGTCGCTCGGGCCGCTGCAACTGGCCGCCGGCGCCATCGCCGCGCTCGACGTATTGGCCAATCTGGCCGAGCGCGCCCAGACGCTGAACTGGAGCTGTCCGGAGCTGACCAACCGCGCTCAGATCGAGATCCAGGACGGGCGCCATCCGGTCGTCGAGCGCGTGCTCGACGGTCCCTTCGTCGCCAATGGCCTGCGTCTGGATGGCAAACGGCGGATGCTGGTCATCACCGGCCCCAACATGGGCGGCAAATCGACCTACATGCGCCAGAATGCGCTCATCGTGCTGCTCGCCCATGCCGGGAGCTTCGTGCCGGCGCGCCGCGCCGTCATCGGCCCCATCGACCGCATCTTCTCGCGCATCGGCGCCTCGGACGATCTGGCCGGCGGGCGCTCGACCTTCATGGTCGAGATGGAGGAGACGGCGAACATTCTGAACAACGCGACGGCTCAGAGCCTGATCCTGATGGACGAGATCGGGCGCGGCACCAGCACCTTCGACGGGCTGTCGCTGGCCTGGTCGTGCGCGGTCGAGCTGGCCACGCGCATCGGCGCCTACAGCCTGTTCGCGACCCATTATTTCGAACTGACCACATTGCCCGAGGAATATCCGGGCATCGCCAACGTCCATCTCGATGCCGTCGAGCATGGTCAGTCGATCGTGTTCATGCACGCCCTGCGCGAGGGTCCGGCCAATCAGAGCTATGGTCTGGCGGTGGCGGCGCTCGCCGGGGTGCCGCCGGCAGTCATCGCCCGTGCGCGCGAGCGTCTGCGTGAATTGGAGGATGGGGCCCATCGGCATGCCACGCGCGAGGCTCAGCAGCTTTCGCTGTTTCCAGTGGAGCCGACGCCGCCAAAGTCCACTAAGATCAAATCCAAGCCTGTCGCCGAACCGGTCGAGCCGCCAGTCTGCATCGCTCTGCGCGACATCGATCCGGACGGACTCACACCGCGCGAGGCGCTGGAAGCGATTTATCGTCTGCGTGGGATGATCGAGTCTCAGGGGGTTCTCGCCGGGAAGCGAGCACAGGCACTCAAAGATTGAGTAATAGTCAGAGCGACAGGGTTTGATTGAACCCCGAAGGGGAAAACAGCAGGGCAATCAAGGTGGGAGGTGCAAAACATTTGATTGAAATGTTTGCGTATTGAAATGGCGGAGAGAGAGGGATTCGAACCCTCGATAGGGGATTAGCCTATACTCCCTTAGCAGGGGAGCGCCTTCAGCCACTCGGCCATCTCTCCGTGAACAACGAGCCTATCCGGTTTGAATGCCGACGTTCCGACCGGAAGCCTCGACTCTTTATCACCGAACAGGCCGGGCATGATAACACACCCGGCTGAACTTTCAAACGCCCCGAATCAGTCGTACTGAACGGGCTGCCCCATCACGGGCGCGTCCTGACCGACGCCGGCCTGTTCGCGCTTGATGCGCTCATAGATCTCTTCGCGATGCACGGCCACATCCCGCGGAGCATTGACGCCGATCCGGACCTGATTGCCCTTGACGCCGAGAACGGTTACCGTCACTTCGTCACCGATCATCAACGTTTCGCCAACCCTGCGAGTCAAAATCAACATTGTCTCGGTCTCCCTATATGAGTCCCTAAATCCGAATTAAATGAATGATTCATCCGGTCCGGCAAACCCGACCTTGCTTGCGCGGCCACCGCGCAAGGGTTGAACCACGCCTGAACCAAGCTGCGAGAGCCAGGCTCCATGCTTGGTATTCTACCAACTCCAATGGGATCGCCATAGAGCAAGATCCCACTGCAAGTACAATTTAGCTTGATTCGTCAAAAACAAGCATTCGAAACACCTGTTTTCGACGAACGGTCGGTATTCGACGACTCGATGGAGCGGCGGCGATAGCGAGGTCAGGCTGTAGCGGGCTGACCCAACCCAAAGGCATCATGGAGTGTGCGAACGCCCAGCTCCAGATACTTCTCGTCGACCACCACCGAGATCTTGATCTCCGAGGTCGAGATCATGCGGATATTGATCCCTTCCTTGGCCAGACTGGCGAACATACGGCTGGCGATCCCAGCGTGACTGCGCATCCCGACGCCGACGAGCGAGATCTTGACGATGGAGGCATCGCCCGTCACCTGGCGTGCGCCCAGTTCATTGGCCGTGCGTTGAAGGATCTCGAGTGCTGGCGCATAGTCGTTGCGGTGCACGGTGAAGGTGAAGTCGGTGGTCGACTCATCGGCGCCGACGTTCTGCACGATCATGTCGACTTCGATGTTGGCCTCGGCGATCGGACCGAGGATGCGGTGCGCCACGCCCGGCTGGTCCGGTACGCCGAGCACGGTCAGCTTGGCCTCGTCACGGCTGAAGGCGATTCCGGAGATCTTGGCGTCTTCCACGTCGTTGTCCTCGAAACTGATCAATGTGCCCTCGCCTTCCTCGAAGCTGGAGAGCACGCGCAATGGAACCCGGTACTTGCCGGCGAATTCGACCGAGCGGATCTGGAGCACCTTGGAGCCGAGGCTGGCCATTTCCAGCATCTCTTCGAAGGTGATGCGATCGAGCTTGCGCGCCTTCGGCTCGACCCGCGGGTCGGTGGTGTAGACGCCGTCGACGTCGGTGTAGATCTGGCACTCGTCGGCCTTGAGCGCAGCGGCGATGGCCACCGCCGAGGTGTCCGAGCCGCCGCGTCCGAGCGTGGTGATGTCGCCCTGCTCGTCGATGCCCTGGAAACCGGCGACCACGACCACCCGCCCGGCTTCGAGGTCGGCGCGCACGCGCGCGGCGTCGATGTCGCGGATGCGGGCCTTGTTGTGGGCACTGTCGGTCAGGATGTGGACCTGGGCGCCTGTGTAGGATCGCGCCGGGCAGCCCTGGGCGGTCAGCGCCATGCTCAGGAGCGCGATCGTCACCTGCTCGCCGGTCGACAGCAACACGTCGAGCTCACGCGGCTCGGGACGTTCCTGGAGCTGTTTGGCCAGCTTGATCAGACGGTCGGTCTCACCGGACATGGCCGAGACCACGACCACCACCTGATCGCCCTGATCGCGCCAGCGCTTGACGCGCTCAGCCACCGCCTGGATGCGCTCGATGCTCCCGACCGAGGTTCCGCCGTATTTTTGAACGATCAGGGCCATCGTTGATACCTGGATTGCACGTCTTTCATTTGGATCAGCGTTCAGTAGGAAAAATCAGTTCAGCCGCGCGGCGACCCAACCGGGTACCAGCTCCAGCGCGGCGGGCAGTCCGGCCGGATCATTGCCACCGGCCTGAGCCATGTCGGGACGTCCGCCGCCCTTGCCGCCGACCTTCTCGGCGACCTCGCGGATCAGATCCCCGGCCTTGAGCCGGTCGGTCAGATCCTTGGTGACGCCCGCCACCAGGCTGACCTTGCCGTCGGACTCGGTGGCGAGCACGACGACGGCGCTGCCGAGCTTGTCCTTGAGCTGATCGAGGGTGACGCGCAGGCTCTTGGGGTCGGCGCCGTCCAGACGCGCGGCCAGGGTCTTGATGCCCTGGATGTCGATCGCCTGAGCGGCCAGATCCTGACCGGCTGAACTGGCGGCCTTGGCCTTGAGCTGTTCGATCTCCTTCTCCAGCCGGCGCGCGCGGTCGATGAGCTGGGTCACGCGCTCGTCGACGTCCTCGCGTCCGCCCTTGAGCAGACCGGCGAGCCGCAGTAGGCGCTCTTCGTCGGCCTCGACCCACTCCAGCGCCGAGGCGCCGGTGATGGCCTCGATGCGGCGCACGCCGGCGGCGATGCCAGTCTCGGAGACGATCTTGATAAGGCCGATGTCGCCGACCGCCTTGACGTGCGTGCCGCCACAGAGTTCGGTCGAGAACTCGCCCATGCGCAACACCCGCACCTGATCGGCGTATTTCTCGCCGAACAGCGCCATGGCCCCGGACGCCTTGGCATCCTCCAGGCTCATGATGCGGGTCTCGACCAGATGATTGGCGCGCACCTCGCGGTTGACCATCCGCTCGATGGTCAGCAACTGCTCGCGCGAGACCGGCTCGAAGTGCGAGAAGTCGAAGCGCAGACGCTCGGGTCCGACCAGCGAACCTTTCTGCTGGACGTGCGGGCCGAGCACTTCGCGCAACGCGGCATGGAGCAGGTGGGTGGCCGAATGATTGAGCGCGGTGGCGCGGCGGCGGTCGGCATCGACACGGGCATCGACCCGATCACCGACGGTCAACGCCCCCTCCTCGACCCGGCCGACATGCACCAGCACGCCATCTCCCTTCTTCTGGGTGTCCTGGACCCCGAAACGCGCGGTCTCGGTGTTGAGCCAGCCGCGATCGCCGACCTGACCGCCGGATTCGCCGTAGAAGGGCGAACGGTCGAGGATGACGAGACCCTCCTCGCCCGCTTCCAGCGCATCGCAGGACTCGCCGCCGCGATAGAGCGCGACGATGGTCGCCTCTTCCTGGACCCGATCGTAGCCACAGAAGTCGGTCTCGCCCTGGATCTGGATGTCCAGCGTCTGAGCGGAGCCGAACTGACTGGCGG
This sequence comes from Allochromatium vinosum DSM 180, assembly GCF_000025485.1. Classification (NCBI taxonomy): domain Bacteria; kingdom Pseudomonadati; phylum Pseudomonadota; class Gammaproteobacteria; order Chromatiales; family Chromatiaceae; genus Allochromatium; species Allochromatium vinosum. Next base: position 1,273,457 of record NC_013851.1, on the reverse strand, counting down.
CCCGCGCGCGTTCCTTCTGACGCTCCATGGCCTGCTCGAAACCGGCCACATCGAGCGTCAATCCACGCTCGCGCGCGATGTCGGCCGTGAGATCGACCGGGAAACCATAGGTGTCGTAGAGCTTGAACACGGTCTCGCCGGGGATCTGGTCGCCGCTCAGGTCGGCGATGGCCTCGTCGAGCAGACGCATGCCATGCTCCAGCGTTTCGGCGAAACGCTCCTCTTCGAGCTTGACGAGACGCTCGACGTGCGACTGACTCGCGCGCAGTTCGGGATAGGCGTCACCCATCTCGCGCGCCAGCGGCTCGACCAGGGTATGGAAGAAGGGCGTGGAGCAGCCGAGCCGATAGCCGTGACGGATGGCGCGGCGCATGATGCGACGCAGCACATAGCCGCGCCCCTCGTTGCCCGGCGTCACACCGTCGGTGATGAGAAAGGCCGTCGAACGGATGTGGTCGGCGATGACGCGCAGCGACTTGTCGGCCAGATCGGTGCAGCCGGTGGCCTGGGCGGCCGCCTCGATCAGATGGCGGAACAGATCGATCTCATAGTTACTGTGCACGCCCTGCATCACGGCCGCGAGCCGCTCCAGTCCCATGCCGGTATCGACCGATGGACGCGGCAATGGGGTCATATTCCCATCGGCATCGCGGTTGAACTGCATGAAGACCAGATTCCAGATCTCGACATAGCGGTCGCCGTCCTCGTCGGGCGAGCCGGGCGGACCGCCGGGGATGGCGGGACCGTGGTCATAGAAGATCTCGGAACAGGGACCGCAGGGGCCGGTATCGCCCATCGACCAGAAGTTGTCCTTGGCCCCGCAGCGCGAGAAGCGCTGAGGATCGACGCCGATCTCCTTGAGCCAGATGCCGGCGGCCTCATCGTCCTCCTCGAACACCGTCACCCACAGGCGCTCGGGCGGCAGCGCCAGCACCCGGGTCAGATAGTCCCAGGCGTATTCGATGGCCTCGCGCTTGAAGTAGTCGCCGAAGCTGAAATTGCCCAGCATCTCGAAGAAGGTGTGATGCCGGGCAGTATAGCCGACGTTCTCCAGGTCGTTGTGCTTGCCGCCGGCGCGCACGCAGCGCTGCGAGCTGACCGCGCGGTTGCTGGCGCGGCGCTCGCGGCCGAGGAAGGCGTCCTTGAACTGGACCATGCCGGCGTTGGTGAACAGCAGGGTCGGATCATTGGCCGGGATCAGCGGGCTGGAAGCCACCCGCTCGTGTTGGCGTTGCTCGAAATAGTCGAGGAAGCTCGCTCGAAGCTCTGCACTGGTGGTCATTGGAAAGTCTCGAATGGACCGTTCGCCGCACGGCTCGGGTCAGTCAGGAAAGCGCAGCAGGCGCCGGATCGAATCGGGCGTGAAACCACGCTGTTCGAGGAAACGCGCGCGTTTGGCATAGTCGGAACGGTCGCTGGGTTGTGACTGGCCGAAGCGACGCTCGTGGGTGCGCGCCAGGACTTCGGGCCAGGTGTCGTTCATGGGTTGGAGATGGCGGTCGATCAGGCTGTCGGCAAGTCCCTTGTCGCGCAACTCGGCGCGGATGCGCAGCGGGCCGAAGCCCTTGCCGGCGCGTTCGGCGACATAGTGCGCGGCCAGACGCGATTCGTCGAGTGCACCCTCATCGATCAGGCGAGCGAGCGAGCCAGCGATGGCCTCGGGCGTCAGGCCGCGCGCGCTGAGCTTGCGGGTCAGCTCCAGGCACGAATGCTCGCGCGCGACCAGCAGGCGCAGAGCCACGCGCGCCGCCTCGTCGATGGCGTCGTCCGCATCAGTCGGGGTCGAGGCCGGATCTTGGACCGGATCGTTCAGGGATCAATCCTCCGACGGCTCGGGTACATCGGCCTCGGCGGGCGCCTCGACGCCACCCTTGGGCAGCAGCTTGTCGCGGATGCGCGCTTCGATGGCCTGGGCGATCCCGGGATTTTCGCACAGAAAGTTGCGAACGTTGTCCTTGCCCTGCCCGATGCGGTTGCCGTCATAGCTGTACCAGGCGCCGGACTTGTCGATGAAGCCCTCGGCCACGCCCAGATCGATGATCTCGCCCTCGCGCGAGATGCCCTGGCCATAGAGGATGTCGAACTCGGCCTGCCGGAAGGGCGGCGCGACCTTGTTCTTGACCACCTTGACCTTGGTCTCGTTGCCGATGACCTCGTCGCCCTTCTTGATGCTGCCGGTGCGGCGGATGTCGAGCCGCACCGAGGCATAGAATTTGAGCGCGTTGCCGCCGGTCGTGGTCTCCGGGGAGCCGAACATCACGCCGATCTTCATTCGGATCTGGTTGATGAAGATGACGCAGCAGTTGGAGCGCTTGATGTTGCCGGTGAGCTTGCGCAACGCCTGGGACATGAGGCGCGCTTGCAGGCCGACGTGCGAGTCGCCCATCTCGCCCTCGATCTCAGCCTTGGGCGTGAGCGCGGCCACCGAATCGACGACCACGACATCGACCGCACCGGAACGCACCAGCATGTCGGTGATCTCCAGCGCCTGCTCGCCGGTATCGGGCTGGGAGACCAGCAGATCGGTCATGTTCACGCCGAGCTTTTCGGCATAGACCGGATCGAGTGCGTGCTCGGCATCGACGAAGGCGGCTGTGCCGCCGAGTTTCTGCGATTCGGCGATGATATGCAGCGTCAGCGTGGTCTTGCCCGAGGACTCGGGGCCGTAGATCTCGATGACACGGCCCTTGGGCACGCCGCCGATGCCGAGCGCCAGATCCAGCCCGAGCGAACCGGTCGAGATCGCCTCGATGTTACGCACAGCCCCGACATCGCCCATGCGCATGACCGAGCCTTTGCCGAACTGCTTTTCGATCTGGGTCAACGCGGCGGCCAACGCCTTCTTTCGGTTCTCGTCCATTACGGTCTCCTGTGCGAGTTGGGCTCCCGAACCAGTGTCCCCAGCGGGCAAATCGGCTGAAAATTATGACACAAGCCTCGGCCAACTTCATATGCGCCTCGGTTGAGCCGGACTGTCCGGTCGAACGACTACCTTCACCCCTGATATCAGGTGTAATATTCCGGCCTATTTTCGTGGTAGCCAGTCCCTGCCTGTGCCGACTCGTCGCGACACCCGCGACAGCGCCCGCTCAACCCACACGCAACCGAGGAACTCCCCGATGACGTCAACGGCCGACGCCCTCCAGCAACGTCTGTCCGAGCTCGAATCCCACCTGGAGCAGGAGAACCCCGTGCTCCTGAGCGCGGTACAAAGCTTTCGGGTGCTCGATCGCGTCGCCTATCGCATGGGCCTGATGGCGCCGAATCAGTCCTTCGCGACCCAGATCCCCTGGTGGCCGCTGATCTCGATCCTGGGCACCTTCTCGGCCGGCAAGTCGACCTTCATCAACTACTATCTCGGCCACAAGCTCCAGCGCTCGGGCAACCAGGCCGTCGACGACCGCTTCACCGTCATCGTCTACAGCCCCGAGGACATCAGCCACACCCTGCCCGGCGTGGCGCTCGACTCCGACCCGCGCTTCCCCTTCTTCCGCATGTCGCACGCCATCGAGGAAGTCGCCGGCGGCGAGGGCAGCCGCATCGACACCTATCTCCAGCTCAAGACCTGCAACAGCGAGCGGCTGCGCGGCAAGATCATCATCGACTCGCCCGGATTCGATGCCGACGCCCAGCGCACCGGCGTGCTGCGCATCACCGATCACATGATCGATCTCTCGGATCTGGTGTTGGTGTTCTTCGACGCGCGCCACCCCGAGCCGGGCGCCATGCGCGACACCCTCAAGCATCTGGTCTCCGACACCATCAAGCGCGCCGACGCCGGCAAGTTCCTCTACATCCTCAATCAGCTCGACTCGGCCGCCGGCGAGGACAACCCCGAGGACGTGGTCGCCGCCTGGCTGCGCTCCATCGGCGAGGCAGGACTGACGGCCGGGCGTTTCTACACCATCTACTGCCCCGAGGTGGCGATCCACATCCCCGACGAGCACCGGCGCAAGCGCTTCGAGAAGAAGCGCGACGAAGACCTCAACGACATCTACCGGCGCATGGAGCATGTCGAGGTCGAGCGCGCCTATCGCATCATCGCCGCACTGCGCAAGAGCGCGACCGAATTCACCCGGGATTCCGTGCCCCTGCTCCAGGAGACGATGCGCCGCTGGCGCCGGCGGACGCTGACCACGGAAGCCGTGCTGCTGATCGGCGCCGTCGCCGGCTTCATGACCTGGAGCCTCCAGGCCAACCACTGGCAGGGCATGACCTATCGCGCCGAATGGCTGGAGCTGGTCAAGAGCATTCCCTGGGGTCTGATGGGGCTGGAAGGCGCCCTGCTGGTGCTGGCGATCCTGATCCACTTCGCGATCCGTCATCTGGCCGCGCTCAGCCTCATGCCCTGGCTGCGCAAGCAGGTCGCGAAGATCGATCCTCCGGGCAACGTCGTCGCGGCCTTCAAGAACAATACCCGCTTCTGGCGCCCCATGATCCTGGGTCGTCCATTCGGCTGGGGCCGCAAGACGCGCACCGAACTCGACGAGGTCTTGCAGAGCTGCGAGAGCTACATCCAGACCTTGAACGAGCGTTTCACCAACCCAAACCGCTTGCCCAAGAACTGATAGCAGAGCACACGCATGACCAATCCCTCGTCCGAGGCGCTCCCGATCCGCTCGATCGATGTCCCGCCGCATCCCCAGTGGCCCGAGCTGAACGCCGCCGAACGCACCGATCTCAGGTCGCGCATCCGCCGATTGCTCGCGGAGCGCAACGCCGTCCTGGTCGCCCATTACTACACCGACCCCGAACTCCAGTCGCTGGCCGAGGAAACAGGGGGATACGTCGCCGACTCGCTGGAGATGGCGCGTTTCGGCACCGAGACCGATGCCGAGACCCTGGTCGTCTGCGGCGTGCGCTTCATGGGCGAGACGGCCAAGATCCTCAACCCCGAGAAGCGGGTGCTGATGCCGGATCTGCGCGCCACCTGCTCGCTCGACGAGGGCTGTCCGGCGGATGAGTTCACCGCCTTCTGCGACGCCCATCCGGACCACACCGTCGTCGTCTACGCCAACACCAGCGCGGCGGTCAAGGCGCGCGCCGACTGGGTCGTGACCTCCAGCATCGCCCTGCCGGTGGTCGAGCATCTGGCCGCGCGCGGCGAGAAGATCCTCTGGGCGCCCGACAAGCATCTCGGACGCTATGTCGAGCGCGTGACCGGGGCCGAGATGCTGCTCTGGAACGGCGCCTGCGTGGTGCACGAGGAGTTCAAGTCGTTCGCCCTGGAGCGGGTGCGCAAGCTACACCCGGACGCGGCCGTGCTGGTGCATCCCGAATCGCCCGACGAAGTGGTCGATCAGGCTGACGTGGTCGGCTCGACCACCCAGTTGATCCGCGCGGTGGCCGAGCTGCCGAACCGCGAGTTCATCGTCGCCACCGATGCCGGCATCTTCTGGAAGATGCGCCAGATCGCCCCGGACAAGATCCTCATCCCCGCCCCCACCGCCGGCGAGGGCGCGACCTGCGAGAGCTGTGCTCACTGCCCCTGGATGGCGATGAACGCACTCCAGAATCTGGAGCAGGTGCTGCGGACCGGCGATCAGGAGATCCGCATCGACCCGGCCATCCGTGAACGTGCCATCGTCTCCATCCAGCGCATGCTCGACTTCGCCCGCGAACGCGGCATCGGGCGTCCGGCACGCACCTGACCCGCCCTCCTCCTCCCCGCGCACGAGGCTGAGCTTCGACGGCCTCGTGCGGTCGATCGAAAGCTATACATCCCAACCGGCTTTGTTTTAAGATCCATGACAATTATCAATCGACGAGCCGTTCGATGAGGCAGGCGCCTCCTCGAACGGCCGATTAGAGCGGTGTCATAACAAACCGCCCGCCATTGGAGGATGTCCACAATGTCGAAGCACGCGGCCTCGTCGGCCAAGCGCTTTTCACTGCTCGCCCTGGGGTTGATGTTCGTCGGAGGCATCGTGTTCGTCTGGGCCGTCGACTTCGGCATCAAGACCACCAATACCCTCGAATTCTGCACCTCCTGTCACACCATGCAGACCAATTTCGAGGAGTACAAGGAGTCGCTCCACTACAAGAACACCTCGGGCGTCCAGGCTACCTGCGCCGACTGCCACGTGCCCAAGGAACTCGGACCCAAGCTCGTCACCAAGATCGTGGCCGCCAAGGACGTCTATCACGAGGTCATGGGAACCATCGACACGCCCGAGAAGTTCGAGGCCCGCCGCTGGTATCTGGCCAATCTGGTCTGGAAGCGCCTGGAGGCCAGCGATTCACGCGAATGCCGCAGCTGCCACGATTACGCTGACATGGATCTCTCCGAGCAGAGCCGCTCGGCGCGCAGCCGCCACTCCGCCGCCCAGGACAAGGGCCAGACCTGTATCGAGTGCCACAAGGGCGTGGCCCATCACGAGCCAACCGAGCCGGACGACGCCTCCTGATCCGGGAGGCGCCGCGCACGCCAAGAGGCCGCCATGGACCCAATCCGCACATCCCGCCTTCGCGCCCCGCTGCTCGCCTCGGCCCTGCTGTTGGCCGGCTCGTCCGTCTGCGCCGCCGAGCCGGATCTGGAGACCGAGCTGCGGCTGAACGCCATGATCGGCGACACCGAGACCGCCGCCGAGCTGCTCGATCAGGGCGCGCACGTCGACGCTCCCAATCAGTTCGGCAAGACCGCGCTCATGTTCGCCGTCGAGGGCGACGATCTGGAGACCGTCGCCCTGCTTCTGAGCCGTGGCGCCGACGTCAATGCCCGCACCGTCGCCGGCTGTACTCCGCTGACCTTCGCCGCCGAGGCCGGACACATCGGCATCAGTGCGCTGCTCCTGGAGCGCGGCGCCCATGTCCATGATCGCACCCGCTCCGGCTGGGATGCGCTCATGATCGCCTCGCGTCACGGCATCACCGACATGGTCGAGCAGCTGCTGTTCAAGGGCGCCGATCCCAAGGCCGCCGATCGCGAAGGCCGCACGGCGCTGATGCAGGCGGCGTCCAAGGGCGAGACCGGGGTGCTGCCCCTGCTGATCGAGGGCGGCGCGGATCTGGAGGCGCGCGACAAACAGGGCGCCACGGCACTGCTCATCGCCGCCGATCAGGGGCAGGCCGGCGCCGTCGAGACGCTCGCCGGACTCGGCGCCCAGCTCGACGCGGTCGATGCGCTCGGCTCGACCGCGCTCATCCTGGCTGTCGGACACGGCCATGTCGCCATGGTCGAGCGCCTGCTCGCCATGGGCGCCGACCCCAACCGGCAGGACCGGAAGGGCACGACGGCGCTGATGGAGGCCGTCGCCACCGATCATGCCGAACTCATCGACCGGCTCATCGCGGCCGGTGCCCGGACCGATCTCAAGGACGACGCCGACCGCACGGCGGCCGACATCGCCGTCCAACTCGGCCATCGGCAGGCGATCGCACGCCTGGCACCCAAGGCCTCCAAGACGCCTTGAGCCGGACCGGCCTGAAGGCACGCCCGTGTCGTGCGCGGGTGACTGACAGGTTCACGCAGCCTGTCGCATTCAACCCATAACCTCATAACAAAAGCGGTTGAATCACTGAATCAAACCAAGAAGGAGAGGAGCAACACCATGACCCAAAGCACCCCGAGACTCATGCTCGCGGCCAGCGTGCTGGCGCTTGGACTGGCATCCAACGCCGGCGCCGAGCCTACCGCCGAGATGCTGACCAACAACTGCGCCGGCTGCCACGGCACCCATGGCAACAGCGTCGGCCCCGCCTCGCCCTCCATTGCCCAGATGGACCCGATGGTCTTCGTCGAGGTGATGGAAGGCTTCAAGAGCGGCGAGATCGCCTCGACCATCATGGGCCGTATCGCCAAGGGCTACTCGACGGCGGACTTCGAGAAGATGGCCGGCTACTTCAAGCAGCAGACCTATCAGCCGGCCAAGCAGTCCTTCGACACGGCACTCGCCGACACGGGCGCGAAGCTGCACGACAAGTACTGCGAGAAGTGCCATGTCGAAGGCGGCAAGCCGCTTGCCGATGAGGAGGACTACCACATCCTCGCCGGCCAGTGGACGCCCTATCTCCAGTACGCCATGTCGGATTTCCGCGAGGAGCGCCGGCCGATGGAGAAAAAGATGGCGAGCAAGCTCAGGGAACTGCTCAAGGCCGAGGGCGATGCAGGACTCGACGCACTCTTTGCCTTCTACGCCAGCCAGCAATAATCGGGGGAGACGGACATGACGTTGAACAGACGCGATTTCATCAAGACCTCGGGCGCCGCCGTGGCGGCGGTCGGTATCCTGGGTTTTCCGCACCTCGCCTTCGGCGCCGGGCGCAAAGTGGTGGTCGTCGGCGGCGGCACGGGCGGCGCGACGGCCGCCAAGTACATCAAGCTCGCCGATCCCAGCATCGAGGTCACGCTGATCGAGCCCAACACGGATTACTACACCTGCTATCTGAGCAACGAGGTCATCGGCGGCGACCGCAAGCTCGAATCGATCAAGCACGGCTATGACGGTCTCCGGGCGCACGGCATTCAGGTGGTGCACGACAGCGCCACCGGCATCGATCCGGACAAGAAGCTGGTCAAGACTGCCGGCGGGGCCGAATTCGGCTATGACCGCTGCGTGGTCGCCCCTGGAATCGAGCTGATCTACGACAAGATCGAGGGCTACAGCGAGGAGGCCGCCGCCAAGCTGCCCCATGCCTGGAAGGCCGGCGAACAGACCGCCATCCTGCGCAAACAGCTCGAAGACATGGCGGACGGCGGCACCGTGGTCATCGCCCCTCCGGCCGCGCCCTTCCGCTGCCCGCCCGGACCCTATGAGCGCGCCAGTCAGGTCGCGTACTATCTGAAGGCTCACAAACCCAAGTCGAAGGTCATCATCCTCGACAGCAGCCAGACGTTCTCCAAGCAGTCCCAGTTCTCCAAGGGCTGGGAGCGGCTCTATGGTTTCGGCACCGAGAATGCGATGATCGAATGGCATCCGGGGCCGGACTCCGCTGTGGTCAAGGTCGATGGCGGCGAGATGATGGTCGAGACCGCCTTCGGCGACGAGTTCAAGGCCGATGTCATCAATCTCATTCCGCCGCAGCGCGCGGGCAAGATCGCACAGATCGCCGGGCTGACCAATGACGCCGGCTGGTGCCCGGTCGACATCAAGACCTTCGAGTCCAGTATCCACAAGGGTATCCATGTGATCGGCGATGCCTGTATCGCCAATCCCATGCCCAAGTCTGGCTATTCGGCCAACAGCCAGGGCAAGGTCGCCGCCGCCGCCGTGGTGGCGCTGCTCAAGGGCGAGGAGCCGGGCACGCCGTCCTATCTCAACACCTGTTACTCGATCCTGGCTCCGGCCTATGGGATCTCGGTCGCGGCCATCTATCGGCCGAACGCCGATGGTTCGGCCATCGAATCGGTGCCGGATTCGGGCGGGGTCACCCCGGTCGATGCTCCGGACTGGGTGCTGGAGCGCGAGGTGCAGTACGCCTATAGCTGGTACAACAACATCGTGCACGATACCTTCGGATAAGCACGAGATCGCGAGATCTCCGGATCTCGACTTCAAGGGGCTTCTGGCCCCTTTTTCAGTTGCGCTATCCTCCCAGGCGACGGAATCGGAGGAGGACACCATGACGGCTGAGCGCCATCGCTTGGTTGAGCAGATTCGGATGGCGGTTCGCGCCACGACCCGCGAGCTGGGTTTCGACCGACTCGACCCACAGGTCGAGCCGGCACTGCGCACGGTGCCGCGTGAGCGCTTCGTCCCGGATACGGGCGCGATGGTGCCTTGAGTCTTTTACTGCCGCCCGAAACAGAGTCCTGATACGTGGATAGCTCCCTCGACACTCAATGGCTGCGCGATCAGCGCGCGTTGGCGCGTGCGCGCGGTCATCGTCTGACCCTATGGTTGCGCGGATCGCCCGAATGGACGGCGGATGAGGCGCGCCGACTCGTCGCCGCCCTGCCCGAGATCGATCGGGTCTGTCTCGCTGAGCGCCCAATACTCGCTGAGCCGAGCCGACCGCTACGCTCAGCGATACGTCTGATGGGCATGGATCTGGATCTACTGATCCTGGACGTCCATGACGGATTCGATCCCGATGGATTCGGCGCCGCCACGGGAGCGATTCGGGGCGGCGGACTCCTGGCGCTCCTGACGCCGCCCGTGGCCGAGTGGTTGCGCCGGCCCGATCCGCAGAGCGAGCGGATCTCGGTCTGGCCATTCGAGCCGTCCGGATTGAGCCGACGCTTCATCGCACGTCTCATCGCCGTGCTGGAGTCTGACCCGACTGTCGTGCGTATCGACCAGGATCGAGCCGAGCCGATGACGGCATCCGTTGCCGGAGTCCCGAGTACGCTCCCCCATGACCGGACATATCAACCGACACGCACCGATCCGGCTCGCCCCTCCACCCCGGATCAGGCCGAGGCGGTCGCCGCCATCCTCAAGACGGCGCATGGCCGCCCGCGCCGCCCGCTGGTCCTGACCGCGCATCGCGGACGCGGCAAGAGCGCGGCACTTGGTCTGGCCGCCGGGCGCCTCCTGATCGAGGGCGGACGGCGTCTGGTGGTGACGGCGCCCCGGCGCGACGCGGTCGAGACGCTCTATCGTCATGCCGGGGCCGTCTTGATCGATGTCGAGCGGAGCACCGGCCAGACTCGTGACGGGGCGACAGCACTCCAGTCGCTCGTCTTCCGTTCGCCGGCCGAACTCCTCGAATACGACGAACCCGCCGCCGATCTGCTCCTGGTCGATGAGGCGGCCAGCATCCCCGCCCCACTGCTGACGGCGCTGCTCGAACGCCATGGCCGCGTCGTCTTCGCCAGCACCGTGCATGGCTACGAGGGGACAGGACGCGGATTCGAGATCCGCTTCCGCGAGACGCTGGAGCGTCTGACACCGGACTGGCGCGCCATCACCCTGGACACCCCGATCCGCTGGGCGGCCGATGATCCACTCGAACGCCTGGTCTTCCGGGCGCTCCTGCTGGATGCGGCGCCAGCGGCGCGCCAGGACATCCAGGAGTCCGCCAGCGCCGATCCAGCCGGCCCGAATGCACACTGGCTCGATCGCGACGCCCTGCTCCGGGACGAGCCGACATTGCGCGAACTCTTCGGCCTGCTGGTGCTCGCTCACTATCAGACCCGTCCACTGGATCTGCGGATGCTGCTCGACGGCCCCAATGTGCGCGTCCTGGTATTGCGCCAGGCCGGGCACCTGATCGGCACCCTGCTCGTCGCCGAGGAAGGGGGGATGGGCGATCCGGATCTGCGCGCGGCGATCTTTCGCGGCCAGCGCCGACCGCGCGGCCATCTCCTGCCCCAGACGCTCTCGGCCCATGCCGGTCTGCCGGAGGCGCCGATCCATCGCTATTGGCGCGTGATCCGGATCGTCGTGCATCCGGCCGTGACAGGACGGGGTCTGGGGCGACGCATGCTGACCGCACTGGAACAGGCCGCCCGAGTCGAGCGAATCGATCTCCTGGGCGCCAGCTTCGGGGCCACGACCGAGCTGCTGGCGTTCTGGCAGACCTGCGGTTTCGTGCCGGCTCAGATCGGCACCAGTCGCAATGCCGCCAGTGGCGAGCACGCTGCCGTCGTGCTGCGAGCGATCTCGGTCGCGGGCGAACGCCTGCTCGAAGACGCCGGCCGACGCCTGACATCCAGTCTGCCGGTCTGGCTCGCCGGTCCACTGCGCACACTCGACCCTGAGATCGCCGCCACGCTCATCGGCGCCCTGCCCGTGCCGGACTCGGCCGAGTGCGCGCTGCACGCCGGGTCGGGCGGTTGGCGCCGCGAGCTGGAGTCGTTCGTTGCGGGACATCGGACGCTGGAAGCCAGTCTGCCGCTCCTGTCGGTTCTGACACGTCGGCATCTGGCCGACGCGCTGAGCGCCGGACGCATCGATCGGCGGGAGGCCGCTCTGCTGGTCGCGGCTGCGCTGCAATGTCGTCCGCTCACCGGCTTGGCACGACATTTCGACGCTCGTGGTCGGGAGGCGTTGCTGGAGCGATTGCGCCAGGTGTGTGGCCGGCTCATCGATCACCCGCCTGGAATCCGCCCATAAAAAAAGCGCGACGGGTTGCATCGCGCTCGAAAAATTACCACCAAAGGAGGATGGAGGAGTGTACTGGAGCCGAGAGCTTCAGTACATCAACAGTTTCTTATGTAGTTGGATGAATGTCAACCGCTGAAATCGCGCTCAATCGCCCCAGCGCTTGACCAGTGTGTGCGTCACACCGAGATGGTCCAGGATACGGGCGACCATGAAGTCCACGATGTCCTCGACCCGGCTTGGATTGCCATAGAAGCCCGGATTGGCCGGCATGATCGTGGCTCCTGCCTGAGCGAGCCGCAGCATGTTCTCCAGATGGATGGTCGAGAACGGCGTCTCGCGCACGACCAGGATCAGCGGGCGACGCTCCTTGAGCGAGACATCCGCCGCGCGCTCGATCAGACAGCTCGACAGTCCGGCGGCCAAGCGCCCCAGTGTCCCGGCCGTACAGGGACAGACCACCATCGCCTCGGCCGGATGACTGCCGCTGGCCACGGGCGCTGTCCACTCCTGACGTCCGAATACCCGTAACTGCCCCGGCACCGCCTGGAAGCGCTCGCTCAGAAATGACTCGGCCTCGCCGGCACGTGCCGGCAGATCCAACCCCGTCTCCATCTTGACGACGACCTGCGCCGCCTGCGAGATCAGCAGATAGACCCTAACATCGGCGCGGATCAGGCATTCGAGCAGCCGCAGACCATAGTGCGCCCCGGAAGCACCGGTGAAGGCGAGCGTGATCGTGCGCGGCCAGTCCCGCTTTGCATCGGCCACGGACTTCGACTCAAGCGCCATGTTTGAGACGCAGCGCATCCAGCAGCCGTTGATGGATGCCGCCGAATCCACCGTTGCTCATGACCAGGATCTGATCGCCCGGCCGGCTGTCGGCGATCACCTGGGTCACGATCGGCTCGATGGCGTCATGCACCGCCAGCCGCTCACCCAAGCCGGCGAGCACCGCTGCCGCGTCCCAGCCGAGATCGCTCGGCGCATGGACATAGACCCGATCCGCCGCCGTCAGCGAACCGGCCAGCTCAGCATTGTGCGTTCCCAGACGCATGGTGTTGGAACGCGGCTCCAGCACCGCGAGAATCCGCTGTTCGGCACCGACCCGACGGCGCAGTCCATCGAGCGTGGTGGCGATCGCGGTCGGATGGTGAGCGAAGTCGTCGAAGACCCGGATGCCGGCGACCTCGCCGCGCACCTCCAGCCGTCGCTTTACGCCCTGGAAGCGCCCGAGCGCCTCGACCGCCGCACCGACCGGCACCCCGGCGTGACGCGCGGCGGCCAGGACCGCGAGCGCGTTCTCGACATTGTGCAATCCGCTCTGTCCCCAGTCGACGACACCGGCCTCGGCGCCGTGCAGCCAGACCCGGAACCGCGAACCGTCCGGCTCGATCAGCTCGGCGCGCCAATCGCCCTCGGCGCCGAAGGTCTCGCGCGGAGTCCAGCAGCCCAGACCGATGACGGTATCCACCGCCGGCACGCGCGCCGGGTGCACGATCAGCCCGCTACCCGGAACCGTGCGGATCAGATGATGGAACTGGCGCTGAATCTGCCCCAGATCATCGAAGATGTCGGCGTGATCGAACTCCAGATTGTTGAGGATGAGGGTGCGCGGCCCGTAGTGGACGAACTTCGAGCGCTTGTCGAAGAAGGCCGTATCGTACTCATCGGCCTCGACGACGAAGAAGGGCGCCGATCCCAGACGCGCCGAGACACCGAAGTCGAGCGGCACCCCGCCGATCAGGAACCCTGGGTCCAGCCCCGCATCCTCCAGCACCCAGGCCAGCATACTGGCCGTGGTCGTCTTGCCGTGCGTGCCGGACACGGCCAGCACCCAGCGCTCGCGCAGCAGATTCTCGCGCAGCCACTCGGGACCGGAGCAGTAGCGCATGTCGCGATCGAGCATGGCCTCGACCGCCGGAATACCGCGCTTCATGGCGTTGCCGACCACCACCACGTCGGGCGGCGGGTCCAGATGCGCGGCGTCATAGCCTTCCATGAGCTCGATCCCGGCCGCTTCCAGCTGGGTGCTCATGGGCGGATAGACATTGGCGTCCGACCCCGTGACCCGATGACCCAGCGCGCGCGCCAGCAGCGCGATCCCGCCCATGAAGGTGCCGCAGATTCCAAGGATGTGTAGATGCATGAATGGCTTCCGGGAAAATCGCTACGCTGGAGCCCGCCTGGGCGTCGAGCGCGTCACAGACCGCTGAAGAGACTGGTGACGAGTGTGACCACCACGATCTGGAAGGCGACCGCAATCGCCGACCCCTGGCCGAGCGTGATGGAGAAGGTGTGTCTCAGGATGTGGCCCGTGACCAGGAGGCCCCAGATCACCAGCCCCAGCAGCAGGAAGGCGCCGAGCGCGGCCAGATCGTTCTCCTGGCTGCCGGTCGGGTTGAGACTCAGCGGCGGGATCGCCACCAGACCGAGCACCGCGCCACTGCCGAGCAGAGCCGTCGCCGCCTGCAGGAAGCGCGCGCGGAGCTTGAGCTGGGTCAGGGCCGCATAGAGCGCGACCAGCATCAGCAGGAGCTCGGCGACGCCCTGGAGCAGGCTCGTCAGCCAGGAGAGTCCCGCCGTGATACCGACCAGGACGCCAACCGCCAGATCGGCCACCAGCACCAGTCCCAGGAGCATCTCGGAGGCCGGCAGATCCTGAGGCGGACGGCGCAGCAGACAGAGTTCGACGAAGAATTTGATCAGTGCCCGCACTATGAGGATTTCTCGAATCGATCGATATTGGCGCCAATGATAACCACAGCGGCCGCAAATACGGAGCACTATCGACGCACAGCCCCGACCGACACGGAAGCGTCTGACCATGAGGTGCGATCGCGACCGCCCGGCCCATTGTAAGCCCAACTCGAATCGTTATATATTCTCCAGGTTCTCCACCTTTTTGGTGGCGACTCCTGTCCCGAACACCTCCCTGCACATCCATCTCCATTTTTAGATCATCCAGGCCGACACCGGCCGAGGATCCATGAGGCTCGAAGTGAATCCGCGCTTGAAGGCCGTTACCTGCTGTATCGCGATCTCATCTCTGTTGCTTTCGGCCTGTGCGAGCGGTCCGATCGCCTCGTCCGGCGGTTCGGCCCAGCCGACAGTGACCGGGCCGGCGCCGATCGATACGACCTATCTGCCACGTCTGATGCTGCCTGGCGCCACCCTGTCCGAAGTCAAGTCGCTGGCCATGGGCGCGGCGCGCAGTCGCGGCTGGTCGATTCGCTATGCGGATTCGACCAACGACCGCCTGGTCGTCGGACGACCCGCCGAGCCGTCGGTCATGGCGCTTGCGACCCCGCGCCTGAGCGCGGCGCCCGGCTCCACGCTCGAGGTCACGACTCTGTTCAAGGACTCTGGCGGCGGCATCGAGGTCGCAACCCTGGCCGAACTCGTCACCCCGAGCCAGGCCGGACGCCCGGCGACGCGCACCGACTACACCGACCCGCTCCGCGATGCGCTCATGCAGTCGCTCGATTCGCTGCGCGAGCGCTGGATGCGTGATCGTGAGCGTCTGGCACGCGCGGCCCCGCCCCCGGAGGGCTGGAAGAGCGCCTGGGACGAGTCGCCCGCGCCACCCGATGCGGCCTCCGCACCATCCGCCGTCAACACCCAGGCGGCTCAAGCCGCGTCGCCAGCTCCAGCGGCGCCCACAGCACCCGCTCAGACGCCGCCGGCCGCATCGCGAACCAATGCGGGCACCACACCGGCCATGCCCGCGCCAACCTGGGCCGATTCGAGCGTTCCGCGACCGACCTATACGCGCAGACCCGCGTCTGAACCCAGATACAGCACGCCGGGCGCCGCGCCAGTGGTCGACGCCAGCTCGAATCTGAACGCCAGACCCATGCCCGAACCGGCACCGATGCCGGCGACCCTGAATACGCCACGGGATAACATGGTGTCGCTGCCCCGAGCGGACGCCGTGAATCCGCCGACCGCGACAGGCTCCAGGATGCTCTGGTCGGCCAATGCCGAGCAGTATGCCCGTCAGCGCGGTTGTCAGGTCGCGGGCAGCGGCTCGCAGTTGATCGAGTCGCGTCAGGACGGCGAGGTCTACAAGGTTCCCTGTCAGGGCAGCGACAGTTTCCTGATCCGCTGCCAGGGCGGAATCTGTCAGGGCTTACTGTGATCGCTACGCCAGGGTGAGCGGCATCACCCCGGCCGCGAACGCCAGCAGGCAGGCGGTGAGGATCAGCCACAGACCCCGGCGCAGATCCCCGGCGTCGAGATCGGCCGGCCAGTCGGGATCGCCCATGTAGAGTTCGTTGATGAGCCGGCCCCGGCGCCAGACCGGGCCGATCAGACGCACCCGCAGCGCTCCGGCGCAGGCGGCCTCGCTCCAGCCGGAGTTGGGACTGGGCAGCAGGGCGTGATAGCGCCAGGCGGCGCGGAAGGCGAGCAGCGGATGCTCGCGCCGCAACAGGGCGGCGAGTGCCAGCAACGGCACCGAGAGCCGCGCCGGCAGCCAGTGGATCAGATCGTCGCTGCGCGCGCCGGCCCAGCCGAAGCGCGCGTAGCGCTCATTCTTGTAGCCGACCATGGAGTCGAGCGTCGAGATCGCCTTGACCAGGATCAGTCCGGGCAGACCGAACAGACAGAACGCCCACAGCGGCGTGAGCACGCCATCGGTCAGGTTCTCCGAGAGGCTTTCGAGCGTGGCGCGCACCACCCCATCGCGCTGGAGCGGCTCGGTATCGCGTCCCACCAGCCGCGACAGCCGCCGGCGCACGGCCGGCAGATCGTCGAGATCGCGCAGGATACGCCAGCCCTGTTCCAGCAGCTCGCGGGTGCAGAGCAGGCTGTAGGCGATGAACAGATCCCAGCCGAAGGCGAGCCAGGGATGGAGGGCGTCGAGTCCGAGACGGACGCCGAACCAGCCCCAGAGCGCTGTCCCGACCACCAATCCCCAGTGGATCACGCCGCCGAGTCGTCCATTGAGACCCAGCGCGAAGAGCGCGCGCTCGCAGACGAGTATCCAGTGACCGATGAGCCGGATCGGATGCAGCCGATAGACGGGATCGCCGATGAGCGCATCGAGCAGACAGGCGCCGAGGATCAGGATCAGATGTTCAGTCATGCGTATTCCACTTGTGCTCGAAGCCCAGGACCACGGCCAGCGCCGCCAGCCGTCCGGGCGTGAGATCGGCGCGCGGCTGGAGGACTTCACGGAAACAGGCGAAGTCACCGGGTTTGACGGCCACGGCGGCAGCCAGCAGTGAGGCCTGATTGAGGATCGACTCGCGCGCGACCTCGGCATGCAGCACGCCGACATCGACCAGATCGAGGATTTCGGCCAGACCATAGGCAGCCGCCGCGCTCAGTGGATCGTGGATGAGTGCCAGCAGGTTGTGCTCGAAGCAGTGGGCGTCCGGCGGGTCGAGTTCGGCGCGCGCCAGCTCGCGCAGGACCGCTTCGTCGCAGCCATGACGTCCGAGTGCGGCACAGAGGTTGCGGCGCAGTTCGGCGCAGACGCCGTTCTGCAACAGCAGACAGCGGGTCACGGCCTCGTGGGTCGCGCGTCCGACCAGCTCGCCCAGGGTGTTGTGACTGCCGGCCCAGTGACGCTCCCACTCGCCTTCCTCGGCGCGCACCAGTGGAGCGGCGATGGCCAGTTGATCCGTGCCCGTGCCCGTGGCCAGTCGCGCCGATTGCAGACTCGGCATACGCAGATCCAGCACGGCCGCGCTCTTGCCCTCGGTGGCCAGGGTTGCGGCGCGCACCAGACAGGCCGGGTTGCAGGGCTGGTTGATGAAGACCAGGGTGACGATGGTTCCGGCGCCAGCCTCGGGTGGTGCCGGAAGGGCGCAGGCGGTTTGCGCCAGGTTCGATTGGCCGAGAGCACTTACGGTCGCGGTTCCGCTCTCGTTTCGCTCGACCGGCCGGCTGCCGTCGCGCTGCTCATGCCAGCCGGCCGGATCACCGGCGCGGGTCGCGTTGCCGAGCACCCCGGCCGTGGCGACCACCGAGACGGCCAGATCCGCGTGCTCGGCCCGAGCCAGCACCGCGCACTGCATGTTGGCGGCCGTGGCCATGAGCGCGGTCGACTCGGGCGGCAACCGGCCCGCCGCACAGGCGGCGCGGTGATAGTCCTCCAGACCATGCCCGGCGTTCGACGCCTCGCGCACCACATGGGCCACGCCCTCACAGCTCTGATGGTTGGCGACATGGGTCAGATCCTCGCGCAGTCCGCCGTTGAGCCGGCAGGTGCTGAGCACGCGATGCGGGCGCTTGAAGATGGCCGACAGATAGCGTCCCTGGCGCGTCAGGCGATAGCGGTCAGTGTCTTCGATCCACATGGGACGCTGGATCAGCCCGGCTCGCGCGCCGGACGGAAGCGGCGCGGGAAGGCGGCATCATAGAGCTTGGATGGCTTGTAGTCGTTCTGGGCGCGCGCCCCGAGTGCCGGACTGACCAGGATCAGCGCCTGACGGTCGACCTGCGCCTCGCGGCAGCGCGCGGCGATGTCGCTGAGCGTACCGCGCAGCACCAGTTCCTCGTTCGGCCAGGTCGCCTTGTGCACCACCACCACGGGCGCCTCGGACGTCCAGCCGGCCGTGATCAGATTCTCGACCACCGCCTCGATGCGCTCGATCGAAAGGAAGATGCAGAGCGTACAGCCGTGCGCGGCGAGCGAGACCAGCGACTCGCGCTCGGGCATCTGGGTGCGTTCGGACAGACGGGTGAAGATCACGGTCTGAGTGATCTCGGGCAGGGTCAGACACTCGCCGGCAGCGGCCGCCGAGGCCATGGCCGAGGAGACGCCGGGCACGATCCCGACCGCAACCCCGGCCGCATCCAGCGGACGCGCCAGCTCGGCGAGCACGCCATAGAGCGTCGGATCGCCGGTCTGGAGCCGCACCACGGTGTCGTGACGCTGGGCGCGATCGAGCAGCCAGGCCGTCACCTGGGCGTGATCCATCGACTTGGAGTCGGCGATCTCGCAGTCGGGCGAAGCCCATTGCAGCACGGTCTCGGCCACCAGCGAGCCGGTGTAGAGGATGGCTCCGGCCTCGGCCAGCAGCCGGCTGCCGCGCACGGTGATGAGATCCGGCGCGCCCGGACCGGCCCCGACGAACCAAACCTTGCCCGGTCGCTGGGTCGATGAAGTCTCTTGCATGGCGCGATGATCCCCGCGTATGGTGGCACTGCGAAAACCCAGTATTCTTCTAATCCAAGCCAACCCTTGTCAAACCTCTTCGTGCATTTCCGTCCACGGCGGCGGCGTTCTCCCCCTCCAGTCTCCCGCTCAGCTCCAGACATTCTGGTGATCGGCGGCGGTGCGGCGGCCCTGTGCGCGGCCATCACGGCGCGCCGTGCCGGTTGCTCGGTGCTCCTGGCCGAACAGGCGCCCGAACCGTTGCGCGGCGGCAATACGCGCCATTCGCGCAATCTGCGTCTCAGCCATGACGCGCCCACGCCCTTCACCCACGGCGTCTATCCGGCCACGGAGTTCTGGTCCGAACTCGCGCGTGCGACCGAGGGCACGGCCGATCCGCTCCTGGGGCGTCTGTTCGTCGAGCGCTCGGCCGGCATCACGGACTGGCTGATCGGGGCCGGCGTCCCCTTGCAGCCGATCGCCGGCGGCGTTCTGCCCGAATCGCGCCGCACGGCCTTTCTGCTCGGCGGCGGCAAGACGCTGCTCAACCGGCTCTATGCGCTCGCCGAGCAACTGGGGGTGGAGATCCGCTACGGCTGTGAGATTCGTGATCCCGTGATCAAGGACGGACGCCTGGCCACCTTGACCGTCCGGTTGGATGGCACGTCTTACCCGTCGACGCCACGCACGACCATCGCCTGCTGCGGCGGCGCCCAGGCCAACCGCGCTTGGCTGCGCCGACACTGGGGCGCGGCGGCTGACGGCTTCATCAATCGCGGCACGCCCTTCGCCAGCGGTGAACTGCTCGAATCCCTGCTGCGTCAGGGTGTCCGGCCGGTCGGTGATCCCAAGGCGGCCTATCTGGTGGCGGTCGACGCGCGTTCGCCGGCCGACGATGGCGGCATCGCCACCCGCGTGCGCTGTATGCCGGAGGGGATCGTGGTCGATGCGCACGGACGGCGCCGGCACGACGAGGGCGGCGACACGGCCTCGACCCGCTATGCGCTCTGGGGGCAGCGTCTGGCCGAGTGGCCGGACCAGACCGGCTATCTGATCCTGGACGCACGCGGTCTGCGCGCCGCACCGCCCGCGCTCTATCCGCCGATCCAGGCCGCCAGCCTGGACGAATTGGCGGGCAGGATCGGAATCGGTTCAGCGACGCTCCGCGCCACGGTCGCCGACTACAATGCCGCCGTTCGGGCGCCGACCAACGAGCATGACGACTGGCACACGGCCGGTCTCGAGCCGCCCAAGAGCCGTCACGCCCACCCGCTGATCGAGCCGCCCTTCGGCGTCTATCCGATGCGTCCGGGGATCACCTTCACCTATCAGGGACTCGCGGTGGACGAACGGGCGCGCGTGCGGCTGGCCGCCGGCGGCGTGGTGGAAAACCTGTTCGCCGCCGGCATGATCATGGCGCCCAACCTCATGGCGCGCGGCTATGTCTCGGGACTGGCACTGAGCATCGGGCTGGTGTTCGGCCGTCTGGCCGGCGAGGAGGCGGCGCGTCATGTCCGCGTCTGAGATCCGCGCCGAGGCCCGACGCGCCCTCGGCATCTGCGATGCCTGCGGCTATTGCAACGGCTTCTGCGACCTGTTCGAGGCCGCGCGCCGCCGCCCGGCCCTGACCGAGGCCGATCTGGCCCATCTGGCCAATCTCTGCCATGCCTGCCGCAACTGCTTCCATGCCTGCCAATACGCCCCGCCCCATGCCTTCGCGGTCAACGTTCCGCGCGCACTGGCGCGGATGCGCCATCAGAGCTATCTGGACCATGTCTGGCCCAGATCCTTTGCGCCGCTCCTGAACCGCCCGGTCGCGACTGTGGTCTGGGTCACGCTCGGCGCGATCCTGTTGCTGTTCGGGCTGATGCTGGTCTTCGCCCCCGCCGCCGGCGTGCCGACGATCGACGCGGACACAGGCGCCGGCGCCTTCTATCGCGTCCTGCCCTGGTCGGTGATGGTCTGGATCGGTGTCCTGCCGCTCGGCTGGTCGGCGCTCGCCATCGGCATCGGCTGGCGTCGTTACTGGACGCTGACCCGCCCCGAGGACAGAGTGGGGAACGAGGCGGTACAACCGGGGCGCGCACTCTGGAGCGCGCTCGCCGACATCCTGGATCTGCGCAATCTGCGCGGCGGCGGTCCGGGCTGCAACGATCTCGACGCGCGCTTCTCGCACTGGCGCCGCCGGCTGCATCAAACGCTGCTCAGTGGCCTGGGGCTGAGCTTCGCCGCGACCCTGGCCGCGACCCTCTATCATCACGGGCTGGGACTGGAGGCCCCCTACCCCGTCCTGAGCGCCCCGGTTCTGCTCGGAACGCTCGGCGGACTCGCTCTGCTGGTCGCCGTCCTGGGACTCGGCTGGATCGAATGGCGCGCCGATCCCGCACCGCTCGCCCCCGAGGCGCGCCGGCTCGACCGGGCCTTTCTTGGTCTGCTGTCCGTGGTGGCCGGCAGCGGACTGGCCCTGCTCGTCTGGCGGGCGACCTCGGCGATGGCACCCTTGCTCGTCGTCCATCTCGGGACCGTGCTCGCCTTCTTCCTGCTCCTGCCCTACAGTAAGTTCGTTCATTCCGGTTATCGTGCCATTGCACTGGTGCGTGAGTCGCTGGATCGAGTCTCCATTCGCAGAGACAACGCTTAAATGTCACCGCCCTCGCTCATCGTCTCCGTTTCACGCCGGATGCTGCTCGTGCTTCTGGCAACCATCGTCACGTGCCTGACGGTGGTCACCGTCTTCGAATATCGCGAACTTGCACGCGAGAGCAGCCTCCTGCGTGCCCGTGACCTGCAACAGCACCGGGAACGCCTGGAGTCGCGCGTGCGCGTGGCGATCGCCTATGCGCGTCATCAACTGGAACGCGAGACGCGCGCCGCCGGCGCTGGGGGCGATCCGGCCGAGATACTGGCCAGAACCCAGGAAACGGTTCTCGACTGGTTCAACGCGCTGCGCTTCACCAATGGCTCCTACATCTTCGCCGGACGGTTCGATGGTCTGTCACTGGCCGGACCCGCCCGTGGGCGGAACGTCCTAGAACAGACTGACGTCAACGGCAAGAAGGTCGTGCAAGCGCTCATCGAACAGGCGCGCGCCGGTGGCGGCTTTGTCGACTATGTCATGCCCAGGTTCCCGGACCAGCGCTCGGCCCCCAAACTGAGCTATGTCGAACCGATCGAGGAATGGGGCTGGTATGTCGGCAGCGGTGTTTTCGTCGACGACATTGAATCCAGTATCCAGGCCATGCACCAGGAAGTGCGCGAGCGCCTGTGGCTCGAGCTGGCCACCATCACCGGGCTGTTCGTCGTCATCTCGCTCATCGCCGCCTGGCAGACGCGCCGCATCGCACTCCAGGAACGTCTCGACACTCAATCCTGTATCGACTATCTGGAGCAGGCGATCCACACCGCGGCCGACATCACCGCCGAAGAACTGAGATTCCGCGAATTCCAGACCATCGCCCAAGCCGCGAGCACCATGATCGCGCAGCGTCGGCAGGCCGAGCAGGCGTTGCGTGAGAGCGAACAGCGCTTTCGTACCCTGGTGGAGGTCAGTCAGTATTACATCCAGGAGATCGACGTCGAGGGCTGCATCCAGTACGCCAATCCGGCATCCGCACACTTGCTGGGGCTGGAGCCGAAAGACCTGATCGGTCGCAATGTCTCCATGCTGTTGCCCGCCGACGAGCGCGCGACGCTGCTGAAGGATCTGCGTACCTTTGCCAGCGAGCAACCGACACCCAGCGCCTATTACAATCGAAACCTGACGGCGAATGGGCAAACCATCGATGTCGAAGTGGGCTGGAACTACAAACGCGACGAATCGGGTCAAGTGACCGGGTTCATCAGCATTGCCAAGGATGTGACCGATTATCAGCGCGCGCGGCTACTGCTGAACGGACGCAACCGCGTCCTGGAGATGCTGGCGCGCGGACAACCACTGCGCGACATGCTCACGGCCATCGTCGCTTATATTGAGGAGATCGCTCCGCACGCCATTTGCTCGATCCATCTGCTCGACCCCGAGACTCAGACGCTGAGCACGGCCGCCGCGCTCCGGTTGCCCGAATTCTATACGCGCGCCGTCGAGGGGAGCAGGGTCGGCCTGGGCGTCGGCTCCTGCGGCACGGCGGCCGTCACCGGCCAGCGGGTGGTGATCGCTGACCTGCTGTCACATCCCGACTGGTCGGCCTACCGTGATCTGATGCTCCAGACACCCCTGCGCGCCTGCTGGTCACAGCCGATCATCGGGCACGCGGGGCAGGTGCTCGGTACCGTCGCGATCTATGCCACGCGCGTGATGGAGCCCTCGCCGGCGGATCTGGAGATGATCGAGTCGGCCGCCGAATTGGCCGCCATCGTCATCGAACGCGATCGCGCCGAGAACGCGACCCGTCAGGCCGAGGAAAAAGCTCGACTGCTGCTCGAATCCACCACCGAGGGCATCTTCGGCCTGGATCTGGAAGGGCGCGTCACCTTCATCAACCCGGCCGCCGCCAACATGCTCGGCTACGAACCCGAGACCCTGATCGGCCAGCCCGTCCATCCTCTGATCCATCATTCACGGGCCAATGGCCTACCCTTGCCGCCCGAATGCTGCCCGATCCTCGCCACGCTCCAGCAGGGTCAGGACTGCCACGCCACCAGCGAAGTGCTCTGGCGCCGCGATGGGAGTTGTTTCCCGGCCGAGTACTGGGCCACGCCCGTGCGACGCGACCATCGCATCGAAGGGGCGGTCGTCACCTTCCACGACATCAGCGCCCGGCAGCGCGCCGAGGCCGAGATCCAGCATCTGGCCTTCCACGACAGCCTGACCGGACTGCCCAACCGTCTGCTGTTCAAGGAGGAGCTGGGACAGGCGCTGGCGGCTCTGCGCCGTGACGACCAGCGCTTCGCCCTGCACATGCTGGACCTGGATCATTTCAAGGACGTCAACGACAGTCTCGGTCATCCGGTCGGCGACGAGCTGCTGCGCGCCGTGGCCGAGCGGTTGACCGCGATCACGCGCGGTACCGACGTCCTGGCACGCTTCGGCGGCGACGAATTCGCCCTGCTCCAGAGCAAGATCGGCGAGATCGGCGATGCCGCCGCACTGGCGACCAAAATCATCGAGGCATTCGGTCAGGCGTTCTGGATCGACGGCAACCGCATCGACATCAACACCAGCATCGGCATCCTGATCGCCGACCAGGCGTGCCACGACGTCGACGACATCATCACACGCGCCGATGTGGCGCTCTACAAGGCCAAGGAAGCCGGGCGCGGCACTCACGCCTTCTTCGCCGATTCCATGACCCAGCAGTTGCGCCGCGAGATGGAGATCGCACGCGAACTGATCCAGGCCATCCAGAACGACGAGCTGTTCATCGACTACCAGCCGCAGTTCGACCTGGATTCGGGCCGGCTGGTCGGCATGGAAGCCCTGGTGCGCTGGCATCATCCGCGCGAGGGCGTGCGCCAGCCCGCCGCTTTCCTGCCGGTGACCGAGAAGCGCGGGCTGATCCGGCCACTCTCGGACTGGGTGCTGAAGGCCGCGTGCTGTCAGATTCGCGACTGGAGTGACCGGGGACTGGAGTTCGGGCGTGTCGCGGTCAACCTCTGCGCCCAGCAGGTCGGTGATCCGGACTTCGGCGACAACATCCTCGCCGTTCTGGAGCAGACCGGCGCGCGTCCCGAGCATCTGGAGCTGGAGTTCACCGAGACGGTGCTGATCGCCGCCGACGCCCGGACCCAGGCCGATATCGCGCGTCTCTCCGAGCTGGGCATCCACTTCGCCATCGACGACTTCGGAACCGGGTTCTCGTCGATGCAGTATCTGCGCAAGTTCCGCACCGACAAGATCAAGATCGACCGCGAATTCATCCAGGACGTCACCCAGGATGCCGGCGATGCCGAGATCGTCAAGGCCACCATCGCCCTCGGCACAGCGCTGGGACTCATCACCATCGCCGAGGGCGTGGAGACCGAGGAACAGGCCGAGTTCCTGCGACGTCATGGGTGTCGGCAGGTCCAGGGCTATCTCTACGGGCGTCCGCAGTCGCCCGAGGACATCGAGCGCCAATTACGCACGCCGAATGCGAGTCCTCATTAGGTTTGGATGCGGAGGCGGTTTAAGATACGCCCGCGCCGCCGTACCCGGCTGCTGAAGCGCGCAACCCCCGATATCAACCCAGCCTGTGAACTGCCAGGAGACGATCTTGACTGCAAACCGCTATACCTTTACCCAACGCTTTCTGCACTGGGTGCTGGCCGTGCTCGTGCTCGGTCTGCTCTTCGGTGGACTGACCTTCGGCACACTTGGTTATGAAGGGCTGTCGAATCTGGTCGGTGCGGAGACAGCCGGCAAGCTGTTCACCTATCACAAGAGCATCGGCGTACTGGTGCTGCTGCTGACCATCCTGCGCCTCGTGCTGCGCGTGCGCGGCACCACCCCGCCCTATGATCCGCCGCTGAGCGGTGTCGAGCGCGCCGTCGGTGGCGTGACGCTGCTGCTGCTCTATCTGCTCTCGCTCGGCGTGCCGATCGGCGGCATGGTGGCCACAGCCGTTTCCGGTTATCCGCTGGAATTCTTTACGCTGAGCCTGGAAAGTCCGCTGACCGCGAACGCCGAACTGGGCGAGACCCTGTTCTTCTATCACGGACTCGGTGGGTTGGCGCTCGGCCTGACGGTGCTGCTGCACATGGCCGCCGGGATCAAGCACTGGCGCCTCAAGGATGGCGTCATGACGCGGATCAGTCTGCCCTGAACCGGGTCTTGCAACCGATGCCGGCCAACCTGCTGATCCTCGGCGGCACCACCGAAGCCTATGATCTGGCCGATCGTCTGGCCGGGCGCGGCGGCTGGCACGTCATCAACTCGCTCGCCGGACGCACGGCCAATCCGCGGCTGCCGGCGGGCGAGACGCGCATCGGCGGCTTCGGCGGGGTCGAGGGGCTGGCGCGCTATCTGGCCGAGCGCTCGATTCGGGCCGTGATCGATGTGACCCACCCGTTCGCGGCCCGCATGGGGTGGAATGCGGCTGAGGGCTGCCGTTTGGCGGGCGTGCCGTTGCTGAGGCTGGAGCGCCCGGCCTGGAGGCCCGGGCCGGACGATGTCTGGGAGCCGGTCGAGACCTGGACGGATGCGGCCGAGACGCTACGCCGGCTCGCGGCGCGGCGCGTCCTGCTGGCGGTCGGGCGTCAGGAGCTGACCCATTTCACCGATGTCGATGACAGCTGGTTCCTGATCCGGCTCGTCACACCGCCCGATCCGAAACCGGCTTTCCAGGCCGCCGAATGGCTCTATTCACGCGGCCCCTTCGCGCTCGATGACGAACGCGCCCTGCTCGACACCTGGGCCATCGACACCATTGTTTGCAAGAACAGCGGCGGCGAAGCCACATCGGCCAAGCTGATCGCCGCGCGTGAGCGTGGGATTCGCGTCGTCATGCTCCAGCGTCCGGCGCGACCGGCCGAGGTGGCGCGAGCCGCCACCGTCGACGAGGCGCTCAACTGGATCGACGGCCTTTCAGACACGCCGATCTATTTGGACGCGGAAGACTCCCCATACCAGCGCGGCGTATAGACCCACTCGCCGCCATCCTGGCGCGCCAGGCGCCGTGTCAGCGACGAACCGACGATGACGACGGTGCGCATGTCGACCTGCTCGGGCCGGATCGCGCCGAGGGTGGTCACGGTCAGCGATTCATCCGGGCGGCCGATGTCACGGCCGAGCACGACCGGCGTCTCGGAAGCGCGGGTCTCGCGCAGAACGGCCAGCGCCTGGGCGAACTGATCGGGACGCGCCTTGGAGCGCGGGTTGTAGAGCGCCATGACCAGATCGGCCTGGGCCGCCTGTCGCAGACGGTGCTCGATGATCGACCAGGGCTTGAGATTGTCCGACAGCGAGATGACGCAGAAATCGTGTCCGAGCGGTGCGCCGGCGCGAGCGGCTGCGGCCTGGGCCGCCGAGATGCCGGGCAGGATCGCCAGATCCACCGCGTGCCAAACCGGATCCTGCGACTGTTCGAGCGCCTCGAACACCGCCGCCGCCATGGCGAAGACGCCGGGATCACCGGACGAAACCACCACGACATGCCGCCCCTGGGCCGCCAGCTCGAAGGCCAGCCGTGCGCGCTCCAGCTCCTGACGGTTGTCGGAGTCGAGCAACCGCTGATCCGGACGGAAGGGGCCGGCCAGTTCGACATAGGTGGTGTAACCCACGATGTCTTGCGCGCGATTCAGCTCTTCGCGCACAGCCGGGGCCATGAGTTCGGCCGCCCCCGGTCCCAGACCGATCACCGCCAGCCGGCCCGGCTTGGATGTCGCCCGCTCGGGGGCCGGCACGGCCGTGGGCGCTCCGGCGCTCGATCCCGGCCAGCGTTCGCCCGGAATCAGGATCATCGAGAAATAGGGCACGCTCTCGGGATCGATGTCGGCGATCGCACGTACCTGCTCGCCCTCCATGGTCGCGCGCTCGACATAGCGCGCCCGCTCCAGCAGCCCCAACCGTGCCAGCACCCGCCGAACCTTGTCGAAATTGCTGCCGAGCTTCATGATCGCCGCTGCCTCGACCCCGTCGAGCCGCTCGATCAGGGCCTCCTCGGGCAGAGTCGCGGCGATCACCTGGAAACGCTGATCGCGATAGACCAGCGGCGTCCCCAGCACGGCCGCGCTCGCCAGCACCGAGCACACGCCCGGCACCACTTCGGTCTCATAGCGCTCGGCCAGCCGGTCGTGCAGATACATGAAGGAGCCGTAGAACAGCGGGTCGCCCTCGCTGACCACGGCCACGTCGCGCCCGGCCTCCAGATGCTCGGCCAGCCGCTCGGCCGAGGCATCGTAGAAGTCGCGCATCGCGCCCTCGTAGTCGTAGGGCGGCTCGGGTTTCCGGCCCGTGACCGGATAGATCAGCGGCACCCGGATCTGCTCAGGGCGCAGATGCGGCTGCACCGTGGTCAGCGCATTGCCGGGCTTGTCGCGCGCGGCATAGTAGGCGACCACGGGCGCGGCGCGCAGATAGCGCAGCGATTTGAGCGTGATGAGTTCAGGATCGCCTGGACCCACGCCCAGGCCATAGAGACGTCCCTTGCCCATGTCGATCAGGAATGCTCGCGACCGAGGGCGTTGACCGCCGCCGCCGCCATGGCACTGCCGCCGCGCCGACCGCGCACCGCGACGAAGGGCACACCGCGACTGTCGGCGGCGAGCGCCTCCTTGGACTCGACGGCGCCGACGAAGCCGACCGGGAAGCCAAGGATGAGCGCGGGCTTGGGCGCCCCCTCGTCGAGCATCTCCAGCAGCCGGAACAGGGCCGTGGGCGCATTGCCGACCACCACGATCGAACCGGCCAGATGCGGACGCCAGAGTTCGAGCGCGGCGGCGGTGCGGGTGTTGCCCAGTTCGCGCGCCAGCGCCGGGACGCTCGGGTCGTGCAGAGTGCAGACGATGGGATTGTCGGCCGGCATCCGCGCGCGCGTGATGCCCTCGGACACCATGCGGCTGTCGCAGAGGATGGTCGCGCCCGACTCCAGTGCCGCGCATCCCGCCGCGCCTGCACCCGGCGAGAACTCCAGCTCAGCCGCGATCTCGGGCATGCCGCAGGAATGGATCACGCGCACCGCCAGCGCCTCCAGATCGGCTGGAATCCGGCTCAGGTCCGCCTCGGCGCGGATGATGGCAAACGACTGACGATAGATGTCATGGGCATCGCGGTTGTATTCGATCATGTAGAGGGTCTCACAGTCAGGCGGAGCGGGCGCGGATGCTCGGCGGCGAGGACGCGCGGCCCGGATTGAGCGCGAAGGTCGGCGGGGATGGGCGTTCGATCTGAAAAGAGACGGATTATAATCGCAAATCGCGGTTTCGGAGCGATCTGTTTGAGTGTCGTGCCGACGGCGAACCGGCGGGCGGCTCCCAAGGGTTTGTGAGCGCGAGCCACCCATTCACTTGCAGTCGACCGGATCTCGGCCCGACAATCGCGCTTCCATCACCCATCGATAGCCGGGAACCTGCGGCATGCTGACTCGAAGAGAACTGCTCCAAACACTTTTGGCACTGGCAGGCACCTGGGCCAGTCTTCCATCGGCCGCGCGTGCGGTGCCCACAAGCACGCCCGAGGCCCCCTTCAGTTACGACTGGCTGCGCAGCGAGGCGCGCCGACTGGCCGCCAACCCCTATGTCGCGCCGTCCGAGAACCTGCCGGCCTGGGTCAAGCAGCTCGACTGGGATGCCTATCAGTCGATCCGCTTCGACCCGCAACATGCGCTCTGGCGTGCCGAGGGTCTGCCCTTCCAGGCGCGACTCTTCCATCTCGGGCTGTATTTCAAGCACGCGGTCCAGATCCATGAAGTCGTCGATGGTCTCGCCTATCCGATCCACTACTCGGCGGGTCTGTTCGACTATGGCGAGCGGGTCGGTCAGCCCGAGCGACTCGAAGACATCGGATTCGCGGGTTTTCGCGTCCATGTCGGGCCGGATTTCGAGCGCGACATGTTCTCGTTTCTCGGCGCCAGTTATTTCCGCGCCGTCGGCGGCACCAAACAATACGGGCTGTCGGCACGCGGTCTGGCCATCGACACAGGTCTGGCGCGCCCTGAGGAGTTCCCCGAGTTCCGCCAGTTCTGGCTGCAACGGCCCGGTCCCGAGTCCACGGGCGTCACGGTCTATGCCCTGCTCGACAGCCCGAGTGTGGCCGGCGCCTATCGTTTCCGGATCACTCCGGGCGAGATGACGCGCATGGACGTCGACGCGGCGCTCTATCCGCGCCGCACCGTCGAGCGGCTCGGGATCGCGCCCCTGACCTCCATGTATCAGTACGGCGAGAACGATCGACGGGTCTCGGACGACTTTCGCGGCGAGATCCACGACTCCGATGGGTTGTCAATCCACACCGGCTCCGGTGAGTGGATCTGGCGCCCGCTGGTCAACTCGCCGGTCCTGCGGGTCAATTCCTTCCTGGATCGCAACCCCAAGGGCTTTGGACTTCTGCAGCGCGATCGCGATTTCGATCACTATCTCGACGATGGCGCCTGGTACGACCGGCGGCCCTCGGTCTGGGTCGAGCCGATCGGCGACTGGGGCGACGGTGCGGTGCAGCTGGTCGAGATCCCGACCGCCGACGAGACCTTCGACAACATCGTCGCGTTCTGGAACCCGGCTCAGGGGTTCCTGCCCGGACAGGAGCAGCGTTTCAGCTACCGTCTCCACTGGGGCTCAAAGACGCCGATACCCGATCCGGTCGCTGCCGTGATCTCCACCCGCATCGGCGCCGGCGGCATCATCGGCCAGCACAATCGCCCGCCCTCGCGTAAGTTCGTCATCGACTTCGAAGGCGGTCGACTCGATGGGCTGCCGGACAAGGCGTCGGTGACGCCGGTCATCACCGCCTCACGCGGTCAGCTCAGCGAGCAGGCCGTCCGCCCGCTCATCGGCACCAAGGCCTGGCGCTGCTCGTTCGATCTGCTGAGCGAGGGTGCCGAGCCTGTGGACCTGCGGTGTTATCTGCGCGATGCCCAGGGCGGTGCACTGACGGAGACCTGGCTCTATCAGTGGACTCCGGCCAGTTCCCGCTGCGCTTGACCGGATCGGCGTCCGCAACAAAACGCTGGTGCGGATCATCCGTGACCCACCAGCCTACAGTTCAATCACCAGTCGTGCGAAACGCCCCGTCCTGATGAACACGCCATCGCACTCACAGGCGATGCCGTCGGCGTGCGCCCGCCGCACACCCGGACAGTGCACCAGGATCTGCTCCGGATCGGGACCGGAGAGCGCCAGTTCGATGCTCACCTGCGTCGCCGTGCGCCGCGCCTGGAGATCCACCGTGCCAAAGGCACTCGGCACGCCCGCGAGCCGGATGCCCTCGCCGTCCCACCAGCGCTCGGGCACGGTCCGCAGCAGTTCGAGTGTGGTGCCGTTCTCACGCAGCAGCATCCGCCGCACGGCGGTGGCGAATTCGGCGCCGATCCAGGTGTGCGGCATGTCACCGATGTAATCGGCCGCCCTCGGATCACCCCACACCACCTCGGCCCAGTGACGCCAGCCGGCCGGACGCCGCCAGCCGAGCGCATCGGCCAGTAGCCGGCAGGCGTCCTCGGTGCGCCCCAGGGCGACGAAGACGTTGAGGTTGCGTATCTCGTACGGGGTGAAGCCGCCGCTGAAATCGGGCGCACGGATGATGTCGAGATGCCGACGGTAGTCGTCATAGGTCGGCCCGATGTACTCGGCCGGCAGCACGTCCTCCACCCGGCATGGCTCGAACGCGATCGCCGTCGAGGTCGGGTCCACGTCCAGGCGATCGGCGGACGCCGGCAGCAGGCCCGATCCCATCGCCTCGGCGCTCAGGCGCAGCGAGCGGGTCAGACTGGCCGTGAATTCGCGTGCCTGACGTTCGGCTTCGGCCGCGATGTCGGCGGCGCCGAGTTCCGCCGCCAGATAGGCACAGTCACGCCAGGCACTCAGGGCGAAGAAGTCATCCCAATAGCTATAGGTCGGTTTGTTGTAGCCCTCGTGACTGATGGAGGGCGCGAGCAGACCGTGAAAACGGCTCTCCGGGCCGTGCACGGCGTTGGTGCGGGCGCGCAGTTCCTCGATGAA
This sequence comes from Allochromatium vinosum DSM 180, assembly GCF_000025485.1. NCBI lineage: Bacteria > Pseudomonadati > Pseudomonadota > Gammaproteobacteria > Chromatiales > Chromatiaceae > Allochromatium > Allochromatium vinosum. The sequence continues at coordinate 1,241,792 of NC_013851.1, read as the reverse complement.
GCGCGTGGCCCGGACCACAGGCTCGAACACGGCTTCGAGGAAAGCTCGATCGCGCGTCAACCGATAGACATCGGCCGCGATCCTGACGAACTGCCCCTGGGCGTCGAATTCGATGTCACTGCCGTAGCCACGATTGACGCGGCCGTCCGGATCGAGGATGGGCGGCACCTGACCGTTGGGATAGAGACGCTCGGCGTACCACAGCACATAGCGTTTGGCCTCCTCGGCCAGACCGGCATAGAGCAGCGCCAGCGCCTGGGAGGAACCGTCACGGATCCAGGTACGGTCATAGTTGCGCGGACCGGGCTTGAAGGCGAACCGGGTGGCGTTGACCAGGATCAGCGCCGTCTGCGCCTCGACCGTATCGCTTACCTCCGGGTCTCCGACCTGGATGCGGCGCGATCCGAGCCGCTCGCGCCAGCGCTGCACGACCGCCCGCCGCCGGGACGGGAAATCGGCCTCGGTCGTCGGCTCAAGACCCTCGCACATGGGAGCCGCGGCGACCAGCGTGACTTCCGCGCCGGGTTCGAGCGAGAAGTCGAACTCGAACGCACCGCTCAGGAGTCCCGAATCGGAGTCGAGACGGGTAGCGGTGCGAACTGGCCCGTTTTCGATCGATCGGACCACATCGCCATCGTCGAAGTCGGCGACGGTGAAGGCATCGGGCTGACGCGAGAAGACCGCGTATGGCGCCCCGTTGACCCGGACTCGACGCCCGTCGAGCGCGATCGACCGGATGGCGGCATGGCCGCCGTGCTGCCAATAGGGGTTGATCTGCACCGGACGCACGGCCAGGATCAGGGTTCCGGACTGGCGCGACTCGCCGCGATTGGTGAGCCGGTATTCGACATGCGCGACGGCGGCCTGGACCAGGGCGGTCATGCGCAGTTCAACGACGCCTGCCGGCCAGGTCACACTTGGAATGGGTAGCGCGCCCTCGGCGAGTTCGTGCCTGATGCCAGTCGCGCCGGGTGCTCCATGCAGACACCCGTCCAGCCGCAACAGCGGGGCCAACTGGCCCGAGCCCGGCCGGGGTTCGAGATTGCCGTATTCGTCGAACAGCGCCTGCTCGTCCTGGTCGACGTCGCCGAGCGCGGTCCAGTACACCTGTCGGCCCAGCAGCGATTGCGGATACAACTCGCCGTTCCCGGCCTGGGCCGCGCGTTCCAGCCGACCGATCGGCATCCGATCCTTGTTCAGGATGCGGAGCATCAATTCCTCGACGATCGCGCCCTGCGGGCGGCTCGCCTCGTGCAGGGTGAAGCGCAGATAGCGGCTGGTGGTGACGCGCCAGTAGAAGCTGTCGGTGTCGCCGTGGCTCTGGAGGATACGCCCCACTTCACGGAACGACTGACCATCGTCTGACAGATGCACCGAGAAGAGGGTGCCGTGATCCTGGCCCCACTGCACCAGTACGCCAAGCGGCGAGCGGATGTAGCCGAAGTCGACCGTGAGGCTGTCGCCGGGCGCCAGCCTGACCGGCCCGCCCTGGCCGAGCACGGTGAGTCGGCCCGGCTCCAGCACCGATGCGGCCTCGTCCGGAGCATACAGGTTGATCTGGACGATCTCGATCGCCGGTGACGACGGTTCGGCGGTGCTCCAGCGCACGAAGCGCGCCTCTTGCGGCGGGAAGGCGAACACGTTGCAGCCGCCCTCGCCGTGGCGGGTGGCGCAGAGCGGCTCCCAGTATTGCCCGTCGAGCGACGCGGCGCAGGAGAAACGCTGGGCGCTCTGCCGTCCCCAGTAGATCTCGAGTCCGCCGAGGGTCGCGATCCGCCCCAGATCGATCACGAGCCAGGGCGGCGTAACTGTCTCCGCAACCCAGTGTGTCGAATAGGAACCATCGATGGCGGTCCGGGGATCACCGCCGCTGGCGGTGGCGGTCCACAGGCGTTTGTCTGGAAGGCTCATGGCGGTCCTCGTTCAAGGGTGATCGACTCCCTGTACAGCCTAGAGGACCGCCGCCGTCATCGCGGCCGACGCGGCTCAACGCGGGCGATCCCGCCCGCCTCGGTCCTTGACTGTCCGCTACAACAGGATGCGCTCGATTCCGTCGGCCCGCACCCGCTCGATGAAGCGCTCGCGCCAGTCGGCACCCAACAGCCGCTCGGCCAGCTCGACCACGATATAGTCGGTCTTGAGTCCGGTATCGTCCTGATATTTGCCAAGTCCCTGCTGACAGGCCGGACAGGCGGTGAGCAGCTTGACCGCGCCGTCTTCGACCCGCTCGCGGCCGGTCAGGGCCTGGATGCCGGCGGTCAGTTCTTCCTGTTTGCGGAAGCGCACCTGATTGGCGATGTCGGGTCGTGAGGCGCCGAGGGTTCCGGCCTCGCCGCAGCAACGATCCGAGAGCCGTACCGGCTGCCCCATCAGACTGGCGGCGACCTTGAGCGGCGCATGGGTCTTCATCGGGGTGTGGCAGGGGTCGTGATAGAGATACTGCACGCCCGTCGTTCCCTCCAGGGCGACGCCCCGCTCCATCAGCCATTCATGGATGTCCAGGAGACGGCAACCGGGGAAGATGCGCTCGAACTCGTACTTGAGCAACTGATCCATGCAGGTGCCGCAGGAGACGACCACGGTGTTGATATCCAGATAGTTCAGGGTGTTGGCCACACGGTGGAACAGCACCCGGTTCTCCATGGTGATCCGGCGTCCGCGTTCCTCCAGGCCCGCCGCGCTCTGCGGATAGCCGCAGCACAGATACCCCGGCGGCAGCACGGTCTGCACGCCCTGCTCCCAGAGCATGGCGAGCGTGGCCAGTCCGATGTCGGAATAGAGCCGTTCCGAGCCGCAGCCGGGGAAGTAGAAGACGGCCTCGGCTTCGTCGGCCACGCGCGGGTCGCGCAGGATCGGCACCTGGGTGCGGTCTTCCAGTTCCAGCACATCGCGGAAGGTCCGCTTGGGCAGCGGTACATGCACCGAGCGTCCGACCAGCTCGACCATCTGGCCCACCGGCGACGGGCGGCCGGTGGTCGAGCCGGGTTGGGCGATACGCTTCCTGGTCAGCCCCAGCGTCCTGGCCAGCCGATGGGCCTGATTCATGGCCGCGAAGCCCCATTCGGCCAGCCCCAGGCGCATCAGACGAATCGCACGCGGATCGGTGCGGTTGAGGAACTGCATCGCCGCCCAGGCCCCCGGACTGAAGCGCTTCTGGCCGCGCTCGACCAGGATGCGGCGCAGGCGCGTGGTCACTTCGCCGAAGTCGATGTTGACCGGACACGGGGTCAGACACTTGTGACAGACGGTGCAGTGGTCGGCGATGTCGTTCATCTCCTCGAAGTGACGCAACGACAGTCCGCGCCGGGTCTGCTCCTCGTAGAGGAAGGCTTCGATGATGAGTCCGGTGCCGAGGATCTTGTTGCGCGGCGAATAGAGCAGGTTGGCGCGCGGCACATGGGTCATGCACTTGGGCTTGCACTTGCCGCAGCGCAGACAGTGCTTGACGTCGTCGTTGAGCGCGCCGAGTTCGGTCTCTTCCAGGATGATGGCTTCCTGCTCGACCAGACGCAGCGACGGCGTGTAGGCGCCGTCCAGACCCGAGCCGGGCATCAGCTTGCCGCGATTGAACACCGCCTTGGGATCGATGCGTTTTTTGTAGGCGACGAAGGCGTCGAGCTTCTCCTGCTCGAGGAACTGGAGCTTGGTCAGACCGATGCCGTGCTCGCCCGAGATGACGCCGCCGAGTCCGGTCGCCAGGGCCATGATGCGCGCCACCACCCGATCGGCCTCGTGCAGCATGGCGTAATCGGACGAGTGTACCGGGATGTTGGTGTGGACGTTGCCGTCACCGGCGTGCATGTGCAGCGCGACGAACAGACGCGAATCGCGCACCTGACGATGGATCTCGCGCAGACGCTCGCGCACCCGCGCCAGTTCCTGGCCGGAGAAGATCTCGTTGAGACGGTCGGCGACCTCGAAGCGGATCGACTGGCGCAGATCGCGGCGCAGCATCATGGCCGCGAGTGTGTCGCCGTCGCGTCGCTTGGTCTGGGCCGTCTCGTCGAGCAGATCCAGGTTGTCGGCGGCGGGCTGGTCCAGACGCTCCAGGATCGTCTGCCAGCGTGCGCGCACCCGCTGCACGGAGTCTCGCGCGGCCTCGCGCTTGGCCTCCAGGATGGCGCGCGCCTCGTCCGAGCCTTCGTAGTCGCCCGCCACCCGCGCCTCGGGCAGCTCGGAGTCCAGATAGTCGAGGATCGCCGCCAGGATGGCGTCCTTGTTCTTGATCGACTGCTCAATGTTGATGCGCTCGATGCCCCGGCTGTAGTCGGCGAGCCGGTCGAGCGGGATGACCACGTCCTCGTTGACCTTGAAGGCGTTGGTATGGCGCGAGATGGCCGCCGTGCGTGCGCGGTCGAGCCAGAAACGCTTGCGCGCCTCGGGACTGACGGCGATGAAGCCCTCGCCGTCGCGCCCACGGGCGATGGCGACCATCCGCTCGGCGGCCGCGCTGACGGACGCTTCGTCGTCGCTGACCAGATCGGCGACCAGCACCATCTTCGGCAGCTCGTGACGCGCCGCCTTGGTCGCATAGCCGACGGCGCGCACATAGCGCTCGTCGAGATGCTCCAGACCGGCCATCTGCACATCCGGCCGGGATTCGATCAAATCCTTGATCTCGACGATCGCCGGCACCGCCAGATCCAGATCCGTGCCGAAGAACTCCAGACACACGGTGCGCACCTGCTCCGGCATCCGGTGCAGCACGAAGCGCGCCGAGGTGATGATCCCGTCGCAGCCCTCTTTCTGCACGCCGGGCAGACCGGAGAGGAACTTGTCGGTCACGTCCTTGCCGAGTCCGACCTTGCGGAAGCTCGACCCCGGCATCTCCAGAATCTCGGGTTCGCCGCGCGGCGTTTTGCCGTCCGGGGCGAAGCGCGAGAGCCGGAAGCGCACCCGCTCCTGATCGTGGATACGGCCCAGGTTGTGATCCAGCCGCTCGATCTCCAACCACTCGGCCTCGGGCGTGACCATGCGCCAGGAGGCCAGATTGTCGAGCGCCGTGCCCCAGAGCACGGCTTTCTTGCCGCCGGCGTTCATGGCGATGTTGCCGCCGATGCAGGAGGCGTCCTGCGAGGTCGGATCGACCGCGAACGCCAGCCCGTTGGACTCGGCCAGATCCGAGACCCGGCGCGTGACCGCACCCGCGCCGCAATGTGCCGTCGGCACCAGCCCGTCGACGCCCGGCAGCGCGACTCGCTCGACGCCCGAGAGCCGGTCGAGCTTCTCGGTATTGATGACGGCGGTCAGCGGATGCAGCGGCACCGCCGAGCCGGTGTAGCCGGTGCCGCCGCCGCGCGGGATGAGCGTCAGCCCGCAGTCGATGCAGGCACGCACGATGGGTGCGACCTCGGCCTCGGTATCGGGCGAGATGACCACGAACGGCAGCTCGACGCGCCAGTCGGTGGCGTCGGTCGCGTGCGAGACGCGGGCCAGACCGCCGAAGTCCAGATTGTCCGCGCGCGTGATCCCGGCGAGCGCCAGACGCAACCGCGCGCGCTGGTGCTTCTCCTGCTCGAACCAGTCGCCGAAGCGCTTCACCGCCGTGCGCGCCGCCGCCAGGAGTTCAGCCGCGCGCTTGTTGTCGTTCAGGCGACGCTCGAACTGATCGAGCCGATGGTCGAGCGCCTGGAGCAGCAGACGCCGCCGCTTGAGGTTGTCGAGCAGGTCGTCCTGCAAATAGGGATTGCGGGTCACGACCCACATATCGCCCAGCACCTCGAACAGCATCCGCGCCGAGCGCCCGGTGCGGCGCGTGCCGCGCAGTTCCTCGATCAAGCGCCAAATCGGCTCGCCCAGGAAGCGGATGACGATCTCGCGATCGGAGAAGGAGGTGTAGTTGTAGGGGATCTCGCGGAGACGGGCAGCGGAATCGGACATGAGGGCTGAACCAGGGCTGGGAGTTTTGCAGTGCACAAATTTTACTGCAAATCCGTCGGGCATCGGCCATGGCATTTGACAACCTGTCGAACAGCCGGGAGAGCGCGCTGTTTCAAGTCCCCGAGGATAGCCGGCACGCTTTTTGATGAGTTCGGGGTGGGTCCATAGCGTTTGGCCGACTCGCGCGTCGGGAGCCTCGCCCCTGGATCTCACGCCGGACAACCCGTGCAGTACGGGCGTGACTACACCGGCTGATCCTGATTGGAGACAGCCGCCGCCATCCAGTCCTCCAGTTGCTCGATCGGCATGGGGCGAGCAAATAGGAACCCCTGCGCTTCCAGGCATCCCATGGCCAGCAGGGATCGGCGCTGCACGGCGTTCTCCACGCCCTCGGCGATCAGGGCCAGATTGCACTGATGCCCCAGGGCGATGATGAGTTGCGCGATACCGGCCTTGGTATGCGTGCCGTCGAGTTCTTTGACGAAGGAGCGGTCGATCTTCAGACGGTCGATATTGAGCTGTCTGAGCACGCTCAATGACGAATAGCCGGTGCCGAAATCGTCGATGGCGATCGTGACGCCCCGGCGACGGATGTCGGCCAGTTTGGTGTTGATGTCATCGATGTGATCCATGGCGACCGATTCGGTCAATTCCAGCTCGATCTGGCTGGCAGCGACCCGACTGTCGGCGAGTACGCACTCCAGCATGGAGACGAAGCCCGGCTCGCGAAACTGAGCGTGCGAGACATTGACCGCCATCCGAAACCCGGTGTGACCCCGCTCGGTCAAGCGATGGAGCTGCCGGCAGGCGGTACGGAGCACCCATTCGCCGAGCGGCACGATCAGGCCGGACTGCTCGGCCAGCGGAATGAACTGATCCGGAGGCACCCAGCGTCCGGGTTCGATCTCCCAGCGCAACAGCGCCTCGGCACCGATCACCGGGCCGCTGGCCAACTCGATCTGCGGCTGGAAGACGAGCGAGAGCTGCTCGGCGGAAAACGCGGCGCGCAGGCTGCTGAGCAGCTGCATGCGCTCACGCGCGGCCCGGCCGAGCGCCTCCGAAAAATAGTTCGCCTTGCCCCGCCCGAGCCGCTTGCCCTGCTTGAGCGCGATACCGGCATCCTTGAGCAGATCCCTGTCCTTGGCCGGCTGGCCGTTCAATGTGATCAGACTGCTGGTGGCCGAGAGACGGATCGTCTCGTCGCGCACCGTCAGCGGCTCGCTGAACACCTGCTGTATCCGCTCCGGAGTGACGGCGTCCCGGGGTCCGAGCAGGCCAAAGGTATCGCCCGCGACCCGCGCCAGCATGACTTGCGACCCAAAGGTCTGCTCCAGCCGCTCGGCCACGGCCCGCAGCACTTCATCGCCGAAATGATGATCGAGAGTGGTGGCGATGTCGGCAAAGTCATCGAGATCCAGCAGCGCCAGCGCCATGTCCGGATCACGGCCCTTCTCCTCGACGAGTTGGATGAAGCGGTTACGGTTGGGCAGACCCGATAACTGATCGTAATAGGCGAGCCGAAAGAGCCGGTTGTGCAACAGGACGTTTTCGAAGCCCACCGAAATGTTGGCGCAGAAGACCTCCAGCAGATGGCGATCCATCTGACTGGGTTCGCCGGTCATGGCCAGATAGGCGGCCATGCCCTGCGTCTCGCTGACATTGAAATACAGACAGACGGTCCGGTCGAACCTGTGCCGTTTTTCGAGCAGACACTGACGCAGCGCCTCGCGGACGGACGCCTCGGGCAGTTCCGCCAGCGGACGATGGATCATCTCCCGATAGTGTCCGGCGGCGGCGATGACCCGCGGTGCTTCGTCAGCGAACGGCCCCGAGGATGACGCGCAGATCAATCCCTCCTGCGCGATATTGAGTAGCGCGCAGACCTGCGTGACCACCCCTTCGGCAAACTGTTGCAGGGCGCGCAGCCGGATCAGTCCCGTGCTGGCCTCGACGATCAGTTCCAGACCGCGACGGCTCATCTCGATCTGGCGAAGCTGCCAGTAGGAGCGGATGGCCACGGTCAGGCTGGTGAAGAGGCGCACCCGCGTCAGTTCGGACTTGGTGCGGTAATCGTTGATGTCGAAGGAACGGATGGTTTCGAGCTCGGGCGCATAGCCGGGCTGCCCGGTGCGCAGAATGATGCGCACGGATTGATTGCCGAGTTCGCGGCGAATCCAGCGCACGAGCAGCAGTCCGGCGTCTTCCGATTCCATGACCACGTCCAGCAGGACGACCGCCACCGATGGCTCACGCGCGAGAATGGCACGCGCTTCCTGGGCGGAATACGCCTGGAGAAAGACCAGCGGACGGCCCTCGATCGTCAGGTCACACAGAGCGAGCCGGGTTGCTTCATGGACATCGCGCTCATCGTCGACGATCAGGATATGCCAGGGATCGGCCGAGGTGGAAGGCGCCCACTCCGATGGCTCGTCGATGAATTGGACGATATCGTCGTCATCCAGGGAAGGCGCATCACTCATAGGGGTATTCCACCTGACGCATCGTTCGGGGCCGGCTCGGTCGCGAGCCTTGGAGCGCGACCCGCCGCACTCGTGCTGGAGGCTACAGCGACAGCGCCGGGCGCGATCAAGGGCAGTACGAGATCGAAAACGGTACCCTCGCCGACAACGCTCCGCACGGAGATCACGCCGCCGAGCAGTCCAGTCACTAAGTTATAGACGATATGCAGTCCAAGTCCACTGCCGCCTTGACCCAAACGGGTGGTGAAAAACGGGTCGAAGATCCGATCCAGATAGTCTTGGGGAATGCCGTTGCCGTCATCACTGACCCGAATGAGGATGAAGCCCGGCGCGGCTGACTGGCTTTCGATGCGGATGCGCCCCGCCGTGCGGCCGTCGAAGGCATGCAGCAGCGCGTTCTGGATCAGGTTCATCAATACCTGACCGAGGGGACCGGGGAAGCTGTCGAGCCGCACCTCGGGTGCGACGCACACCTCCAGTGTCGCCGACGAGCGGCGCAAGCGCGGCCGTAAGGTCAGGGCAATCTCCCGCGTCACCTCGTCCAGGCTGAAAACACGGCGCTGGTAGCTCGCCTGATCCACCGCGACCTGCTTGAAGCTGCTGATCAGCTCGGCCGCACGCTGAAGACTGCGCAGCTGGATGTCGCTGCTGTCGCGCACGGCGTCGACAAAACGCTGTAGGGCCGAACGGCTCAGCCCCGCCGTCATCTGCTCCCGGAAGCTCCGTTCCTGGTCCGACAGGGTGCTGGCCAGCATCACCGCGTTGCCGATCGGCGTATTCAATTCATGAGCGATGCCGGCCACCAGATCCCCGAGTGCCGCCAGCTTTTCCGACTGCACCAGACTGGCCTGCGTCCGCTCCAGTTGCGCCAGGGCTTCGCGCAAATCCTGCGTGCGTTCGGCCACGCGCTGCTCCAGTCCGACGTTCTGCTCAGCGATCTGCGCCCGTGCCTGCCCGAGTTCGCGGTTGAGCTTCGCCAGCCGTCGGTTCCAGACCAGCACCACCCAGAGTATGGCGCCGGCAATGCCGATGATCCCTGCGACGATTTTCCACATCAGCACATAATCGAATGTCTTTTCGTAGCGGATCGAAAGCCAGTGACTGACGATGGTCTCGATCTGCTCCTGGGGAAGCGACTCGATCGCGATCTGAAAGATCTCGCCCAGTAGCGGCTCGTCGCGGCGGGTGGCGATCGCCAGGTTCCAGGCGAGATTGTCACTGTCTTTGAGTTGTCCGGCGATTTTGATGTCGTAGGCGGCCTGGGTCTGAATGCGGTAGGCGATCGTCGGCAGCGCGTCGATGAATCCGAACAGGCGCCCCTCCCGCACCTGTCTGAATCCCTCCTCGGCATTGGCGACTTCCTGCAACCGAATGGCGGGGTAGCGCGCTTTCAGGGCGTCGCTCATGGCATAACTCTGTGTGATACCGAAGGTCTCGTCCAGAACGGAGGCGAAATCGTTGATGAACGCCTGATGGACCTGGGTGGCGATCACCGAGCGGAACGAGAGATAGGGCGTCGTGAAATCCAGGAAGTCGCGCCGCTCCGGTGTCGCGAGCGCCCCGGACAGGAAATCGCAGCGTCGCTCCCGGACGAAGGCGAGCGACTCCTCCCAGCTCGCAGTGGGCGTCAGCACGATCCTGGTGTCGAGCATCTCGGCGAGCCGCGCCATCACATCGGCAATGATGCCTTCGTGGACGCCCTCCTTGGTGAGACGTTCCACGGGCATCCAGTCGGGATCGACGCACATCCGGATCGGGCCTTTGCGCCGCAGGTAGTCGAGTTGCCGGGGTGAGAGTACGACGCGCCCGACCGGATCGCCTGTCTTGCCGAACCACTGGTCCTGCAAGCGCAGGATCTGGTCTGGTGTCAGCGATGCCAGCGCCTTGTCGAGGATCGACTGCAAGACCGGCCAGTCCTGGCGCGTCGCGATATAGAGCGCGGAGAATTCGCCGCCCTTGTCTTCCCGGCTCCACACCCCCTGGACTTTCAGATCGACGTAGCCCGATTGGATGATGTGGTGATTCAGGACATTGGCGAAGTCGGTGGTGAAATCGGCCTGGCCGCGGCTCACGGCCGCGATGGCCTCACCGATGTTGGCGGTCTCGATGATCCTCAGTTTGCTGCCGAAGCGTTTTTTCAGCAGCTCGGTCTGCTCCCATCCTTTGGGGGACGCGGCCACGGAGCCAAACAGATCGGCAATGGACCGGACCTCCGGGTGATCGCGGCGGGTCAGGAACTGGTTGGCCCCCCGCACGATGGGCGCCGAGAAGGTCGCACAGTCCAGCAGCTTCGCCGGTTTGTCGGCGGGCTGTAGCAGATCGATCCGGCGCGCGCACAGCAGATCGACCAGCTCGTCCCAGGTCTCACCCTGCACGAACTCGAATTCGACGCCGATCCGTGCAGCCAGCAGTCTCATCAGATCGACCGAATAGCCCTTCGGCATTCCATGTTCGAAATAATCGTAGGGCGGCCAGTCGAGTTCGTTGCCGACGCGGATCACCGGATGGGCCTGGAGAAAGGCGCGCTCGGTCCCGGTCAGCTCGAGTGTGTCGCCGGATTCGGCGTCGCCGGCTACGGAGACGGCCAGCAGAACCACACACAGCAGCCATAGCGGCAAGCGGCTCACGCGGGGTTCTGATCGGTTCACCGTTCGAGGAGCCAACGTGTCGGGGACGGACGCGACGGCGCACGCTTCAAAAAGTAAAGGTTCGGCCAATTGTGAACAATACGGCGGTGTCGCCGGCCTCGTCGCTCAGCGTCGTCCCGCTCAGGCCCAGCGCGAGATCGAAACCGGCATAGCTGGTTCGATTCATGATCTGCCAATGCAGATAGTGATCCCGGTCGCCGTCCCAGGCAAAGCGGTCGGTGTCGAGACTGGTGGATCGGCTCAGTTGGGTCGCGATCGTCCAGCGGTCGTTGATCTCGAAGTCCTTTTGCAGCATGAGCACGACGTGACCGACATCCAGACCGGAATAATCGTGGGTATACCAGGCATTCAGGTTGAAACCGGCGATCCCCAGCTTGAGATAGGCTTCCGGATAATCGGCGTCGGAACTGTCGCGGCCGCCATGATAGGTATAGAGGGCGAGTCCCGCATCGACCGAGTAGCCGGGGCGGAACTCGAAGCGATATCCCAGGTAGCCGTCCACTTCCGCCTCGGTGTCGTCACCGAAATCGACGTTGGAGGCCCAGAGACCTGCGTACAGTCCCGCGTCTCCGGACCAGTCCAGACTGCCCTGGACCGCCGGCTGATGCCCGGTTTGCGTCACACCATTGAACAGATAATCGCTGGCCCCGGTGAGGGTCGCGGACCAGTCCGCCTGAGCCGTGCCGGCGCCTCCGGCCATGGCCAGCAGGCATAGGGTGCGTGTGTTCATCGCGTTTTCAGACCCTGAGCAGATTGAGCTGATCGTCGAGCGTCCGGATGGCGTCATGGGTCTCCAGGGCCGCCGCCTCGGAGACCTGGGCCAGATGCGCCAGATCGCGCGCGGCATCACCGATGGCGGTGAGACTGCGATTGATCTCTTCGCTGACCTGACTCTGTTCCTCGGCGGCCGTGGCCACCTGCTGGGCATGGCTGTCGATACGCCTGACATCCAGGACGGCGCGGTCGAGCAGTTCCGCGCTGCGATGCGTGAAGGTCAGGGTCTGTTCCATTTCGCCGCGACTGCCCTGGAGCAGCAGATCCGCGCGCTGTACATCGCCCTGCAACCCCTTGATCAGGTCATCCACGTCCTTGGTCGAGTCCTGGGTGCGCATGGCCAGATGGCGGACTTCCTCGGCGACCACGGCGAAGCCTCGCCCCTGCTCACCCGCGCGCGCGGCCTCGATCGCGGCATTGAGCGCCAGCAGATTGGTGCGTCCGGCGATTTCGCGAATCGTCACCAGGATCCCGTCGATCGCCCGGCTGCGCTCGGCGACCTGATGCATCTGACTGGAGGCCTCCTCGACCGAGCGCGACAGCAGTCCCACCCTGTCCTTGGTCCCATTGAGCGCCTGCTGGGTCTGGTCGATATGATCCGCCGCTTCACGCGAGGCATCCGCCGTCTGATGCGCGATGTTCGCCACCTCGCCGGCGGTGCTCGACATCTGGGTCATGGCGGTCGCCACATTGTCGATCTGGGCATTCTGGGTCGCACTGGCCTGGCCGACCTGACGGGCATAGTCGCTCAGGTCGGCGGAGCGCCCGGCCAGTGTCTGGCTTTGTTCCCTCATGACCAGGATCATCTGACGCAGCTTGTCGATGAAGCGGTTGATATTCTTGCTCAGCTCGATCAGTTCGACGTGATGATGCACCATGACCTTGGCGGTCAGATCCCCGTTCGACGAGGCCAGTGCCCGCATGCCCTGGGCGAGTTGTGCCAGCGGCTGGATGACGCTGCGGATCAGGATCACCATGACGGCAAGCCCAAGGATGGTCATGACGGCGGCACCGGCGGCCAGCTTGAGGACGGCTGTACGGGCGTCGGCGCGCAGATCCTGTTCCAACTCCCTGGCGGCCGCGAGAATGTCGGCCTCAGCCACCGAGATGGACAGTGTCCAGGAGGTGTTCGCAATGGGGATCGCCAGGCTGTGCAGCCAGCGGTCGCCGCTCTTGCTCTGGCCGGGGGTCGTCATGGCGGTCGCCAGTTCCGGCGCGACGTCGCTGACCCGCTTGCCGAGCTGATCCGGGAAGCGCGTCGAGGCGGCGATCAACCCCTGCTGACTGACCAGCATCAGGTCGCCCTGCCCGCGAAACAGCCGTTTGGCGATCGACTCACCGGCTGTCTGGAGTGCCGCGAGGTTGATGTCCATGCCGACCACGCCGATGAATGTCTGATCGACGACGAGCGGCAGGGTCAGGCTGGTCATCAGCTCCTCGTGGCCCGGATTGATCTCGTAGAGATAGGGATCTGTGATGCAGGTCTGCCGGCGCTCCTTCGGGCAGAGATACCATTCGGCCTCGCGCTGACCATGTTCGTTGAGTGTTTCGAGATATTTCACGCCCGGATCTTCGGTTTCATGGAAGACGAACGAATCGCCCTCGCGCGTGAAATAGATCTCGATGGTGCCGGTATTGGAGCTGTGAGCGAGATTGCCGGCGTATTCGCTGTCCCGGCCGTCATAGCCGTTCGGTTCGAATTGGGCGTAGGCTGAACTGACGAACGGATTGCTCGCCAGGGTGTCGAGCACCAGACGTTTCAATTGATCCCGACCATAGGGCGCCGTCTCGCCCGCGCCGAGGGCCGAACTCGTGACCTGCCGTTGCAGGACCGAGGCGCTCGCGATGGCCGACGCCAGCAACCGCTGGATCTCCTGACGGGTGCCCAACGCCGTTTCGCTCATGATCTCCTCGGCCTGCCGCGAGAGGTTGAGCGTCATGGAGTCGGTGGCGCTCTGAATCGATTCGCGGAAGATCAGGGTGGCCAGCAGGATGATCGTACCGGCCGTCAGCACCAGGATCATCCCGGTGACCAGCAGCAATTTCAGGCGCAGGCTGAGTGTTCGCATACAGATCTATAACTCTTGTTCAGAGACTCTCGTGATGCCAAACCCCGTGTAAGCATGTCCTGCGCGGGAGTGATCTGCTCGTCCAGCGTTTGAGCGCCGGTTGGCGGTCATCGAGGCGCGGCCCATCAGACCGCAAGCCGGCAGTTTCAGCGCTCAAGTCTAACCGTCGATAATGAAGAAAACATTAACCTCCCCGTGTCAGGACTTGTAGTCCTCCTTGCTCAGGCCGTACTTCTGCATCTTGTCGTAGAGCGTCTTGCGCGGGATGCCGAGCGCCGTCATGGTGTCCTTGATGCAGCCCTTGCTGGCGGCGAGCGCCTGCGTGATGAGGCTCTTCTCGAAGCACTCCACCTGTTCCGGCAGGCTGCGCGGCGCGCCGGCCAGGGGGCCGGCCACCAGCTCCTGCAGCGACCAGCCGAAGGATTCGCCGAGCAGCACATAGCGTTCGGTGAGGTTGCGCAGCTCGCGCACATTGCCCGGCCAGTCGTATCCGAGCAGATGCGCGACCTCGGCCGGGTCCGGAAAGGGCGCGTCGCACTGGAAGCGATCCTGGGCGACCAGCAGGAAGTGATGGAAGAGCAAGGGAATGTCGTCACGCCGCTCGCGCAGCGGCGGGATGTGGAGCGTGACGACATTGAGCCGATAGTAGAGATCCTCGCGAAAAGCCCCCGTGCCCGCCGCCTCCAGCAGATCGACCTTGGTCGCGGCGACCACCCGGAAGTCGATCGGACGCAACTGATTGGAGCCGAGACGCTCGATCGCCCGCTCCTGGAGCACGCGCAGCAGACGCACCTGGGCCGAGAGCGGCATGCTCTCGATCTCGTCGAGAAAGAGCGTGCCGCCCTGGGCATGTTCGATCTTGCCGATCCGGCGCGACTTGGCCCCGGTGAAGGCGCCGGCCTCGTGCCCGAAGAGCTCGCTCTCGATCATGGTGTCGGGCACGGCGCCACAGTTGACCGCGACGAAGTTGCGATCGCGTCGGCGGCTGTGTTCGTGCAGCGAGCGGGCCACCAGTTCCTTGCCGGTGCCGGTCTCGCCGAGCACCAGCACGTCGGCGCCGGTATCGGCAAGACGCGCGATGGTCGCGCGCAGCCGGCACATCTCCTGACTGCGTCCGATGATGCGTGGTCCGAGCGCGCTGTTGGCCATCAGCTCGACGCGCAGATTGCGGTTCTCCAGGACCAGAGTCCGTCTATCGAGGGCGCGCTGGACACGCGCGATCAACCGCTCGACGGGATAGGGTTTCTCGATGAAGTCATAGGCACCCGCGCGCATGGCGCTGACGGCCGTGCTGACGTCGCCATGGCCGGTGACGAGGATGACCGGCAGATCCGGATCGATGGCATGGGCCTGGGCCATCAGCTCCAGCCCGTCCAGTCCCGGCAGCCGGATGTCGCTGACCAGCACTCCCGGCCAGTCGCGGCTCAGCAGCGGCAGCACGGCCTCGGCCCGGTCGAAGACCTGAGCCGGCAGTCCGGCCAGCTCCAGGGTCTGCTGGTTGGCGGCGCGGATGTGCGGCTCGTCGTCGACGAAGAAGACCCGTGGTGGAGTGTTCATGGCTGGAGATCCGCCGCCGGCAGCGTCAGCTCGAAGCAGGCGCCCGTCTCGCTGGGGAGGGCGACGAGCGCACCGCCCATGTCGGTGGCGATGCGCGCCGAGATGGCGAGTCCGAGTCCGAGTCCCTCGCCGGCGGCCTTGGTGGTGAAGAAGGGTTCGAAGATGAGATCGCGGTTGGCCTCGGGGATGCCGGGGCCGGTATCCCGGACGCCGATGATCACGTGCGCCTCACGACGCCGGGCCTGGACGCGGATGCGCCGCTCGGGACGATCCGCGATGGCCTGACAGGCGTTGCCGAGCAGGTTGACGAGCACCTGTTGCAGCAGGACGTCGTTGGCCCGCACCCCGATTCCGGGCGGGATGTCCGGCTCCAGCGTGCCGCCACAGCGCTCGAGCGCGGGAGCCAGCAGACGCGCCGCTCCTTCGAGCACGGCCAGGAGCGGCAGGTCGCTCGATTCGGCCGAGGTCTTGCGGGCAAAGAGCTTGAGCTGGGCGCCGATCTTGGCCATGCGCTCGGTCAGCTCCAGGATCTGACCGAGATTGGTCTCGACGTCCTCCAGACGCCCCTTGGCCAGCAGCAGCAGGCCATTGTCGGCATAGGCGCGGATGGCGGCGAGCGGTTGGTTCAGCTCGTGGTTGATCCCGGCCGAGAGCTGTCCCAGGGTGGCGAGCTTGGCCGACTGGATGAGCGCCTGCTGGGTCTCGCGCAGCGCCTGCTCGGCACGGCGCCGTTCCTCGATCTCGTCGCGCAGACGCTGGTTGCTGCGAGTCAGCTCCGTGGTACGGCTCGCCACACGCGCCTCCAGTTCCAGATTGCTCCGCTCGAGCGCGGCTCGCGTCTGCTCGGCGAATTCGCTCTGTAGACGCCGTCCATGCTGGTGCTGCCGGCGCAGGGCCGCGATCAGGAACAGCGTGGTGAGGAGCGCAATGGCCAGCAGCACCAGCTTGAGACTGTCGCGGATCGCGTCCTGAGTCTGGATCAGTTCATGGACCTGCCAGCCGGCCGTCGGCATGGGGCGTGATTGCAGGAGCCATGGCCACTCGCGCCACCAGGGGCGCTCGGGATCGAGACGCACCAGTTCCCCCGTCCCGACGGCGGCGACCGGAACCAGCCCGAGCGGTGTCAGCTCGGTTCCCGGATAGCGGTGGCTGTCCTGGATGCGGCCTCGACGCTCGGAGGCGAGCGGATGCAGTGTGCGGAAGCGGAATTCGGGCCGGGTCGCCAGAAAGACGACGCCATCCGGGTCCGTGACGAGCAGGATCCGGTCCGGCTTGGCCCAGCGCCGCTCGGCCTCGCCGATGTCGATCTTGACCACCACCGCCCCCAGCGCCTGCCCGGCCTCCATGACCGGATAGGCGAAATAGTAGCCGCGCTGGCCGGAGGTGTTGCCGAGGGCGAAATAGCGCCCGAGCTGGCCGTCCATGGCGTCACGGAAATAGGGGCGGAAGCTGAAGTTGCGTCCGACGAAGGGACGTTCGGTCTGCCAGTTGCTGGCCGCGATGGTCAGACCCTCGGCATCCATCAGGTAGGTATCGGCCGCGTCGCTGATGCGGTTGATGGTCTCCAGATAGCGGTTCAGGGCCTCGATGCTCTCGTGCCCGCCGGGGGCGCGCAGAAAATCGCTGAGCCGCGGATCGGTCGCCAGCAGCGCGGGCAGCGGCTCGTACTTGGCGAGCAAGCCTTCCAGATAGGCGATATGCAGATCCAGGTCGTTGCGGCCCTGCTCGCCGAGTCGTGCCACTCCGTCGCGATAGCTCCAGAGGCCCAGTCCGGCGAGTCCCAGCAGGATGGCCAGGATCAGCCCGCTCCAGGCGAGCGGGTGGCCGATGAGCGGCGGTGGGGCTTCAGGCGTCGGCAATCGCGGTGGCCGTTACCCGAGGCGGCCCTGAGTCGGCATCCCGACCTTGTAGCCCGACTCGCCGGTCCAGTAGCCGTCGCACAGACCCGAAGACGCCCAACCGCGCAGGCGTGCCGTGCCTTCGGCGGGGTCGAGATCCCCGGTCAGACAGTCCGCGAAGGTACGGACCACATCGGCGGTGTGCCGGGACTGCGGACTGATGCGCAGCAGATCCACGCCCAGGGCGCGCACCTCATCAAGGGACGCCAGCAGGTTGTGGGTGCCGGCCGACTGGGTCTGGATGCCGTTGAGGCTCAGGAACTCCTGGCCCTCCTGGGTCGTGACCAGCACGCCATCCGGATAGTCGCCGCAGCAGAACTCGCAGTTGTCCTTGCCCAGTCCACGGTTGTAGGCCGTGAAGCAGCGCGCCGAATAGGCCAGCGGCAGCCGGCCGAAGGCGAACAGCTCGCACTCGACGCCCTCGGGCCGACGCTGGAGCAGCTCGGTGGCCGTCGCCCGACCCAGCTCCACCGGCATCACCCAGCGCTTGAGTCCGCGCTCGGCCAGGAAGGCGAGCGTGCGATGGTTGTAGAGATTGATCGAATGCCCGGCGACGAAGGGGCGGCCTTCCAGGAAGTCGAGCGCGGCCAGATCGCCCGCTTCGATCATGAACCGCTCATCGGCACAGATCCGCTTGAGCGTCTTCAATTCGCCATCGGACTCGATCAGGGCCAGGGTCGAGATGACGGCTTGCTTGCCGGCGGCGGTCACGCGCTCGGCCAGCTCCCAATAGTCCTCGGGCTTGAGCTGACGGCGCTTGGAGCAGATGGTCTCGCCCAGATAGACGACGTCCACCGGAGTTTCGAGCAGTTCGGCATAGAAATCGAGCACCTGCTCGCGCGGCCACAGATAGAGGATGGGGCCGAGCGAGAGACGCGGGCGATGGGCTGGGTTGTTCAAGGCTGACATGGGTGGGTTCGAATCGTTCGCTATCGGATCAGTGCCAGGTGCGCTCGTAAGGACCGATGGTGGTCTGCGCCCCCTCGGAGACCTGCGCCAGGATCTGGTTCCAGCTCTCCTTGGGCCGGAACGCCTGCGGGTTGCGCTTGCAGGAGTCGATCGCCTCGCGCCAGACCTTGGCGACCTGGGTCACATAGCGCGTGCTGCGCTGGCGGCCCTCGATCTTGATGGCGCTGACCCCGGCGGCCAGGATGTCGGGCAGGATGTCGAGCGTGTTGAGACTGGTCGGCTCCTCGATGGCATGACGCAGCTCGCCGTCGATCTGGTAGCGGCCCTTGCAGATGGTCGGATAACCGGCGGCTTCGCCGTGCGAACGGCGTTCGAGCAGCACGCCGCCGAGGCGCGTCTCCTGACCCTGCGGCGTGTCGCGCCACTCCACATGCGAGGCCGGCGAGCAGGCGCCGAAGGTGTTGGGCGACTGGCCGCTGGCATAGGACGAGAGCAGACAGCGTCCCTCGACCATGACGCACAGACTGCCGAAACCGAAGATCTCGACCGGGACCGTGGTCTCCCGGATCAGATGCGCGACCTGGGCCAGCGACAGCACGCGCGGTACCACCACGCGCTTGATGTTGAAATGGCGCTGCATGAAGCCGATCGCGGCCGGATTGGTGGCCGACCCCTGGACCGACAGATGCAGGTTGACGTTCGGATGGTGCTCGGCGGCATAGTCGAGCACGCCCATGTCGGCGAGGATGATGGCATCGACCCCGAACCCGGCTGCACGGTCGACGGCCGCCGTCCAGCGCTCCCAGCCCTTGGGCTGGGCATAGGTGTTGATGGCGACGAACACCTTGACCCGGCGGTCATGGGCGTATTTGACGCCCTCGGCGATCTGCTTGTCGTTGAAATTGAGACCGGCGAAGTGGCGCGCGTTGGTATCGTCGCGAAAACCGATGTAGACGGCATCGGCGCCATTGTCGACGGCCGCCTTGAGCATCGGCAGATTGCCGGCGGGACAGACGAGCTCCATGGTGTTTGGACCCCCGAGGATCAAGCGGTGTTGACGAGTCGATGAGTGGAAAGGGTGTCGGCGCGGTCGCCCTGGCGGGTGTCGCGACGAAAAAGTTCGGCCTCGATGGCGTTGAGCACCGCCCATTTGCGGTTGCACCAGTCGGGCGCGAGCAGGATGTCGCGCGAGGCCGTCCCGGTCAGACGATGATAGACCACGCTGGCCGGTGTACGTTCGACCAGATCGGCGCAGATGGCGACATAGTCGTCCATGGCGAGTGGGCTGTAGTCGCCCCGGTGCCAGTCGATGGCCAGACGGGTGTGGCGCACGACATGCAGCGGATGGACTTTTAGCCCCTCGACGCCCAGCTCCAGCACCCGGTCGAGTGTGGTGAGTGCCTCCGCGTGCCCCTCGCCCGGCAGCCCGACGATGAGATGGGCGCAGACCGGGATGCCGCGCCGATGCGCTGCCGTCACCGCCGACCGGTATTCGGCGAAGCCGTGACCGCGATTGACGCGCTCGAGCGTATCGTCATTGGCCGACTGCAAGCCCAGTTCCAGCCAGACTTCCTTGCCGCGCGCGCGATAGCCGGCGAGCAGGTCGAGCACGGCCTCCGGCACGCAGTCCGGGCGCGTGCCGACCGACAGACCCACGACGTCCGGATGCATGAGCGCGCTGTCGTAGCGTTCGCGCAGCACCGAAATTTCGTCGTAGGTGTTGGTGTAGGTCTGGAAATAGGCCATGAACCGCCGCGCGCCGGTGCGTTTGGCGAGCACGCCGCGTCCGGCGTCGAGCTGCGGGTCGATCTCGGGCGAGCGTTTGGCGTTGGGGCCGAAGGAGACGTTGTTGCAGAAGGTGCAGCCGCCGTGTCCCTTGGTGCCGTCGCGGTTCGGACAGGTGAAGCCGGCATTGAGCGCGAGCTTGTGCACCCGCTGGCCGTAGCGCTTCAGCAGATACTGACCGAAGGTGTTGACGCGATCACTGAGCGCGCGATGTGGAGCGGACGGGGAAGGCATGGGTCTGACATCAACCGAGCGGCGGCGATCGGCGTTCGATCCGGACCCGTCAGTATAGTGATCAATCCCGCCGCCTGCAAAACGCGCGTCCGGTCGTCGCGTCCACTCACGACCGCCGCCCTGGAGCCATGATCAAGACGACCCACCCGGAATGGGCGGATTTCCGTACCACGCCGGACCGCACGATGGGTCATTTTCCGCCACCCGCGGCTCGAACCATGACGTCGACCATCCAGGATTCGCCTTTAGAACCATCGACTTAGTCTGAACAAGCGAGACTGGCTCAGGTATTGCTGACGGAAGTCGGGATCCAACCGGATCATCGTATCGCCAACCCTCACGCAAGACAGACACGAGGTTCCAGACGCATGAAACGCAGCACCCTTGCCGCCCTCTCGCTGGCCATCGCCACCACGCTCGGCGCCGGTCTGGCCGCCGCCGACCCGATCGTCATCAAGTTCGCGCACGTGGTCGCGGAGAACACGCCCAAGGGGCTGATGGCCGACAGGTTCAAGGAACTGGTCGCCGAGCGCCTGGGGGACAAGGTCGTCGTCGAGGTCTATCCCAACTCGCAGCTCTTCGGTGACGACAAGGTGCTGGAGGTCATGCAGCTCGGCGACGTCCAGCTGGCCGCGCCCGCGCTCTCGAAGTTCAGCCGCTACACCGACGTGCTCGCCCTCTACGACCTGCCCTTCCTGTTCGAAGATCTGCACGCCGTCGACCGCTTCCAGCAGAGCGAGGCCGGTCAGGGTCTGTTGAAGTCGATGGAGAAGAAGGGCCTGATCGGACTGGGCTATCTGCATAACGGCATGAAACAACTGAGTTCCAGTCAGCCTCTGCGCGTGCCCGAGGACGCCAAGGGACTCAAGTTCCGCATCATGGCCTCCGAGGTGCTGGAGGCCCAGTTCGAGGCGCTCGACGCGGCCCCGATCAAGAAGCCGTTCTCCGAGGTCTTCACCCTGCTCCAGACCAAGGCCATCGACGGTCAGGAGAACACTTGGTCGAACATGTATTCGAAGAAGTTCTTCGAGGTCCAGCCCTATATCACCGAATCCAACCACGGCCTGCTCGACTATCTGGTCGTGACCTCGACCGAGTTCTGGAACGGCCTGCCGGATGACGTGCGCGACACCCTCAAGGCCGCGCTCGACGAATCCATCGCCTACGGCAACCGGATCGCCTATGACAAGGAGGCCGAAGACCGTCAGGCCATCATCGACTCCAAGCGCACCGAGGTCATCGAGCTGACGCCGGAAGAGCGCGCCCAGTGGGTGCAGGCGATGCGCCCGGTCTGGAAGCAGTTCGAGGACGAGATCGGCGCCGACCTGATCGATGCCGCCTATGCCGCCAACCAGGAGTGAGGCGCGTCCCGACGCCCTGACTCCGTTCGTTCAACTCTGAATCGTCCGGAGCGGAGCCCGACGCCAAGGCGCGTCGTGTCTCCGCCTCCAGACCTCCACGCGAGCCCATCCACCATGTTCTTGCGCATCATCGACAAGACCGAGGAAGCCATCATCTCGCTCCTGCTGGTCGCCATCACCCTGCTGGTCTTCGCCGAGGTGGTCCTGCGCTTCGGTTTCGGTACCGGGGTGAGCTGGGGCCAGGAGGCGACCTTGCATCTGGCGGGTTGGTTCGTGCTCTTCGGCGCCTCCTACGGACTCAAGACCGGCGCCCACATCGGTGTGGACGCCTTCGTGCAACTGTTCGCTCCGCTCGGCCAGCGGCTCATCTCCGCCCTGGCCATCCTGCTCTCGCTCGGCTACTGCGGGTTGCTCGGGTATGGCGCCTGGGTCTATCTGCACAAGATGTACCGCATCGGCATCGAGCTGGAGGACATCCCGCTCCAGGCCTGGATCGCCCATAGCATTCTGCTGATCGGTATGGTCTTGCTCTCGCTCCGGCTGCTGGTTCTGTTGTGGGACGTGGCCACCGGCAAGACGACCGGTTTCCGTCGCACTGACGAGGCACGCGAAAGTCTGCATCTGGCCGAAGAGATCAAACGCGAGGTGAGCAAGCCATGACCACGGCTACCCTGTTTCTACTGCTGTTCGGCTGCATGCTGCTCGGGATGCCGATCGCGCTGGCGCTCGGTTTTTCGAGCATCGTCACCATCCTGCTCTTCTCCAACGACTCGCTCGCCTCGATCGCGCTCAAGCTCTTCGAGGCCGTGTCCGGACACTACACGCTGCTGGCCATCCCCTTCTTCATCCTGGCCTCATCCTTCCTGTCGACCGGCGGCGTGGCCAAACGCCTGATCCGGTTCGCCACCGGCGTGGTCGGACACATCCGCGGCGGGCTGGCGATGGCCTCGGTGCTCGCCTGCATGCTGTTCGCCGCCGTCTCGGGTTCATCGCCCGCCACCGTGGCCGCCATCGGCAGTCTGGTCATCGTCGGCATGGTCAAGGCCGGCTATCCCAAGCAGTTCGCCGCCGGCGTCATCACCAACGCCGGAACGCTCGGCATCCTGATCCCGCCCTCGATCGTGATGCTGGTCTATGCGGCCGCCACCGAGGTCTCGGCCGCGCGCATGTTCATGGCCGGCTTCGTGCCCGGAATCCTGCTGGGACTGCTGCTGATGGTGGCGGTCTATATCGTGGCGCGGGTCAAGAAGCTGCCCGCCCTGCCCTGGCCGGGTCTGCGCGAAGTCCTGAGCGCGGCCTTCAGCGCCTCCGGGGGCATCCTGCTGATCGTCATCGTCCTGGGCTCGATCTATGGCGGTGTCGCCAGTCCGACCGAGGCCGCCGCCGTCTCGGCCGTCTACGCCTTCCTGATCGCCGTGATCGGCTATCGCGACATGGGACCGCTCAAGACCATCCCCTGGCGCCGACCGGGCGAAGGGTTCGGACGCCTGCTGCTGCGCAATGCCTGGCAGGTGCCGCTGGCCCTGCCCCAGAGCTTCACCCACCCCGAGGTGCGCAAGGTGGTGCTGGACGCGGCCAAGGTCTCGATCATGCTGCTGTTCATCATCGCCAACGCCATGCTGTTCGCGCACGTGCTGACGACCGAGCGTATCCCGCATCAGATCGCCGAGACCATCGTCCAATGGGGTCTGTCTCCCTGGATGTTCCTGATCGTGGTCAACATCCTGCTCCTGATCGCCGGCAACTTCATGGAGCCATCGGCGATCCTGCTCATCATGGCGCCGATCCTCTTCCCCATCGCCATGCAGCTCGGGATCGATCCCGTCCATTTCGGCATCATCATGGTGGTCAACATGGAGATCGGCATGCTGACTCCGCCGGTCGGACTCAATCTGTTCGTGACCGCCGGCATCACCGGCGAAACGCTCGGCTGGGTCATCCGTTCGGTGCTACCCTGGATACTGCTGCTGCTCGGGTTCCTGATGCTCGTCACCTATGTCCCGCAGCTCTCGCTCTTCCTGCCCGAATATCTCGATCAGTTGAAGGGCTACCGCTGAGCGCATCCACAGACATCCAGGTAGGGTCATCGTCATCATGCTGCCAGACTACAGACACATCCTCTATGCCACCGACCTTGGACGCCATACGCGCCCGGTCTTCCGTCACGCGGTGGCGCTCGCCCGCCAAAGCGGAGCACGCATCACCATGCTCCACGTGGTCGAACCCCTGGGCAACACCGGGCGGGCGGTGATCGGCGCCTATCTGCCGGACATGGACGTCCAGCGCATCGAGCACGAGGCACTCAAGGAGATCCTCGCGACCATGCACAAGCGTTTGAGCAAGTTCTGCGAGGACGAGCTCAATGCCGTCCCCGCCGAGATCGAGGCCGATATCGTCGAGGCGCTGGAGGTCGCCAGCGGGCTGCCATCCGAGGAGATCATCAAGACCGCCGACGACCGTCACGCGGATCTGATCGTCATGGGCGTCTGCACCCATGCCCTGATGGGACGCGCGTCGATCGGGTCGACGGCGCGCAAGGTGATGCAGCACAGTCACATCCCGGTGCTGCTCGTGCCGAACATCGCCCATTGAGCCACGCCACCCACTCACCCGACACGCCCCAGGTACTGGCCGAACGTCTCAAGACCTGGGGGCGTGAACTGGGCTTCCAGCAGATCGGCATCACGGACACCGATCTCACGGACGCCGAGCCGCGTCTGCGCGACTGGCTCGCGCGCGGCTATCACGGCGAAATGGACTACATGGCGCGTCACGGCACCAAGCGCTCGCGCCCGGACGAACTCGTGCCCGGCACCCTGAGCGTGATCTCGGCGCGGATGGACTATCAGCCCGAATCCCGCGCCACCCTCCACGAACGGCTCGCCGACCCGGCCGGCGCCTTCATCTCGCGCTACAGCCTCGGACGGGATTATCACAAAGTCCTGCGCCGGCGCCTGCAACGTCTGGCCGACCGGCTCGCCGCTCACATCGGCCCTTTCGGCCATCGCGTCTTCGTCGACTCGGCGCCCGTGATGGAAAAACCGCTGGCCGAAAAGGCCGGACTCGGCTGGATCGGCAAGCACAGCAATCTGGTCAACCCGCGCGCCGGCTCCTGGTTCTTCCTCGGCGAGATCTACACCGACCAGCCGCTCCCGCCCGACCAGCCCATGGCCGATCACTGCGGACGCTGCCGGGCCTGTCTCGACGCCTGCCCCACAGGCGCCATCGTCGCCCCCTACCAGGTCGACGGCCGGCGCTGCATCTCCTATCTGACGATCGAACTCAAGGGCGCCATCCCCGAGCCGCTGCGCCCCCTGATCGGCAACCGCATTCACGGCTGCGACGACTGCCAGCTGGTCTGCCCCTGGAACCGCTTCGCCCGGCTCACCGAAGAAACCGACTTCCTGCCCCGTCACGGTCTGGACACCGCCACCCTGATCGCCCTGTTCGCCTGGGACGAACCGACCTTCCTCGCACGCACCGAAGGCTCGGCGATCCGCCGACTCGGCCACGAACGCTGGCTGCGCAACCTCGCCGTCGCGCTCGGCAATGCCCCAGATTCACCGGAAGTCCGGCTTGCACTCGAAACCCGCGCCGACCACCCCAGCCCGCTGGTGCGCGAGCATGTGGTCTGGGCGCTTGCCGGACTTGCGTGTCGCTAATCAACGGTTCAACGACAATTGAGCGCCGGCCGCAACCACCGACGCTCAAGCGACTCGGGCGCCGGTGGTCGGGGGCGTCGACGGCATGGATGCCGTCGTCGAGCCTCCAGGGACGGATTCACGGCGACCCCCGACCGCCGGCGCCCGAGTCGCCACCGCCACCACTAACACCACCGCAACCCCCAGAGCCGCCCCGCTCACACAACCCCCGTTCGACCGCGATCACCGCTGCCTCCACCCGCGAATGCACATCGAGCTTGCGCAGGATCGCCTTCACATGCAGCTTGACCGTCCCTTCCGAGATCCCCAGCTCACGCGCAATGGTCTTGTTGCTCTGCCCTTCGGCCAGATGACAGAGGATCTCCTGCTCGCGCGGCGTCAGATCCGCCGCACCGCCGCTCACGACAGGCACAGGCGTCGACTCACCCCGCACCGCCCGCGCCAGCACCCCCGTCAGCTCGGACGCCACCACCGTGCGCCCCTGAACGATCTCACCCAGCGCCGCGATCAGCGCATCCGGCTCCATATCCTTGAGCAGATAACCCTGCGCCCCACTCTGGAGCGAATCGATCACATCGCGCTCCTCGGCACTGGTCGTCAGCATCGCGATCGGCATCGACTGATGGGCCGCACGCAACCGGCGCAGCAACTCCAGCCCATTGAGGCCCGGCATCCGCATATCGAGCAACACCACATCGGGCCGGGTTTCGGCCACCCGCTCAAGCCCGGTGCTCGACTCGCCCACGGCCGCCACCACCTCGATCCCGCGCCGCTCCAGCAACTCCTGAAGCCCGAAGCGAAACAAGGCATGATCATCGATCAAGAGTACGCGCATCGCTCCGCCTCCCGGCTCTGCGTCTGACGTCCGGAACGCCGACCGACATCGAACACGACCTCCACCCGCGTCCCCTCACCCGGCTCGCTCTCGATGCGCAGCTCCGCGCCGATGCGACGCGCGCGTTCCTCCAGGATCGACAACCCGATGCGCTCGCCCGGCGGGGACTGCGCGTCCGGCGGACTGAAGCCGACCCCGTCGTCCTCGATCAGCAGCACATGCCGCCCGCCGCTCTCGCGCGTCAGCAACACCCGCACCGTATGGGCCTGGGCGTGCTTGCGGATGTTGGCCAGCGCCTCCTGAGCGATACGCAACAACTGCAACTCCTCGGTCGCCGACAGCTCGAACGGACGGCTGTCGTTCTGGAACAGGACATGGGTGCCGGTCTCACGCCCGAGCCGCTGGGTGAGCTTGGCGAGCGCCGGCACCAGCCCACGCCGGTCGAGCGGCGCGCGAAAGCTCGCCAGCAACTCACGCAACTCGGTGTGCGCCTCGTCGAGACCATTGCGGATGCGCGCCAGATCATTGCGCGCCTCGGCCGGGATCGGACAGCCGGCCAGCGAGTCATCCAGCATCCGGCACTGAAAGCGCAGACTGGCCAGGGTCTGCGCCAGCGAGTCATGCAGCTCGTGGGCGAGCGCGTTGCGTTCCTCGACGATCGAGAGCCGGTGCGCCTCGGCGTCCGAGCGCTGCTTGGCGATGGCCACCCCCAGATGATGGCCGACGGTGAACAGCAGCTCCAGGATGTCCTCGCGCCCCTGGAGTCCGGGACGGTCGACGAACAGCGTGTAGACACCGAGCCGTTCGTCGCGATGCTCCAGCGGCACTGTCACCACCTCGACCTCAGAGCTGGCGAACATGCGCCGGCCATAGATGCGCGAACAGTAGCGCGCATCGTTGTCGCACAGGATGTCGCCGGGGGCGAGCACATTGCCGCACAGACAGAGGTCGACCGGCGTCATGTCCGACTCGCGCACCAGATCGTCGTTCAGACCGATGGAGCCGATCAGCCGCCGGGTGCCGTCCGGCAGCACCAGACGCACGGTCGCCGCGCGTGCATTGATCATCTCCTTGAGCACGCGCAGGAAGCGCAACAGCAACGCCTCGACGCTCTCGGCCTGATGGATGCCGGCGGCCACGTCGTAGAGGATCTTGAGCGAGGCCGTCTTCTGGGCCAGACGCCGCGTCTGGCGCGCAACCCGGTTGTCCATGTCGTCATAGAGATCGGTCAGCTCCTCGTTGAGACTGCGGATGTCCTGAGCGATGCCCTGCAACACCCCGGTCTCGGTCAGCGTGTCGCTGGCCCCCGGTTCGCCCTGGCAGACCTGGGTCAGCGAGTGCTCCAGACGCACCAGCGGACGCAGCAGCCGATCACGCAGCCGCCGCCAGAGCAGCACGGCACCGGCCAGCCCCAGCCCCAGCAGCCCGAACAGACTCCAGCGCACCCAGATCGCCTCGGGCCGGACGACCTGAGCGGCGAACAGCACCGCCAGGCCGGCGAGCGCCAGTCCCAGCGCCCACAGCGGGCGCCTCAGATCGGTCGCGCGCAGAATCTCGTGGACACGCTCATCCAGGGCCTCGCCCCTCAGGCGACCGGAGTGCGGTGCGGTTCGCCGGCCGGGGAGCCGCGTCGTCGTGGCCGCCGTCACCGGGACGAGGCTCCCTCGGGGCGAATCGAACGCACCTGGACCGTTTCGACCAGTTCCAGGGCCGACTCGAAGTCGAACTGATCGATCCGGCGTGCGAGTTCGGCGTGCTCATCGGGCATGATCGCCGCGAGCCGTGCCGACTCGTGCTGATAGAGTGTGAACGCGCGCGCGTTGTCCTCGCGCAGCAGCGCCGCCAGCTCGTCGAGCAGGGCGCGCGTCTGCTCGGTATCGAGCGTCGTGTCGGCCGGCCCGGCCGGCCGGGCCGGCGTCTGTGACTGATCGAGGGCCTGGCGCAGTGCCAGCAGGGCCTGGTCGATGGCGTCGATCGCCGCGACGAGCCTGTCGGGAGTCTCGAAAGACTCGGGACGACGCGCCACCTCGAGCGACTTGGCCTGCTCGGCGATGGCGATCAGTCCCAGGGTGCCGGCCACCCCCTTGAGGCTGTGCGCCAGACGCGCCAAGGCCTCGCCATCACGGTTCGCCAGCGCTTCGGCCAGATGCCGGGGATCATCGGCATGCGAGCCGATGAAGCGCTCGATGAGTTTGAGATACTTCTCCTGACTGCCGCGCAGACTCGCCAGCCCCTGGCGCAGATCGATACCGGGCAGCTTCCGGATGGCGGCCAGCAAATCGGCGCGGCGCACGCTGGAGGTCGGCGCGTGCCGTACGTCGACAGCGGACGCCTCCGACACCGAGCGCGGCGTCTGTGGCGCCGACGCTCCGGCGTCACTGGGACGCTCCGGCAGCCAGCGCAGCAGCGCATCGAACAGGTCCAGCGGTTCGACCGGCTTGGGCACGAAGTCGTTCATGCCGGCCTCCAGACAGGCGCGTCGGTCCTCCTCGAAAGCATTGGCGGTCAGGGCCAGGATGGGCTTGTCGCACCAATTGGGCAGGGCGCGGATAGCGCGCGTGGCGCTCAGTCCATCCATGAGCGGCATCTGCACGTCCATGAGGATCAGGTCGTAGTCCCCGTCAGCGGCCATCTCCAGGGCGACCTGACCGTTCTCGGCGGTCTCCACGCGCAACCCGACGCTGTTGAGCAGCTCCAGGGCCACCTCGCGATTGATGGGATTGTCCTCGGCCAGCAGCACACGGGCTCCGGCACAGCGGTCGCGCATCTCGGACTCGGCGGCCAACCGATGCGCATGCGTGACCAGCAGTCCGGGCTGGCCCGGCTTGAGCTTGACTGTGAACCAGAAGGTGCTGCCCCGCCCCGCCACGCTGTCGGCACCGGCCTCGCCGCCCATCATCCGCGCCAGTTGCGCCGTGATCGCCAGACCCAGACCCGTACCGCCGTAGCGGCGCGTGGTCGAGGTATCGGCCTGCTCGAAGGCCTGGAAGAGCCTGGCCTGCTTGTCGGGCGGAATGCCGATGCCGGTGTCCTCGACCTCGAAGCGCACCGTGAGACCCTCGGCGTCGCGCTCCTGCAGACGGACGCGGATGGTCACAAAGCCGGTATGGGTGAACTTGACCGCGTTGCTGGCATAGTTGAGCAGGGCTTGACGCAACCGGGTCACGTCGCCGCGCATCCAGGGCAGTTCGGGGTCCAGGTCGACCTTCAGACTCAGCCCCTTGGCGCGCGCCTCGTCGAGGATCAGCGAACTGACCTGATCGACCAGCATCACCGCCGAGAAATTCTCGTCGGACAGTTGCAGTTTGCCGGCCTCGATCTTGGACAGATCCAGGATGTCGTTGATCACGGCCAGCAGATGACGCGCCGCGCTCTCGATCTTGTCGAGCCGGTTGATATTGGCCGGATCGATCAGATCGCGGCGCAGCAGGTGCGCCAGCCCCAGGATCGCGTTCATGGGGGTACGGATCTCATGGCTCATGTTGGCCAGGAAGGCGCTCTTGGCGCGCACCGCGCTCTCGGCCAGCTCGGCGCGGTGGGCGAGTTCCGCTTCCATCTCGCGTTGCGGACGGATGTCGCGCGCAAACCCGACCGTCCCGAGCACCTCGTCCGTGTCGTCGATGATGGGTGCCTTGAACGTCTCGTAGATGGCGCCTGGATTGGTCACGCTCGGCATCACGCGGGTGCGCTGACAGCGACCGGCCATCACCTCGGCGTCATCGGCACGATAGCGCTCGGCCAGCTCGCCCGGCCAGAGATCATGGTCGGTCAGGCCGATGATCTCATCGGGCGAGCGTCCCTTGATTTCGGCAAAGGCCCGGTTGACGGCGACGAAGCGCCCCTCGCGATCCTTCATCCAGGCCATGTGCGGCAGGTTGTCGATCAACGCCTTGAGCGAGCGCATCTGCTGGCGAAGTTCCAGCGTGCGCGCCTCGACCAGTTCTTCGAGATGATGGCGATACTGCTCCAGCTCCTCGGCCAGACGCTTCTGTTCGGTGACGTTCGACTTGATGGCCAGATAGTGCGTGATGCGTCCGTCGCTCTGGCGGATGGGCGAGATACTGGCCACCTCGGTATAGAGTTCGCCGTTCTTGCGCCGGTTGACCAGTTCGCCGTGCCAGACCTCGCCGCGCAGCAGACAGGCCCAGAGTTCATCGAAGATCGCCTTTGGCGTCCGACCGGACTTGAGGATGCGCGGATTCTGGCCCAGTGCTTCCGCGCGGGTGTAGCCGGTATTGGCGATGAAGGCATCGTTGACGTATTCGATGCGACCGTCCAGGTCGGTGATGACGATACTCTCCGGACTCTGTTCGACGGCGAGCGAACGCTTGGTCAGCTCAGACTCGATCCGTTTGCGCTCGGTGATGTCGCGAAAGACGCCGCGCCGCCCGAGATAACGCCCATCGGCGGTGATCACCGGATTGCAGATGTGCTCGACCCAGTGCTCGCGCCCGTCGCGCGCGCGCAGACGCATCTGGATGGCGTCGCGATCGGCCTGACAGGATTCCAGGGCGTCGGTGTAGTGCCGCATCCAGTGTGCGCGATCCTCGGGATGGACCAGCCGCGCGATCAGGTCCGGATCCGCCAGGAACTCATCGGCCGTGTGGCCGCTGAGTTCGCGACAGGCCGGCGAGACATAACGATAGCGCCCATCGGGGCCGAGCCAATATTCCCAATCCGGGCTGTATTCGGCGAGTACCTGGTACTGCTCGCGGCTCTCGCTCAGACGACGTGCTTCACGCTGACGCTCGAAATAGACAGCGATGTGAAAGGCGACCGCCTCCAGCAGTACCTGCTCCTCGTTCAGGAAGGTGCGGTCATCGAGGCCCAGTGGCGGCGCCTCGCGATAGACCACCTGAATCTCGCCCACCTTGACCCCATCGACCATGATGGGCGCCGTCTGCATCCAATCGGTGTGCTCGAAACCGGCGGTCCGAAAGCCGGTTTCCGGCAAGGTGAGGCGCACCTCGGCGAGAGACGGAAACTGCCAGGCCTCCGGCAGTCGCTCGACCACCCGTTGCAGAACGTCCTCCATGGGGGCTTCGTGACGGTTGGTCTCGCGCAGGACGTCATAGAGTCCACGCATCTCCTTGAGACGCTCCTGGAGTTCGGCTTCGTGTCGCTGGAGGCGTTCCCCGTAGGCGTGGAGCGCCTGACGCTGACGCACCGACTCGGTGCGGTCGAGGATGGCGCAGACGTAATCATCGCTCTCGCCCTCGAAGTCCGACAGGGGCGCGACATGCAGATCGCCGATGAAGGGCTCGCCAGCGCGGCCGTTGAAATGGATCTCCTTGAGCGTCAGGGTTCTGCGTTCCTCGGGTAGCCGCCGCTTCCAGAGTTCGGCCACCAGACCGCGATCGGTCTCGCTGATCAAGCGTGTGAAATAATGCTGGTGGATATGCGAATGCTTGAGTTCGAAGAGATCCTGGGCGGCATAGTTCGCTTCCTTGACCAAGCCATGGCGGTCGACCACCAGCTCGGCGATCGGCAGACCATTGAAGAAGGCCGTGAAACGCTCCAGGGCCAACTGTGTCTGACGCTGGCTGCGCAGCAGCTCATCGTTCTGGATCTGCAACTCGACCTGATAGATCCGCAGGCTCTCGACCATGGCGGTGAGTTCGGCGTTGGCGCCCTGCAACAGCTCGTCGGCAATGTGGAAGCGCCCCTGATGCAGCGCTGTCAGGGCACGCTCGCGGATCTCATCGGCGGATAACTCATCACCCCTGTTCGGGAGGTTACGGGCGTCCGGCTGTATGGGGTCGCGATCGGTGTCTTTCATCAGTCTTGCGCGAGAAACCCCGTCCTTCCGGGCGGGGAGGGATAGCGCGCGGCGCGTAGCGCCGTCAGGCCGCCCGTCTCGCCTTCTCCGTATCAGGTTTAGGTTGGAAGGCGTAGCCATAGCCGTCAGCGCGCTGGAGGACGCGGCAATGGCGGTAAGAAACCCCCTGAACGGTTCCGCCCTGGGCCTGGATGTTGAACGATCCCGTTTGGCGCACCGCCACGCGCCCGACATGCACGCCGGCCTTCTTGCCCTTAGGCACCTCGGCGCGCACCCAATCGCCGGTCTGGAAGCCGTGGACGCGCTTGTGGCGCATCAGATAGCCGCGCGGGAAGCCGTTGTTGAACGTGCGCGTGCGGCTGTAAGCGCCACGCCCGGTGGCGCAGATGGCCAGGACCGGGCGGTTCCAGTCGCGCACCTGATCGACGGCGCCGACACAGGCGGCATCGAGGGCATGGGTTTTGGGGATGTCCAGGCGCGTGCGATTGAACTTGGTGCGGCCGCCCGAGCCGGTCTCGACCGCTAGGCCCGTGGTCTGGAGCGCGTTCAACAGCGCCCAGCGCGTGGCATTGACGGCGGCGGCGTCCTGGAGCGGTGCTTTGGCCTGGGCCTGGATCCGGTGCAGGAGCGCCGGTTGGCGTTTCAGAAAGTCCTCGATGGATCGGTTCCCCTTGCGCTGATTGCAGGGCCGGCAGGCGAGCGTCAGGTTCGAGACCCGATCCGAGCCGCCCCGCGCGCGTGGAACGATGTGCTCGATCTCCAGCGGTACGTTCGTCGCGCCACAATAGGCGCAGGTGCGGTGCCATGTCTCCAGCAGGTATTCACGCACTTCGTAGCCCGCCAGTTCGCCCTGTTGGTACTCCACACCGGAGATCTCCGGGTTCTGGAGCGCCTGGGTATCGAAACGCACCAGTTCCTGACTGAGGGCGGTGATCGGGGCGAGCCGGCGCAGCCGCGCCACCCAGTTGAGCGTCGTGTCGAGCCGATGCTGTAACGACGGCGGCAACCAGCCCTCACGGCGGGTGCGATTCAGAAAACGCGGCGCCCGGTAGCGCGTCTTCCGAGACCGGCGTGCCCGGCGATAGTGACGCCGAAGTGTCAGCGCCTCCCGGATCGCCTGACCACGATGCGCCAGTTCCCCAAACCACAGCCCATGTTCCAAGCGCTCGATCGCGCCCGTTTCAGGATCACAGGTTTCGGATTCGCGAACGATGGCCAGCCCCGTGACGCGACTGCCCGGATCGAGCTTCAGGCGCAGCGGTTGAACCGCCCCGCCGATTCGATCCTTCAGCCGAAGGGTGAAGGGGGCCAGACGCACCACCACCGCGCGTCCGCGCTCCAGCAACAGCCGCGCGCGTTTCTCCGTGCACGGCATCAGCGGATGTTTCTGTTTGTCGAGTACGAATACCGCCATTGGTCTGTTCCAAACGTCTGCCCTTACGGGCCTGGTGACGGAGCCTTGCGGCTCGCTCCCCTCGGGAATGTCTGCAACCGGCTCCCGCCTCGCGGCGGCGATCGGAACCTTCGGCGCTTTGCCTTTCGCCTGCATGACTCCGACCTTCCAGGGTCCGGGACTGAGGAAGCATCCCGGAGTGGGTCTCAACGACCTGTTGCAAACGCAGCGGATGTTCACCGCTATCCCTGGTCAACCCGGCTTGCGAGTCCCCTCACAAGCCCCCGCCTTCAGGCGGGGGTAGTTGACCGCCATGCATTGATTCGGGATTCATTGGCGCGGGGGCGCTGTGCCCGCGCGTTGGAACTTTGATATATGGGGGATATTGCACCAGCCGAACCAAGGATTGCTATCCTTTTGAGGCATTCGTCACAGTTTTTCATCGAGTTGGCGGGCAATCTCAGCGCCTCACACCAGAGTCCGCCGCTTCGACGAGACCCAGGAGATCCGCCCACCCGGCGAGCTTCGCGCCCGTCCAACCTGGCAGCCCGAGATCATGGTCGATACCCAAGGAACCCAGCCCTCAGTCAATCCGCCACCGTCCAACCGCCGCACCCTGGGTTCCGTGCTGCTCTATGCCGTGTTCGCCAGTCTCTGGGTTCTGGTGTCGGATCTGCTTTTGGAGCATCTGCTCCAGGATGCCGCCCAGCTCGCCCTGGCCAGCGCGCTCAAGGGAATCCTCTTCGTGGCCGTCACCGCCGCGCTGCTCCATGCGCTGCTGCGGTCGCCCAATGACCTGAGCGTCGCCCCCGGAGCCAAACCGAACGGCACGGCCATGGTGCGCTTCCAGTGGTGGCCGTTCCTCGTGCTCGCCGGTGCGCTGGCGGTTCTGACGGCGGGGGGCATCGTCCACAATCACCACCATGAGCGCTCCGATCAGGCCGAACGCCTGCGGGCCATGGCCATACTCAAGCAGAATCAGATCGAGAATTGGCTCTGGGAGCGCGAGAAGGACGCCCGTTTCATTCACACCAGCCCCTTTCTGGCCCGGCTCTACGAGGACTGGCACCGGGGCGATGCCGAATCCGGCCGGCAGCTCCAGGAGCGGCTGCAACAATTCATCGGTTCACACACCTTCGGCGCCATCACCCTGCTCGATCCGCAGGGTCGGACGCTCTGGTCCAGTCACGAGGCGCCGCCCAGGCTGGCCTCCAGAGTACGAAGCGCGGCCGCAACGGCCAGCTCGGATGGTCAGCTCCATCGCGCCGATCCCTATCTGGGTCTGCGCGACACTCCACGGCTCGACTTCCTCGTCCCGCTCACCGAGGCCCGGCCAGCCCCCGTGGTCGTCCTGCATGGCGACCCCGAATACTGGCTGAACGAAAAGGCCATGGCCGGCCCGGAGATCGGACAGACGGTCGAGACCCTGCTCTTCTGGCGTGATGGTGATCGGCTCCTGGTTCTGGGGCAGGTCGCGTCTCTGCGATCTGAGTCTGTCTCCCATCATCAGTCATTCGACGACCCCGGCTCACCGGCGCACTGGATGTGGGCGGCGGCCGCCGAACCCGGCGCGATCGTCACCGGCCTCGACGATCGCCGGCAGCCGGTCATGGGAATCGTCGTCCCCATCCCCGGAACCTCATGGTTTCTGCTCGCCAAGATGGATCGCCGCGAGATCCTCGCCGGGTTCGTCCAGCGCTCCATCTGGATCACGCTCGCCGGGCTCCTGGCCATCTTCATGAGCGTCACCGGACTCTACCTGTTGCGCCAGCGCCAGCAGCTCCAGCAACGCGCCCATCTAGAGGAGCTCGTCGCGGCCCGTACCCTGGAACTGCGCCAGTTGGAAGTCGAGCTGGCACACCGCGCCGAACTGGCCGAGAGCGCCACGCGCGCCAAGAGCGCCTTCCTGGCCAACATGAGCCACGAGATCCGCACCCCCATGAATGCCATCCTGGGACTGACGCATCTGCTGCGCCGCGATGGAGCGACGGCGACGCAGAACGAACGTCTGGGCAAGATCGAGAGCGCCACGCGCCATCTGCTCGCCATCCTCAACGACATCCTGGATCTCTCCCGGATCGAGTCCGGACGGCTGCAACTGGAAGATGCCGACTTCGCCCTCGAATCCCTGCTCGATCAGGTGCGCTCGCTGGTGGCCGATGCAGCCCAGTCCAAGGGACTGACACTGAGCATCGAGAGCACCGGCCTGCCGCGCTGGCTGCATGGCGATGTCACACGTCTGCGTCAGATTCTGCTCAACTATGCCAGCAACGCGGTCAAGTTCACCGAGCGCGGCTCGGTCGTGCTGCGTGCCCGGCCCGTCGCCGAGGACGACAGCGGCGTCCTGGTACGCTTCGAGGTCGCGGACACGGGGATCGGCATCGCACCCGAGCAGCTCGCGAGCCTGTTCCGGGCCTTCTCGCAGGCCGACAGCTCGACCACGCGCCGCTATGGAGGCACCGGACTGGGGCTGGCCATCAACATGCAGCTGGCCCAACTCATGGGCGGCGAGACCGGCGCCGAGAGCACGCCGGGCGTGGGCAGCACCTTCTGGCTCCAGGTGCGGCTCGGACGCGGACAGGGTGATTCGAACGACGTGTCCGAAGCCCATGCACTGGCCGAACAGCGACTGCGCGCGCACCATGCCGGCGCCCGCCTGATCCTGGCCGAGGACAATGCCGTCAACCGCGAGGTTGCGCTGGATCTGCTACAGGCCGTCGGGCTACAGGTCGATACCGCCGAGAACGGGCGCGAAGCCGTCGAGCTGGCCATGACGGGCCGGCACGCGCTGATCCTGATGGACGTGCAGATGCCGGTCATGGATGGACTGGAAGCGACCCGCCTCATCCGCGCACTGTCGGGCTGGCGCGACAAACCGATCCTGGCCATGACCGCCAATGCCTTCCAGGAGGACCGCCGGCACTGTCTGGAGGCCGGCATGAACGACTTCGTGCCCAAGCCGGTCTCACCGCGCGATCTGTTCGAGACGCTGCTGCGCTGGCTGCCCAAGACCGAGTCCGGGCGGGTTCCGGCCTCCGGCCCGGCCAGCGCGACCCAGGCGCCGACTGAACCCGACACCGAGGCCGCCATCGCGCGACTGAGCACGCTGCCGGGTCTGAATCCGACACAGGGGCTGGCGGTCATGAATGGCAACCAGACGAAATATCTCGCGCTGCTGGAACGCTTCGCCGACAGCCATCGCGATGACACGCGCAAGATGAGCGAGGCACTGGAATCCGGGAGCAAGACGAGCGTGCGCGAACTGGCGCATGCCCTCAAGGGCGTCTCGGCCACGCTGGGCGCGAGCGAGATCGCCGAGGCGGCCACCCGGCTGGATGCCATGCTCAAGGCCGATCCCGATCTCCAGGCCGAGTCGATCCGCACGGCGATCGACCGGATCGCGACGGCTTTCGCGCCCCTGACCCAGGCGCTGGCAGCGCTGCACACAGCGCCCAAGACCGAAACGGCGCCGATTCCGTCCGCCTCCCCCGATCATCTGGAACAGCAGGAACGTCTGATCGCAACACTCATCGCCCGGCTGCGCGAGAACGACACGCAGGCCATCGCGCTCCTGCGCAGCGAGCGGTCCCTGTTGCAGTCGGGTCTCGGTGAGTCGTTCGAGCGTGTCGAGCGCCACCTGCTCGGATTCGAGTTCGAGGAAGCACTCGAGCTCGTGGAACGCCTCCAGTCCGAGTCGGCACAGACGCACTCGCCCTGAGGTGACAGCCATCGGTGACACGCCCCCGTGCTGAGGGCGATCGAATCGAGAACGAGGTCACAAAACCGCGCTTGGTTTGGGCGCGAGAAAACGCTATCCAGTATAAATCGATCTCACTTGCCCCACGGAGCGCGCTGAGTCGCCATGACCGCTCAAGCCCTTGCCCAACGCCAGACCTCGAATCGCTCGCTCTATCCGTCCAAGCCGGTGTTCGAGGCCGCGCTGAACCTGGTGCGCCGCGCACCCGTACCCCAGATCCCTGACGTGGTGATGGCCCTGCGTCGCGAGCTGACACGCCCCGAGCCGGATCTCAAGGTGGCCTCGGACCTCATCGCACTGGATCCGGTGCTGACGGGGCAGGTGTTGCGCGTCGTCAACTCGCCGGCGTTCAATCTGCCGGCGCAGGTGGCCAGCGTCCATCAGGCCGCCGGGCTCCTGGGGCTGGCGCGTCTGACCAATCTGGTGACGGCCGAGGCGATCAGCCGGCTACTGGCGGTCAATCAGGGGCCGGTGCGCGTACTCTGGGAGTCGATCCTGGGGACGGCGCGGATCGTCACCGCCGTGGCGCGTCTGACGCCGGACATCGGTGAGGACGAGGCCTATCTGTTCGGCATCATGCATGATGTCGGCAGTCTCATCTTCGCCAATGTCACCGACAACTACATCGCTGAGTGGAGTTTCCGCGCCGACAGCACGCCCAGCGAGCTGCTGACCCACGAGCGCACCACGCTCGGTACGGATCACGCGGTGGTCGGGTTCCTGCTGGCGAACAACTGGAAGCTGCCCGAGTTCATCGCGCTGGCGATCCTGCATCATCACGGCACACGCCATCTGGAAGCCGAGGATCGGCGCATCCCGCGCCTGATCGCGCTCGGTCAACTGGCGCATTATCTCGTTGCGCTGGCCAACGGCACCGATGAGACGGCCGAGATGCTGGAGTACCGCGATCAGGCTGAGAATATGCTCGACATCGGCGAGCCGGAATGGGAGGCGCTTTGCCGGCAGGCCGTGAATGGCGGTTGGTGATGTTGGTCGACGGCCGTCACTGGCGTGGCGTGATGCGCGCTCCGTCGGCCAGCTCGCGATCGGGATGGACGATCACGGATGCACCGACCTCGACGCCGCGTCTCAACTCGGTCTGGAGTGCACCGCGCCGTCCGATCTCGACCGGGGTGAGACGGGCGCGTCCGTCGACCGCTCGAAACAGCGCCCAGCCCTCACCGTGCCGAAACAGACTGCTGGTCGGCGCCTGGAGCACGTCTTCGGCCTCCCAGAGCACGAAACGGGCGTTGACTCGATAGCCGTCTCCCAGCCGCGACCAGTCAGCCTGGGGCGCAAGCCGTTCGGCGATGACCCAGACCCGTTGCTCTTCGACGCCGAGTGCCGAGATCTTGGTGAAGGCGACCGGCTCGATGCGCTTGATCCTGGCCTCCAGGGGATTGGATTCGCCCCAGCGCTCGATCCGGACCCGCATCCCGACCGCCAATCGCACGGCGTCGGCTGAGAGCACATCGACCTCGATCTCCAGCGCGCCTGGATCGCCGAGTTCCAAGATCGGATCACCGGCATGAACGACCCGCGCACTCTCGGACTCGCGCTTGAGCACGACGCCAGCAACCGGCGCCCGGAGTTCCAGCCGCCCCTGCTCGCCCGATGCCGACTCGCCGGCATGTTCCAGCTCGGCGAGCG
Source organism: Allochromatium vinosum DSM 180 (assembly GCF_000025485.1). Taxonomy (NCBI): domain Bacteria; kingdom Pseudomonadati; phylum Pseudomonadota; class Gammaproteobacteria; order Chromatiales; family Chromatiaceae; genus Allochromatium; species Allochromatium vinosum. The sequence goes on along the minus strand of NC_013851.1, from coordinate 1,203,121 downwards.
CAGCGAGCCGATCACGCTCGGCGCTCTGGACGCGAAAGCGTGCAGCCTCCAGTTCCGCATCGCGACCAAGCGACTCGGCGCGCGCCTGATCGAGCTGAGTCCGCGAAACCATCCCCTGCCCCGCCAACCGTTCGATGCGCTCCAGTTCCATCCGCGCCAGGTTCGCCGACGCATCGGCCGCCGTCACTGCCGCGCGCGTCGCGGCCAAATCAGACTCGGCGCTCGCCAACCGCGCGCGGGCGCGTTCCTGACTGCGCCGATCCAGCACCGGCGAAACCTGAGCATCGAGGACGGCGATCACCTGCCCCGCCCGAACCGGATCGCCGACCTCCAGTTCCAGCCGCCGCAACTGACCATCGACCGGCGCCGAGATCCGATAGCGCTCGACGACGCGCGTGCGGCCCTCGGCCACCAGGGTGACGGCCAGCGGACCGCGCGTGACGGGTTCGACGTCAACCAGACGCGGCACGGGACGAAAGCCCCAGGCCAGGAGCGCGAGCAACGCCAGAGCACCCAGTATCTGGATAGCACGACGACGGATGAGCAGACCTTTGACGTTCATTCGCGAGTCTTGAGCACGGCGACCAGATCCAGTCGGCGCAGACGGCGCGCCACCAAGAGGCCCGACAGAAGCGCGGCGACCAGGATGACGCTCGCCGCAAAGGTGAACACACTCGGCTCCAGGATCAGCGGTATCCGATAGAGCTCGGACTCGATACCGCGCACGATGAGTGCGATCAGCCCCCAGCCGATGCCGAATCCGACCGGGATGGCGAGGGCGGTCAGGAGCGCCAGCTCGCCCAACAGGATCGCCGTGATCTCGCCGAGGCTGAAGCCCAGCACCCGCAGTGTCGCCAGCTCGCGCGCGCGCTCGGTGAGCGTGATGCGCGCATCATTGTAGACCACGCCGAAGGCGATGCTGCCGGCCAGCAGTGTGCTGACGAAGGCAAAGCTCAGCACGATCTCGGTCATCGAATCCATGAAACTCCGGATGGCGGTGAGCCGGTCGGTCACGCCCGCCACCCGTGGCGCCGCCTTCAATTCGGCCACCAGCCGATCGCGCGCGCCCGGCTCGACAGCAAGCAGCGCGCCGGTCACGGCTTCACCCTCCCCGAGCAGCCGGTTGAGTGCTTCCAGATCCATATAGGCCGAGAGTCCGGTGAACTCGCGCACCAGCCCCGCGACCACGACCCGATGCCGCTCGCGCCGTCCTTCCAGGATCTCGACCTCGACCCGATCGCCCACACCAACACCGAGCCGTCGTGCAAGCTGATCGCTCAGAACCAACCCCTCGGCGGGCAGTCGCTGCACCTGGAGCCGATCGTCGAGGATACGCCGCAAGCGGCTGTCCGGCTCCAGACCCTGGATCGCCGTCGACTGACTGGCATTGGCGTGACGCAGACGCACCGCGACCTGGCGGGTCGGTTCGGCCCAGTCGACGCCGGGCCGCGCGCCCAGTTCGAGCACCACCCGACGCGAAGTCGGCTCGCTGAAGGTCACGGTCAGATCGTCGCGTTGCGCCAGCCCGTACTGCACCTGGATCAGATAGTCCAACGCCCCTTCCTGGAAACGCCCGACCATCAGGATGCCGCAGGCCAGACCGATCCCCAGGATCGAGAGCAGCGACTTGAACGGACGGCGCTCGATGTGGCGCAGGATCATGCGCGTCGGCTGGCTCAGAAAACGCTGGAGTCCGAACCGCTCGACCAGCGTGGGCCGATAGCGCGGCGGCGGCTCGGGCTGCATGGCCTCGGCCGGCGGCAGACGCGCGGCACGACGCACGGCCGCGAGCGTGCCGGCGAGTCCGGCGCCCAGCGTCACCGCCACGGCCACCGCGATCACCTGCGGACGCAGGCTGAACTCCAGATAGGGAAAGTAGAAGAAGCCGCGATAGAGCTCTGCCATCGCCAGTCCGAACCAGAGCCCGGCCCCCAGGCCGATGACCAGTCCGAGCAGGATGATCACCAGCGCCCAGCGCACATAGTGTCCGCCGATCTGCCAGGCGCTGTAGCCGAACGCCTTGAGGATGGCGATCTGGTCGCGCTGGGTGCCGATCAGACGCCCCAGCACCACGTTGAGCAGAAAGGCCGCTACGCCGAGAAAGACGCCGGGGATGAGCCGCGCCATGCCGGCGAGCTGTTCCAGTTCGGCATCGAGATAGCGATCCGAGAGCTGATCCGAACGCTCGATCGCCCCCAGACCGCCATAGGGTTCGAGCAGGTCGTCCAGCCGCTCGATCACGTCCCTGGGACGCCCTTCGCGGGTGAGTGTCAGCAGCAGATCATTGAAGGCGCCATCCATGTCATAGGCCCGCGCCAGCGGTTCGCGGTTCATCCACAGCACGCCGTGGCGCGCAAAATCGGGAAAGAGATCGCCCGGCTTGATCTGATAGATGTACTCCGGCGAGACGGCGATGCCGACGATCGTCAGCCGCTGGAGACGCCCGTCGATGATCGCCGACAGATGCGCGCCCGGACCAAAGCCATGGGCCGCGGCGAACGCCTGGCTGACGACGGTCTCGTCGTCGCGCTCCGGCTCGGGCAGCCGACCGGCGAGCAGATGGAGCTGATTGAGTCCGTTGCGTTCGGGCAGCGAGACCAGCACGCCGGTGGCCGGATCGGCAAAGTCCGGGATATCCAGATTGACCGCCGCCACCACCCGCGTCTCGACCTGCTGCACGCCCGGAATGGCGGCGATGGTTTCGCGCAGCGACTCGGGTGCGCGCTTGAGCGAGACGAAGATCTCGGCGAAGCGATAGTCGCGATAGAAGGCGTCGCGCGTCAGGGTCAGTGAATCGAGCGTCGCGAGCGACATCAGCAGCGTCGACACCCCGCCCGCAATCACCACCGCGATGGCGAGCACCTGGCCGCGCAGGCTCCAGAGTTCACGCCACAGCTTGCGGTCGAGCGCGCTCACCAGTGGATCTCGCGCGGCGCGACCCGCCCGGGATTGGTGCGCACCGACTGAATCCGCCCATCGGCCATCAGGATCACGCGATCAGCCATGGCCGCGATGGCGGCATTGTGGGTGATGACGGCGGTCGTCGTGCCCAGCTCACGATTGACCCGCTCCAGCACCTCCAGCACCCGCACGCCCGTGGTCGAGTCCAGTGCCCCGGTCGGCTCGTCGCACAGGAGCACGCGCGGACGCTTGGCGATGGCGCGCGCGATGGCCACGCGCTGCTGCTCGCCGCCTGAGAGCTGAGCGGGGAAATGATCGAGACGCGCGCCGAGTCCCACCAGATCGAGCGCCGCTTCGGGCGTCATCGGATCCTCGGCGATCTCGGTGACGATGGCGACGTTCTCGCGCGCGGTGAGACTGGGGATCAGGTTGTAGAACTGAAAGACGAAGCCGACGACCTGCCGGCGAAACCGGGTCAATTCACGCTCGCCGGCCTGTGTGAGATCGCGCCCGGCGGCGATGACCTGACCGCCGGTCGGCGAATCCAGCCCGCCCAGGATATTGAGCAGCGTCGACTTGCCGCTGCCGGATGGTCCGAGCAGCACCACCAGTTCGCCCGGATAGAGATCGAGATCGACGCCCCGCAGGGCCTCGACCCGCACCTCACCCATGACATAGATCTTGGTGAGTCCACGCGCCTGGAACACAGGCGCGGAAGACTCGGTGTCGTGACCCTGAATGGGTCGCGGGGCCGAACCACGCGATCCACTCATCAAGCGAGGATCAGCCCTGCTCCAGCAGGCGGCGCAGATCGATGATGGCGGCGTTGGCACGCGAGATGTAGGAGGCCATCACCAGCGAGTGATTGGCCATGGGGCCAAAGCCTGTGCCGTTGAGGATCAGCGGACTCCAGACCGGATCCTGTGTGCTTTGCAGCTTGCGGATGATCTGCTCCAGTGAGATCTGCGCGTTGCGCGTCTTGAGCACGCTCTCGAAATCGATCTCCATGGCCTGAAGGGTATGGATGAGCGCCCAGGTGTAGCCACGCGCCTCGAAGAAAACGTCGTCGATCTGCGACCAGGGCGTTTGATTGTGCATCTGATTGGCGACGCCATCCGCGCGCCGTGCACTGGGATCGCCGGCCAGCTCGGTATCCAGGTCATCCTGACCGACCGCATAGGACAAACGCTGAGCCAGATTGCCCAGCCGCTTCTCGACGACCTGCAAATAGACGCGCAGATTGTCGGCACGCGCGAAGAACTGGGCCTCACGGCCGGAGAGACGCTCCATATAGCGTTCGAGCGCCTGGATACCCTGGCGGTATTCGGACTCACTGGACGGCAGGATCCAGGAGTCCGCATTGTAATTGAACTGCGGCTGAGCGATCTGAAGGTCACGATCCTCGATCGACTGCGATTGAGCGCGACTGAGTTCGTTGCGCAGCGAATTGGTGAGATCTCGCAGCTCGGTCAGGGCGCCGAATTCCCAGTTCGGGATGTTGTCCAGATAGACGCCTGGCGGGGTCTTGTCGTTGCTCAGATAGCCGCCCGGCTTGCCCAGCAGGGTCTCGCCGATGCGGATGGCGGTCGCGGTGGTATAGCTACCCGTGACCAGGCGCGTCTCGTCGCCCTTGACCATCGCCAGCGCGTTGGCGCGCACGTCGAAGGTTTCGGGTGAACGCGACCAGAGCATTCCCAGCACCACGACCACCACCAGATAGGTGACGACGAACAGCCCGCCGGTCCACATGAGCCCCTTTTCGCGCCAGACCTTGGGGTTGTAGAGCTTCATCAGCCGACTGAACGGATCGGTGAGTTTTTTGGCGATATCGAAACTTTTCAAGGATGCTTTGACATCCATCGTATTCTCCAAGAGATGTTAACGTTTAGCGAAATCCTGCTCGATGATCTCGATGGCGCGCCGGCAGATCTCGCGTCCATAATCGGTCCAGAGACCCTGCCCCCAATAACGGTAGCAACTGGTCTGTGAAGACATCAGATGGAAGAGCGCGTTGCGGTAGGCCGGATGATCGGTCGCGACACCGGGGCGCAAGACGTTTTCATTAAAGCACGAACTGGCTTCCTCCATGGGACCGAGCACGTTCTCGTAGCCCTTGACCCAGGACAGGTCGCTGGTCCAGCTCCCGCCCTCCATGTGGAAGCGTCCGTCCTCGCGCTTGAGCTCCTCGATCACCTGATCGAGCTTCTCGGGACCGTCGCCCGGCTGCATCCGCGACCAGATGCGGTCATGAAAAAGCGGTTGGACCTCGGGCAGGTCGCTGAGTTCGACGCCGGACGCAAAAAGATGTTCCAGATACTCGCTGGCATTCATCAACGGCGTGGCCGAGTGACTGGCCGCGCGCACCACCTCCATGAACTTGGGCGGGAACTCGTTCATCATGACCCCGCCGTTCTCGCCATCGGCGATCTGGGTCACGAGTGGCGGGATCGAGTGTCCGGCCAGATCGACGCGGTTCAGACCCTGCGCCTCGTACCAGGGCTGCATCTGGGCCACGAGCTTGGTGTCAGACCCCTGGGTCTTGACGATGGCGATGATGCTCGCCGTCTCGCCGTGCGAGTTGGTGCAGACCAGCCGGTGCGGGATGTGCGGGCGCTCGGGATGCTGCTCGGTGCCGACCCGGTGCACCGTATGTTCCTGAACCAGCACCCATTGATAGCCGCAGTCGACCAGGGTCTTGACGAACGCGTAGGCGACGTCTGGATGGTTCGGTAGCGCCATCTCGGACGGCGAGAAACCACGCACCCGCTCCAGCGCTTCCCAGCCGAAGATGGCGGCGAAGTGATGCTGGAAGGCGCGAACATGCAGCCGGTAGTCCTGCACCGGCGTGGAGGGCGCGACCGCATGGCCCCAGGGCATCCCGAGCCACTCGACCGCCCAGTTGTAGTCCGGGTTGCAGGTGACGGTCTTGAGCGCGTCGATGACGTGATGCTCGCCCATCTTGCGCAGACCGTGCAGCAATGTGCCCGAGTATTCGAGCATGCAGCGCGGCGAGTGGCCCTCGCCGATCAACTGCGGCACGAACTCGCCGATGCGCTTGTAGCACCAAACAAAGGTCGGCGCGTTGTGATTGTCGCCGATGTGCTGGTTCTCCATCATGTACTGGAGATTGCTGATGAGCGCGGCGGTGCGCAGATCCGCACCGCCGGCCGGGATCAGCGGCTGATGCTGATGCAGCGCGATGGCGGTGGCGGCACGGATGGCGCTGAAATCGACCCCGCCCTGCTTGGCGAACAGCTCACGCTCGCGTCCGCGCGCGACGACCTGCGCGACGTCCGCTTCCTGTCCGGACAGATTGGGCACGTCTCCGATGTATTCGGGCATGGGATTCACGGTCGGCTCCTTCAGGGTTGGGTGGCGGATGGGTTGACATCGCCGCGAGTGGACGTCGCCTCGGCGGCGACATCCGGGGATCGATCTGTCGGCACGACATCGCGAGCGTCCGCCCCGGCGTCGCGTGACGTGCTCCGGGTCGGTACGGATTCAGGCGCGATGGCCGCAAACTTGGCGTCCGGTTCGGTCTCGGCTTCCGGGGCGGTCGGCGACGGGGCCAGACTCACCGCACGCTCCAGGGCCTGACGCGCGGCGTGCAGATCGGCCTCGGCGCGCGGCACCCAGGACTCGCCCCAGTAGAGATGGCAACTGGTCTCAGCGCGCAGCAGATGCCACAGCGACTCGGCGAGCGCGTTAGACTCCGGTCCCTCGGTGACACCACGCTCGCCCGCGAACCAGCGCGCGTCATGGATCAGGCGGCTGGCCTCGGCGAAGTCGGCGACGGCTTGACGTTGCCGCTCCGACCCCATCCATTGGGTGAAGTCGCGCCCATGATGCCAGCCGGTGTTCCAGGCGCCGGTGCGTACCCGCACCTCGCCGTGCGCGCCGTGCTCATCGAGATAATCGCTGACGAAGGTCGGCCGGACATCGGCCTCGCCCGCCGCGACCCGATTCAACAGCGGCAGATAGAAGGCCGTCCAGAAGTTCGCGCCCTCGGTAACGTTGCGAAACCAGCCGCCGTTCTCACCATCGGTGCAGGTCGTGACCAGCGGCGTGAAATCACACCACTTGGTGCGCTCGGCGACCTCGTTGAGGAACCAGTCGACATCCATCCCCGACTCCTGGGCGTCGGAGAGTTCGCGGTCGCGCACCACGACGATGATCTCGTCATCGCCATGCCGGGCGATGTGCGGCCGGTAGCGCAGCTCCTGCCAGCTCATCTCCGTGACCGGCTCGACGTGTTCGCTGTCGACGAAGACATAGCGATAGCCGAAGGCGCGCAGCAGCGGGATGAGTTCCATCGAGAACCCCATCTCGGGCGGCCAGAAGCCCTGGAATCGCGGACGCCACAACAGATGGCGGGCGATGTCGAGCCAGCGCGCCAGATGCTCGCGCCGGTCGGCCTCCGGGATCAGCGGCAACACCGGATGGAAGTAGCCGGTACCGACGATCTCGAACAGCGCCTGATTCTGGAAGTGCCACAGCAGCGAGCCGCAGTCGACGATGCCGTAGACCCGTTCCTGGAAGACCGGATCGGACAGCGTCTCCAGCAGGGTGCCGGACAGAGACAGATGGACGCGCGCCAGCTCCTCGCGCCCCCAGAGACTGCGCGGGATGCGATCGAGAGCGAACAGGATCTCACGCGCCTCCCAGGTCTGGTGTTCCAGCAGCTCCTGGAGATTGCCCGGCGGCTGGTGGAGATTCAGCACGAGCGCGTGATGGACGGTTGCCATGAGAACTCCCCGATGACGGCTTGGGATGGAACCAAGGATAGCAAAGCCGGGGGCCGGGATTCATCACGCGCGCATGACCAATGACTCGTTCACTCTCGATCCGGATACCGGCGCGGCGGTCGATGAATCTCGGGCGACACAAAAACCGCAGCGAAGCGCCGATTGTTGTGTATCCTATCGATTGCCACCCCGAATCGAGAGGCAAGCGAGTGACATGGCTGACGACAAGATCGTGACGAAGAAGACGGCGGCAAAAAAGGCTGTTACCAAGAAGACCACGGCTCTCAAGAGTCCGGCTCCCAAGTCCAGCCGCCCTCCTGCCGCACCCACAGACATGACCGAGTCCGCGCCGGCCAAGAAGAGTTCGTCGAAATCGACGGGCAAGAAGGTATCCGCCGCCGCGGCAACACCGGTCGCGACCCCGCCCAAGCGCGGCAAGTCCAGCGCCCCCAAACGTTCGGATCACCAGGGCAGTCTGCACGAACTGGCGACGGTCTCCGCCGCGAAACGACAGGACATGATCCGTGAGGCGGCCTACTACAAGGCCGAGAAACGCCGCTTCGCACCCGGCCACGAGGCCGAGGACTGGGCGGCGGCCGAGCGCGAGATCGACGAACTCATCGCGCGCGCCCGGGTGATGACGGGACACTGAACTCCAGCGCCCCTCCATTCGCCACGCCCGGCGAGCCGCCCCGCCGCGTGGCGAGTCTGGTTTCTAAAGCCCCAGTTCGTCGAGCAGGCTCTGATCGACGAGCGTCTGATTGCTCGTGCTGGCCAGTGTCTCCCGCTGGCCGGCCTCATCGACGATGCGGTCGGGATCGATTTCCTCACGCTCGAAATCATGGAGCTGGATGAACTCGGTGCGATCCATCGCCAGCTCCATGTAGAAGACGTTGCGATTGGCGGTCGAGAAAGAGACGCGACGCGCCTGGGCACGATCCAGGTTGGTATCGATACTGACCACCACTTCCTTGTTGATGGTGAGCATCTTGGGCTGGTTCTGATTGATCGAGACCAGCAGCTCACTGCCCACGTTGCCCGTGAAATCCCCGACGATCTGATTCATCAGCTCACCGAGCATGTTGCCGACCTCTTCGGACGTATGCTGGGTGGCCAGCTCGGACTCCGGCATCCCCATGCTCATCATATAGGCGCGATAGAGCTCCATGGCCGACGGTGCCGAGAAGTTGATGATGACCAGGCCCGAGAAACTGCCGTCGAACAGCACGAAGCAACCGATGTCGGGTCGCAGACAGGTCCGGGTGATCTTCTGCACCATGGGCGAATAGTTGATCTGGGTCTGGGTGGCGACCGAGAGTACCTTCTTCACGGAGGTGCACAGCATCAGCAACACGTCATCGGTCGAGATCGCTTTTGTCTTTGCCACGAGTCTTGGTTCCTAAATGGGTCGGTGGTGTACTAAAGGCGAGACTAGGCCGCCGGGCCATACAGTACGCCAATTCGGCGTTCAGCGTCGCGGATCGTCCCGACTCCCGCCCCAGCTTGTCGGAAGCGGATTGGTATCCGGCGCGAAGGCCGCCATGAAGTTGTAACAGACGCGCGGATCTTCGGCCATTTCGAGAAAGTCGATCGTCCGACCATTGTGGCCCCTGAGAAACTGGGCATGGGTGATGTGTTCCATGTCGCGGAAGCCCATGCTCCAGCCGACGAAAGCCCGTTGCCGGATGCCGCCCTCGAAGACGATCCGCAGACCGTGATGACGCGGATCGCGCCGGATCTGCTCCAGTAGCGACCGCACCCGCGCGCGCTGTCCCTCGATGACCTGCATGAAGGACTCGTTGAAATAGAGCAGGAATCCGGTGATGCCCTGGGCACGATTGGACTCGCGCGCCTTTTCGAGCAACGCCTTCAGCTCGGACTCGCCCATGGGACGGGCGGCCTGGCTGACATAGAGCAACGAATAGAGATCGTCCGAGGCCGCCAGACGCCCGGTCGCGCTGGTCTCGTGCAGCAGGGCGAGGAACTCCTCGGGCGGCAGCGGGCGATAGAAATGGAACCCCTGGACGTAGTCGCACCCCAGATCACGCAGATAGCCGAACTGACTGGCGTTCTCCACCCCCTCGGCGATCACCTTGAGGTTCATGGCGCGCGCCATGCTACAGACGGCATGCACGATGGCGCGGCTGTCGTGGCGCTTGTCGAGTCCATCGACGAACTCGCGATCGATCTTGAGCTTGCTCAAGGGCAGGCGCAACAGTTGCGCCAAGGAGGAATAGCCGGTGCCGAAGTCATCGACCGCCACCCGCAGCCCCAGTCCGGCGAGCTGATTCAGCACGCTGAGGTTGAAGATGACATCGCTCATCAGCGAGGTCTCGGTCAGCTCCAGCAGGATACGCTCGGGATCGGCGCCGGTCTCGGCCAGCATGCGGCGGAACTCTTCGACCAGGGCCTCATCGTTGAGCTGGCGCGCCGAGACGTTGACGCTCACATAGGGCGCCTCGACACCGAACCGGTCGCGCCACTGGCGTTCGGCCAGACAGGCCTGACGGAAGACCCACTTGCCGATCGGCACGATCGAGCCGCTCATCTCGGCGATGGGGATGAAATGCGCCGGTGAGACCTCGCCCCCGCTCGGGAACCAGCGCAACAGAAGCTCGGCCCCACGGATGATCTGGCTCTGGGCACAGAGGATGGGCTGAAACCGGACCTGGAACTCGTCGCGTTCGATGGCCTGACGCAGGCCGTTGATGATGTCGAGCCGCCGGCGCGCCTGTTCGTGGATCTCCTCGCTGAAGAAACGCCAGCCGTCGCGGCCCTGCTCCTTGGCCTGATACATGGCCGCGTCGGCATTGCGCAGCAGATCGTCGGCACTGTGCGTGGTGCCGTGGCCGATGGCCAGGCCGATACTGGCGGAGGCGAACAGACGCCGTCCCGAGAGCGTCACGGGTTCGCGCAGCAGGTCGTTGAGCCGGTCGGCGAGATTGGCGACCGCCGCCGGACTCTCGACATGATCGCAGAGCACCACGAATTCGTCGCCGCCGAGCCGGCCGATGGTGTCGCCCGGCCGCACATGGTCGACCAGACGCTGCGCGACCGTCTTGAGCAGCTCGTCGCCGGCCTGATGACCGTGGCTGTCGTTGACGAGCTTGAAGCCGTCGAGATCGATGAACAGCAGGGCCACACTCTGTCCCTGCTGCTTCGAGCGCCGCAGGGCGCGCTCCAGACGCTCATGGATCATGGTCCGGTTGGGCAGGCCGGTGAGTGGGTCGTGAATGGCATGCCAGACCAGTTCCTCCTCGGCGAGCCGGCGCTCGGTGACATCGAGGATGGTCGCCACCATCACCCAGCGGCCGTCGACCTGGATCTTGGACAGCGAGATCTCGACCGGAAAGATCGAGCCGTCCTTGCGATAGCCGCTGAGTTCGGAGCGCTCGCTCATGCGCCGGTCGTATGCCGATCCATGCAGGAATCGCTCGACATGCAGCACATGGGCGCGACGGAACGCCGGCGGGATCAGCTCCTGGAGCGGCAACCCGATCAGCTCCCGGATCGCATAGCCGAACATCTCGGCGATGCGCCGATTGGCCTCGACGATGACCCCATCGGCACTGACGGCCAGCACACCGACGTCGATGCTGGCCAGGATACGGTCGGTGGCATCGGGCGCACGCGCCGGCGAGCCCCCCTGACCCGGCACGGTATCGGCGGCCAGGATGGGGATCTGCGGCAGAGACGGCATGACCGGCCCCGTGACTTGACGATAACGCTCGGGGATGCGCGGCGGCAGACATCCAAAGGCGGTGACGATCTCGAAGCGTCCCTCGAAGGTGGCACGCGCCAGATAGGTGTTGACGTGCACATGATGGGTCGCCGGGTCCATGCGCACCCGCCCCTGCGGTCCCTCGATCTCGATGTGCTCGAGCGCATCGAGCAGGGCTTGGGTCTCCAGCGAACCGGCCAGATTGGCGGCGCGCGCGAAGGCCTGCACGCACAGATAGACGCCCTCGCCGAAATTGGTCAGCACGCCGTTGCCGTCGGGCCAGATCCCCGAGACCCCAGGGAGTGCCGCCAGGACCGTCAGATAGCGCTGGTTGGCCGGGGTGTCGAGCGCCATGAAATAGGTGTTGCAGGAATAGAAGCCCTCGCGCACCTCGGGCGCGAGCGTGGCGGCCATGGCCTCGTCGTAATGTCCCATGACCACGGCCATGCGCCGTTTGAGCCCGAGCTGGGAGAAGCGCGTCAGCAACCGCGCTTGTTCGGTGCCGGCGAAATAGGGCACGAACACGTCCGCGCCCGAGCGGCGCACACGGTCGAGGAGCTTGTCGATCGGCGCACTCCCCAGCGGCAGATATTCCTCGCCCACCACGTCGCCACCCAGATCGCGCAGGGTGCGGATGGCCGCGTCGATCGAGCCGCGCGGCCATTCGTAGTTGCTGCCGGCGAAGAACATCTTGGGTCCGATCGCGCGCGCCATGTAGGGAATCATGCGCGCGATCTGCTGGTTGGGCAGGGCCGCGAAATGGAAGAAGTAGCGACTCTGGATGCTGCCCTCGTAGAACGAGAAGTTCAGATAGGGCACCTGACGCACCTCGGCGACCTGACTGGCCACGGCGATGCGTGAGTTGGAGAGCAGATTGCCGATCAGGGCCACGCATCCGTGTTCGTCGACCAGACGCTCGGCCGCCGGTATGGCGGTCTCGGGCAGGCTGCCGTCGTCCTCGACGACCAGTTCCAGCGTCCGGCCCAGGACACCGCCGGCGGCATTGACCTCGTCACAGGCGATCCGTCCGGCCCAGGCGATCTCCTGTCCGTAGATGGAGACCAGGCCGGTCAGCGGACTCATGAGTCCCAGTCGAATCGGTTTGGCGGTGGAGTCGGTCATGGATCGTCCAGGCAGGGCGCGGCCAGGGTCGGCTCTGGCCTCGAAGCGTTGTCGAGGTGAAGAAGTACCAGGAGGGGATTATAGGCAACTTGGCCGCGTCTGGTTCGCCAGTGTGTCTATTATGGAAAAATGTCGATTTCGTTAAGATTCGAAGACAACCTGGTTAAGATTCGCTAGGATTTCGAGTGAATACAGGCCTTTGTTGCCCCTCTCTCTGCCGGACTTCCACTCCATGAAATCGGTGTTCTCGTTCGTTCGCGCCCACTCGCGCCCACTCGCCTGGTGCGCCGCTCTACTGTTCGTGCTCGTCTGGCACTGGCTGGCCATCCGGGCCGGCGGCCACTTCCTCCAGGTCGAACCCTGGGACTCGGCCTACACCCGCGATCTCGCCGCCCATCTGCTGCTCGGCGCGGTGCTGTTCGCGATGGCCCGCTCCCTGACACGCTTCATGATCGCCGCCACGGCCGTCTTCGGCGTTCTGACCTTCGGCAACGCCATGAAGCTCTCGACCCTGGGCGCGCCCGTGATGCCGGACGACTTCGCGGCGGCGCGCAACATGTTCCTGCTGCTCGACGGCTGGTCGCTGGTCGGGGCCGTGTTGCTGGTGGCCGTGCCGACCCTGCTGCTCGTCTGGTCGATCGATTGGAAACGTCGCTGGACCTGGGCCAATCTGGCGTTCATCGGCGCGGCCGTCGGACTGGTCGCCAGCTTTCCGGCCGATCTGGTGCGGGTGATGGACCAGCACTTCGGGCATTCGGTCTGGAACCAGCCGGCGAACTATCAGTCACGCGGCCTGCCGATCCACCTGCTCCAGGAGACCTCACGCGCGCTGGCGCGGCGCGTTCCGCCGCCGACGGCCCCGCAGGTCGAGCAGGCGCTACGGCTGGTGGCGGGCGAGCGGGCCGGCGAATTCATCCAGGTCACGCAGAACACCGCTGGCACCGTCTTTGCGCAACCCAAGCGCAATCTGCACATGATCGTCCTGGAGTCCTTCTGGGATCCGATGGCGCTGACCGCCTCCAGGCTCTCGGCCGATCCGCTCGATCCGGAGTTCCGTCGACTCTGGGCGCAGGCCGGACACTCACACCTGCTCGCGCCTGTGTTCGGCGGTTACACGGCCAACACCGAGTTCGAGATCCTGTGCGGATTCCCGGTGACGGCCGACAACGTCTTCTTCGAGACCGGACTCAAGCGCGACGTGCCCTGTCTGCCCGCGCATCTGGGCGAGGCCGGCTACCACAGTCTCGCCTCGCATCCGAACGCGGCGTCCTTCTGGAACCGGGTCAACGCCTATCGGCGCCTCGGCTTCGAGACCTACTGGACCGATCGCGACTTCGCGCTCGACGACATGAATCAGGCCTTTCTCGGCGACGCCTCGCTCTACCGGCAGGTCATGGAGCGGCTCGGGCCGGCGCTCGGCGGGCCGCGTCCGGTGTTCGATTATCTGCTGACCTACTTCGGCCATCTGCCCTACCCGCTCAATGAGCGCCGCCCGGCGGTCATCACGGCCGCCAAGGGGCACGAGGTCGTCGCCGCCTATGCCAATACGCTCTATTACAAGTCGCGCGAGCTCATGGCTTTTCTGCGCGAGCTGCGCGCGGCCGACCCGGACGGCCTGATCGTGCTCTTCGGCGACCATCTGCCGGCGCTGACGCCGAACTTCGGCGGCTATGCCGAATCCGGTCTGCTGGCCAGGCAGCGCGGTGCGCTCACCGACCCCATGTTCCGCACCCTGGTCGAGACGCCGCTCATCCTGATCGACGGTCGGCGCGGGCCGGTTGCGGTCGGCGACGTGCCGGCCTACCAGTTGCCGGCGCTGCTGCTCGACCGGCTCGGTGACCAGCGACCGAGTATCCTCAGGCTCGCGGCGCAAACCGGCGCGTTCGGGCGCATCCGCCCGCTGCCGGGCGTTCACTTCGTCGTCGAGGATGGCGCGAACGCGGCTCGGGTCTGTCGCGGTGCCGAGACCGACGCTGATTCATGTGCCGACTCGGCGCACTGGCTCCAGGCCGTCGAGACCCTGCGTACCGATCTCTTCAGCGGTGAGCAGCATGCCTTGCTCGACTTGCATCTACCCAGCCGACGCCTGCGCGCCGCTGATGTTCAGACTGGTCCGCAAACGCCGCTTTGAGCCTTTTTCGGTATGATGGAGTCAGCTTATCCGGCCCGGCCTCCATCATTCCCGACACGCTCATGCCTCCGACGACAGACAGCTCCGCACGACGGCTCGCACTGCAACACAACCGACGCCTATCCGTTGCCCCGATGTTGGACTGGACCGACAGACACTGTCGCTACTTCCTGCGTCTGATCAGCCGCCACACCCTGCTCTATACCGAGATGATCACCACGGGCGCGCTGATCCACGGCGATCGGGAGCGTTTTCTGCGCTATGACCCGGCCGAGCATCCGGTGGCGCTCCAACTCGGCGGCTCCGACTCCGAGGATCTGGCGCGCTGTGCGCGCATGGCCGAGGAGTGGGGCTATGACGAGATCAACCTGAACGTCGGCTGCCCGTCCGACCGTGTGCAGAACGGACGCTTCGGCGCCTGTCTCATGGCTGAGCCGGTGCTGGTGGCCGAATGCGTGACGGCGATGCGCGCGGCGGTGCGGGTGCCGGTGACGGTCAAGCACCGGATCGGTATCGACGAGCGCGACAGCTATGCCGAACTCGTCGATTTCGTCGGCCGGCTGAGCGAGGCCGGTTGCGATGCCATAATCGTCCACGCCCGCAAGGCCTGGCTCAAGGGCCTGAGTCCCAAGGAGAATCGCGACATCCCGCCCCTGCGCTATGAGATCGTGCGCGATCTCAAACGCGACTTCCCGCAGCTCCCGATCGTCATCAACGGCGGCATCGAGACCCTGGACGCAGCCGTCGATTTCCTGAGCGATCTCGATGGGGTCATGATCGGGCGCGCGGCCTATCACAATCCCTGGATCCTGGCCGAAGCCGACCGGCGTGTCTTCGGCGACACGCATCCGGCGCCGACACGCCGGCAGGTGCTCGAAGCCTTCATCCCTTACGCCGAGCGTCAGCTCGCCGCCGGCGTGCCGCTGAACGCCATGAGCCGCCATCTGCTCGGGCTCTTCCAGGGCCAGCCGGGCGCGCGTGCCTGGCGGCGGCGCATCAGCGAACAGGCCCACCGACCGGGCGCCGGGGTCGAGGTACTCGGGTTCGACAACCACGCGCGTCCATGAGCTGGATCGCGCTGGCGCTGATCTGCGCCTTCACCCTGGCCAGCGCCGACGCGGCGGCCAAGGCCTGGCTGCGCGATTTCACGGCCAGCGAACTGCTGGTGGTACGCTTCTGCCTTCCAGGACTGCTGATGACGCCTCTGCTGATCGGGATGCCGCCGCTCACCGAACTGCCCTGGGCCTTCTGGGGCTGGATGGCGGTCATGCTGCCGCTGGAGATGGCCGCCATGTGGCTCTATGTGGCGGCGATCCGCGACCATCCGCTCTCGCTCACCCTGCCCTATCTGGCCTTCACCCCGGTGTTCGTGATCGGCGTGGCCTGGCTGCTGCTCGGTGAGCAGGTCTCGGCGCGCGGCGTCCTGGGTATCCTGCTGGTCGTCGCCGGAGCCTGGCTGCTCAACAGCGCCCATGCCCATCGGCGCAACTGGCGCGGCTGGATCGCACCCTTCGTGGCCATTCTCGATGAACCCGGATCACGGATGATGCTCGCCGTGGCCGCGCTCTATGCGCTCACGGCGACCCTGGGCAAGGGCGCAATGCGCTATCTGCCGCCCGAGACCTTCGGCGCCTTCTATTTCGCGCTACTGGGGATGGCGGTCGCCCTGGTGATCGTCCTGCCGCGTCCGGGGCGATTGGTTCGACTCGCCCGCCGTCCCTGGGCGGTGCTGACGGTCGGCGGGCTGCTCGGAATCATGGTCTTCACTCACTTCCTGGCGATCCAGAAAGTCGAGGTCGCCTACATGATCGCCGTCAAGCGCACCAGCCTGCTGTTCGGCATCCTCTATGGCGCACTGGTCTTTCGCGAACCCGGAATCGCCGCACGGCTACCGGCCGGAGTGCTCATGTTAGGCGGCGTGGTCGTGCTTGTGATCTGAGGTCGTTGCGCGATTCGTGATGACTCCGGGGGCGCGAGCCGCGATCGCTCGACTCGACCTGCCGCTGAAGATCGCGCGCCCAGGCAAAGGCTTCGAGAAAATAGATGGCGAGCGTTTCGGCTCCCAGGCCTGGCAGTGACACCTCGGCCGTGCGATCGCCGTCCTCGAATCGCTGGGCCTTCGCCAGCACGTCGCCGAGAAAGCCCTCGTGCTTGAGAATGGCTTGCTTGATACGCGCATCGAGCGGCAGGTGCTCCAGGGCTTCGCGCAAGGGAATCAACAGAATCTCGTCGAGATTGGAAAAGAGACCCACGGTGAAGAGGGCGTCTTTCTCGGCATTGAAGTGACGTTCACCGACGATCTGACAGAAGCGCGCATAGGTCAGCGAGCGCGTGAAGCTATAGGGATTGCCCAGATCCAGGGCGCCCAGGGCCAGGAGCGCCGCCCACTGACGCACGGTGCGCAGACCGACGAGTGTGATGGCCTGCATCAGGGTCTGAATGGGCCGCCCCTGAGAGATCGCCGCATTGCCGATGAAGCGCAGCAGACGATAGCTCAGGGTGACGTCCTGACTGACGATGCGCTCGACCTCTTGCAGACTGATGGTCTCGTCCTGCAAACGTGCCAGCAGCCGCAAGGCTTGCAGGCAATTGGCCGGCGGCCGCTTGCCGGATAGCACCTCGGGTCGGGCGAGGTGATACCCCTGAAAGAGGTCGAAGCCCAATCCGAGACAATCCTGGAACTGCTGCTGGGTCTCGATCTTCTCGGCCAGCAGACGCGGCCGATACCCGGCCGGCAGTGAGGCGATCTTGGCCGCGATCGCCGCATGGTCGTCATCGAGTACGTCGAATTTGACGATGTGCGCCAGAGCGAGCAGCGGCTCCCACTCGGGCGTGTAAATGAAATCATCGAGCGCCAGGGTAAAGCCCTGCTCCACCAGCCGTCTGGCCGACTCGACCAGATCGGGCGTGATCCGCACCGTCTCCAGGATCTCCAGCACCACACGCTCTGGCGGTAGCGCCTGGATGAGTTCGCTCGCCAGCAAGCCTTCGGTCAGATTCAGGAACAGCAGCTTGTCGTCTCCCAGATGCTCGACACCGATGTCGATGAAAGCATTGAGGATGACCTGCGAGGTCGCCTGATCGGGGTCGATCGAACCGTGGTCGAACGCCTGTGCGGCGGCCGCGCTGCGAAACAGCAACTCATAGGCCACGATGCGTCGTTCGCGGTCGAAGATCGGCTGTATACCGAGAAAGGTGTCTGACATCGTTCACTCGCCGATCGCAGGATCAGTCCATTGGGGATTGAGTGCTATTGTGACGGCTTGCGGGCCACCACACCAGGGTCTCGGAGACACGCAAAGGCGACTCACAGCGAACGCTGGCACCGATCCTGGTCGGGAGCGGCGGTCAATGCATCAACATCGGGTGTCGAATCCGCATCGAGCAAGGTGCGCAGACGAGCGAGGATCTCTGAGAAGGCGTTGTCGCGACTGGTATCGATGACGAGCGCGCGTCTGTGTTCCAGCTCGCTCAATGGCTGGCGGCTCGCGTGCTGGCACTCCAGCACCGAGAGATCGGCCTCGGAGACATCGGCCCCCTGCGCGAGGCGTCGCATCACCCGTTCGCGCAGCACCTCCAGCGGCGCCTCCAGTGCCAGGATCGCAAATCCGGCCCGATGCCGGCGCGCCAGCGCTGCGAAGCGCTCACGTCGTTGGCGAGCGATGAAGGTCGCGTCGACCAGTACGTCGTAGCCGCTGGCCAGGATACCGTCGGCCAGACGATGCAGACGCTCATAGGTCCAGTCGGTCGCGCGCGGAAAATAGATACCGCGATCGATGCTGCTGGCGGTTCGCGCCAGCTCGCCCAACCCGAACAGCCGTTTGCGCTCGATGTCCGAGCGCAGATGGATCATCGGCAACGCCTCGCGCAGTCGACTCGACAACCGGCTCTTGCCCGATCCCGGCAGGCCGCAGGCGATCAGCAGATGCCGGCGGCGTGCCCAGGTGTAGGACTGGGCCAGTTCCAGATAGCGTGCGAAGTCGTCGCGCAGGGCCTGTGCTTCAGCGAACGGCGGATCGTCTTGTCCCCATCGGATCGCCAGCACCTTGGCCCGCACCAGAGCGCGATAGACCTTGTAGAAGTCGAGCATGGCCAGAGCGCCATAATCCCCGCTGCGTTCCAGATAACGGTTGAGGAAACGCTGAGCCGCGCCGCGCTCGCCCTCCTGCTCCAGGTCCATGATGAGAAAGGCGATCTCGCTGGCGGTGTCGATCCAGCGCAGATTGGGATTGAATTCGATGGCGTCGAAAATCCGGATCCGGCCGTCGACGAGCGCGATGTTGCCGCGATGCATGTCGCCATGACACTCGCGCACGAACCCCTCGGCGCGGCGCTTCTCGATCACGGGAGTCAGTGCCTCGAAGCGGTTGCGGCTCCAGCTCTCGAGCGCCTCCAGGCGCGCCAGATCCTCAGGACTGTCGAGACGGACGCGGATCTGGGTCAGATTCTCCAGCATGGGTTCGAGCACCCGCGCGGGCGTGCCGAAACCGCTGTTTGGACCAGCGATGGGGATGTCGGCATGAAATTCGGCGATATGCTCGGCCAGCCGTGTCATCAACTCAGACGTTACCGGCTGTCGGTCGAGCAGGGCCGACTGCGGAAAGCGGCGCATCCAGACGCCGTACTCCAGAACCGGCCCCGGACCGCCGATGCGCGGTGCGTCGAGCGAGCCATTGACCGTGACGACGCCAAGATAGAGATCCGGTGCCAGACGGCGGTTGAGCCGCACTTCCTCCTCGCAGCCGTGGCGGCGGCGCTCCAGGGTCGAGAAGTCGAGGAAACCGAGATCCAGCGGTTTCTTGAACTTGTAGGCGTACTCACCGGCCAGCAGCACATGCGAGATGTGGGTCTCGATGTGCTCGACGCTGTCGGCCTCGTGCGGATAGGCGCTCGGGTGCCGCAGTCCCGCGATCAACAGTGAAAGATCATCGTGCTTCATCGCCCTACCCCGTGACCCGGCCCGCGCTGGAATGCGCACACGGCCGAGTGTCCGTGCACGGTGAAATGTCCTGGCTGGAATCCAGACTCGGTTGAACAAAGCCGCCTCGACTCAGTAAGATCCGACCGTCATCCATCCCACTGTCAAGTGTAGAGAATTCCATGTCGATCGAACGCATCGTTTTCGCCGTCGCCGGCGGCTTCATCCTGATCTCACTGCTGCTGGCCCATTTCGTCAGCCCTTACTGGCTGTGGTTCACCGCCTTCGTCGGTGCCAACCTCTTCCAGTCGGCCTTCACCGGCTTCTGTCCGCTAGCGATCATCCTCAAGAAGCTCGGCAAACAGAGCGGGCCGGCGTTCTGATTCCGACCACGGTCAGTCGTCCTCTTCGACCGGCTGCGCCCAGAGGTCGTGCTCTCCGGCTTCGGTGATCACGACCTCGATGAAGTCGCCCGGATCGATCTCCCAGGCGCCCTCAATGATGACTTCGCCGTCGATCTCGGGGGCGTCGCCGTAACTGCGGGCGATGATGGCGTCCTCTTCCACCGCGTCGACCAGCACCGTGAGCCGCTGACCGACGCGCGCGGCCAGTTTCTCGCGGCTGATGCCGGCCTGGACGTCCATGAAGCGTTCCAGCCGTTCCTGCTTGACGGCCTCGGGCACCGGATTCGGCAATTCATTGGCCGCTGCACCCTCGACGGCTGAATACGGAAAGCAACCGACCCGATCGAGCCGCGCCTCGCGCAGAAAGTCCAGCAGTCGTTCGAAATCGTCTTCGGTTTCGCCCGGAAAGCCGACGATGAAGGTACTGCGCAGCACCAGATCAGGACAATCGGCACGCCAGCGGGCCAGACGGTCCAAGACCTTCTCGGTTGCCGCCGGGCGGCGCATCGCACGCAGCACCGACTCGCTGCCATGCTGGAGCGGCATGTCCAGATAGGGCAGGATCACCCCATCGGCCATCAGCGGGATGAGTTCGTCGACGTGCGGATAGGGATAGACATAGTGCAGCCGAATCCAGGCCGGCAGTTCGCCCAGAGTCCGCGCCAGCTCGGTGATGTGGGTGCGCAGCGGACGCCCGCCCCAGAAATCGGGGCGATGGCCCAGATCCAGCCCATAGGCGCTGGTGTCCTGCGAGACCACCAGCAGTTCGCGCACGCCGGATTCGACCAGACGGCCGGCCTCGTCGAGGATCTCACCGATCGGGCGACTGACCAGATCGCCGCGCAGACTGGGGATGATGCAGAAGCGGCAGCGATGGTTGCAGCCTTCCGAGATCTTCAGATAAGCGTAATGGCTTGGCGTCAGCCGCACGCCCTGCGGCGGGATGAGACTGGTGAAGGGATCGTGCGGGGCCGGCAGATGCGCGTGCACGGCGGCCATCACCTCTTCCAGCGCGTGCGGGCCGGTGACGGCCAGCACCTCGGGATGCCGCTCGCGCACCAGCTCCGCGCGCGCACCGAGACAGCCGGTGACGATCACCCGCCCGTTCTCGTCGAGCGCCTCGGCGATGGCGTCCAGCGACTCATCGACCGCCGAATCGATGAAGCCGCAGGTGTTGACGATGACCAGATCGGCCTCGGCGTGGGTCGGCTGGAGCTGATAGCCCTCAGCGCGCAGCCGGGTGAGGATGCGTTCGGAGTCGACCGTGGCCTTGGGGCAGCCGAGACTGACGAAACCGATGCGTGGAGCCAGTCCGTGCGGATGGAGCGCGCCACTGGAGTTGGATGAGGTCTTCAAGGGATGACGATGCCTGGGATTGAGAAATGAACGGAAGGAACCATTGAACCTGGCTCAAACTTGAGTAAGGATAGCGCGGCTTTCAACGATACCCGGGATCGATCATCGTCCGGCCCGTCCACGGGCGAGCCGAAGCGCCATTCACACACAGACGAGCGGACAGAAAGACTGATGAGAAGCTGTAAACTCTGCAAGTACAGTCGGATCTGCAACGACCTGCCGGGCATCTGCATTCTACTCCCTTACGTGGCCATCACCGTGGTCACGGTCGCCCTGGGTTATCTGTTCGTCACCCAGGAACTCATCTGAATCGCGACGAGGTGTCTCTTGCCGCTGTCGGTGTTCGTCTGGACGGGATGGTCTGACTCGGGATGCTGAGCTTTCTGGTGCTTGGAATCGTGCTGGGCCTGTCTGCCGGACTCGCGCCCGGTCCCGTGCTCACGCTCGTCATCTCGGAGACGCTCCAGCATGGCGCACGCGCCGGAATGAAGGTGGCCATCGCGCCGCTACTCACCGACGCACCGCTCATCCTGCTGACCCTGGCGCTCCTGTCACGGCTCGCGGAACTCGATGGCGTGCTCGGGGTGCTGTCACTGGCTGGCGGCGGCTTCGTGTCGTTTCTGGGCTGGCGCACGCTCGGTACTCAAGGGGTCCGACTCGATGGTGAGGCGCCGGCCTCACGTTCGCTGACCAAGGGGATGCTGGCCAATCTGCTCAGTCCGCATCCCTATCTGTTCTGGTCGAGCGTCGGCGCGCCCATCATGGCCAAGGCCATGAGCCAGAGTCCGGGCGCGCTCCTGGTGTTCCTGATCAGCTTCTATGCCCTGTTGGTCGGCGCGAAGATCGCGCTGGCGTTGCTGGTCGGGCGGTCGCGTGCCTTCATGAGCAGGCCTGTCTATCTCTACACCCTGCGTGGATTGGGTCTGATGCTGATGATCCTGGGGCTGGTGCTCATGTATGAAGGAGGCGTCTGGCTCGGCTGGATCGACGGCTGAAAAATCGATTGAACGATCGGGGCGGATGACCGTCAGACGTTCACAATCGCTCTGTATCGTGTTCCGAAGCAACCCTGGCACAGGAGGAGACAGCCGATGACGACCGCCACCCCGCTCACACCCGAGCAGCTCGACCGGATCGACGCCTACTGGCGCGCCTGCAACTATCTGGCCGTGGGCATGATCTATCTGCGCGACAATCCGCTGTTGCGCGAACCGCTCAAGCCGGAGCACATCAAACAGCGGCTCCTGGGCCATTGGGGCGCGAGTCCCGGGCTCTCGTTCATGTATGTGCATCTCAACCGGATCATCCGCGAGCGCGATCAGGACGCGATCTTTCTCGCCGGTCCCGGTCATGGCGCACCGGGCGTGCTGGCGCCGGTCTATCTGGAAGGCACCTACTCCGAGATCTATCCCAACAAGAGCGAGGACGAGGAGGGCCTGAAGGCGTTCTTCAAGCAGTTCTCCTTCCCCGGCGGCATCGGCTCGCACTGCACGCCCGAGACGCCCGGATCGATCCACGAGGGCGGCGAGCTGGGCTACTCGATCTCGCATGCCTTCGGCGCGGCCTTCGACAATCCGGACCTGCTGGTCGCGGTGGCGGTCGGCGACGGCGAGGCCGAGACCGGGCCGCTGGCCACCTCCTGGCATTCGAGCAAGTTCCTGAATCCCATCCGCGACGGCGCGGTGCTGCCGATCCTGCATCTCAACGGCTACAAGATCAACAATCCGACCCTGCTCTCGCGCATCCCCGACGAGGAGCTGGCCAGTCTCATGCGCGGCTATGGCTGGACGCCGCATTTCGTCGCGGGCGACGATCCGCTGACCCTGCATCAGACCATGGCGGCGACGCTGGACGCCTGTCACGACCAGATCCGCGCCATCCAGCACGCCGCGCGCGCAAGCGGTGAGGCCACACGCGCCCACTGGCCGATGATCGTCTTGCGCACGCCCAAGGGCTGGACCGGCCCGTCCGAGGTCGATGGGCACAAGGTCGAGGGGTTCTGGCGCGCGCATCAGGTGCCGCTCTCGGGGATGCACGACAATCCGGAACACCTCAAGCAGCTCGAAGACTGGCTGCGCAGTTACAGACCCGAAGAGCTGTTCGACGCCCAGGGACGGCTGATCCCCGAACTCAAGGCGCTCGCGCCCCAAGGAACCAAACGCATGAGCGCCAGCCCGCACGCCAACGGCGGACTGATCCGCCGCGCGCTGCGGATGCCGGATTTCCGCGACTATGCCATCCGGGTCGACAAGCCCGGCACCGCGCGCGCCATGAACACCAAGCCGACCGGCGCGCTACTGCGCGATGTGATGGCGCGCAACCTGGACAACTTCCGCGTCTTCGGCCCGGATGAGAACAGCTCCAACAAGCTCGATGCGGTCTATGAGGTCAGCAAAAAACTCTGGCTGTGCGACTACAAGCCCGAGGATGCCGACGGCGGCGAACTCTCACCCGACGGGCGCGTGCTCGAAATGCTCTCCGAGCACACCCTGGAAGGCTGGTACGAGGGCTATGTGCTGACCGGGCGTCACGGTTTCTTCGCCACCTATGAAGCCTTCGTCCATGTCATCGACAGCATGTACAACCAGCACGCCAAGTGGCTGTCGATCTGCGAGGACATCCCCTGGCGCGCGCGCATCTCCTCGCTCAATCTGCTCATCACCTCGACCGTCTGGCGTCAGGATCACAACGGATTCACCCACCAGGATCCGGGGTTCCTCGATGTCGTCGTCAACAAGAACCCCGAGGTCACGCGCATCTATCTGCCGCCGGATGTGAACACCCTGCTCTCGACCGTCAACCACTGCCTCCAGAGCCGCGACGACATCAATGTCATCGTCGCCGACAAGCAGAGCCACTTGCAGTATCTCGACATGGATGCGGCCATCAAGCACTGCACCAAGGGCATCGGCATCTGGGAGTGGGCGAGCAACGATCAGGGCGCCGAACCCGATGTGGTGATGGCCGGCTGCGGCGACATCCCGACCAAGGAGGCGCTGGCGGCCACGGCTCTGCTGCGCGAGCATTTCCCCGACATCAAGATCCGCTTCATCAACGTCGTGGATCTGTTCAAGCTCCAGCCGGCGGGCGAGCATCCGCATGGGTTGTCGGACGCGGATTTCGACAGTCTCTTCACCAAGGACCGTCCGATCATCTTCAACTTCCACGGCTACCCCTGGCTGATTCATCGACTGGCCTATCGGCGCACCAATCACAAGAACCTGCATGTGCGCGGCTACAAGGAAAAGGGCAACATCAACACGCCGCTCGAACTGGCGATCAGCAATGAGATCGACCGCTTCAGTCTGGCGATCGACGTCATCAACCGCGTGCCGCGGCTCCAGGTGGCCGGGGCGCATGTGAAGGAAACGCTGCGCGACCAGCAGATCGAGTGCCGCAACTATGCCTATGAGCACGGCATCGACAAGCCGGATGTGGATGAGTGGGTGTGGCCATTCTGAGCCAGGAGTAGGCAGTCGGGTCTATCTGATGACGAAGATCTGCCTCGTGATCGAAAATGGCTTTTTGATATCAACGCCATTGCGACATATCGGTTATCGATATACGATCAAGATATGTCGATCCAGTCATTCAAATGCGCTGACACGCGGTGCTTGTTCGAGCGCCGACGTGTCAAGCGCTTCGTGAATATCGAGAGCCAGGCGCGGCGTAAGCTGAGTTATTTGGATGCGGCCCGCGACCTGTCCGACCTGCGTGTGCCGCCCGGCAATCGTCTGGAAGTCTTGCGCGGCGATCGGGCCGGTCAGCACAGTCTGCGCATCAATGACCAGTGGCGCCTGTGCTTCGTCTGGACGGCCGATGGTCCCACGGATGTAGAGATCGTCGATTATCACTAGAGGTGTGATCGTCATGACCGAAAAGCTGCCCCCCATCCATCCCGGCGAGATTCTGCGCGAGGAGTTCATGCAGCCGCTGGGACTGTCCTGCAATGCTCTGGCGCGCGCTATGGGCGTGACTCCGGCGCGTATCAATGAAATCGTGCGCGAACGTCGCGGTGTGTCGGCGGAAACAGCGCTGCGCTTGGCGCGTGTCTTTGGCACTTCCGTCGATCTATGGATGAACCTGCAACAGCGCTATGAACTGGAGTGCGCGAAGGATGCACTCGGAGACGCACTTGAGAAGATCAAGCCGATCGATTTGGCGGCTTGACGATAGGGTCAGTGTCTCACGCCTCGACCATCTGCACCACGATCAACCGCCCGCCCTCGCCCTTGGCCAGCAGGATCTGCTGGCCATCCTGGAGTTCGAGCCGGCCGCCGATCGGAACCGCCGTCCGGGTGGAAACGTCCAGCAGATCCGGCAGACCCTCGTTGACCAGCCACCAGCGCCCACCCTGGAGGACGAAATAGCCGACACGCCGTTTCTGGTCTTCGGTGAGCTTCTCGTTGGGGGCGATCAGGGCATTGGCATGCCAGGGGAACAGCGACTGGCCGGTCCAGACCATGAGACGGTGGTCATCCGGCCGGAAGCGCCCTTCCTCGCGTGAGGAATAGAGGTTGAGGATCGGCAGCCGACCGTGGAAAGGCGTGCCGCAGAAGGGACAGGCCGGGCGCGTGCTGTTGTCGAACACATACCACTTCTGCTCGCAGTCGGGATTGTGGCAGGGCTGCACCAGATCGACCGTCTTGACCAGCGCCGTCTCCCAGTCGTTGGCCGAGGGGCGGCGCACCGGATCGTGCAGCCCGTCGATGAACGCCTGCTCGAACAGCCGTGCCAGATAGGGGCCGGTGAGTCGATAGGGCCGCGCCTCGGTATCGGCCCAGGGCAGTTCGGTCGACCGGACATCGGCCAGCCGGATGCGGTTGCGCGGGTCGTGCGGATGCTCGACGAAGAGCGCGTGCTGGCCCATCGACAGCGTCTCGTCATGCTGCTCGTCGTCGAGGTCGTGGACCTGGCCGCCGCGCAGCGGATGGCGGTAGAGCAGGTACATGTAGATCAGCACTGCCAGGGCGTGCAGGTCGGTCTCGCGTCGGGGCAGATGACGCGCCGGATCGGTCTTGGGCAGATGGCTGGTCATGACCACTTCCGGGGCGATGAAATCCGGCGTGCCGACCACATCGGGCGGATACTTGCCCGGCACCACCAGACCGTCGACGTCGATGACGCAGGCCAGCCCGCGTGAAGGATCGATCAGGACGTTCTTGTAGGACAGGTCCGAGTGCGCCAGCCCGGCCATGTGCAGCCGGCGCACGGCGCGCGCCAGCCGCAGACAGGCGCGGAGATGACCGAGCCAGTCGCCCAGCTCGCGCGGGTCCATGAAGCGGTGGCGCAGATTGGCCGCCGCGAACCATTTGCCCTCCTTCTCGCGACCCCGGATCTTGAGCATGTCGTCATTGCGCGAGCCGTGCTCGAAGAAGAAATGACGCGGGTAGGCCGGCGCGACCAGCCCGAACCGGCCATCGTGTTCCAGCATCGCCGTCGGCCAGCAGAAGAGGTCGCGCCAGTAGTCGCCGCCGGCCTGCCCGAAGATGTTGTCGCGATACTGGCCGGTGATCATCTCCAGACGCTCACGCGCGGCCTGATCCGGAAGCGATTTGTAGAAGGCGACCACATAGGAGCGATCGGGGGCGAAATAGACCTCCTTCATCGCGCCCGAACCGATGACCTCATCGACGAACTCCAGCCGCTGACCGTCGAGCGTGCGGCAGGTGATGACGCTGGCCATGTTCAGTCCTCCTTCGTCTTCAACCAGTACAGAGCGAGGGTGCGGTCGTCATGGTCGCCCGGCGAGAAGAAGCCCAGCCAGTCGACGAGCGCCCGATCCGGTTCGGCGGCATCCAGGACCGGGGCGAGCTCGTCCCAAAGGGCGTCCCAGCGGCCCGGATCGGCCAGTCCGCTGTCGGTCTCGAAACGCGGGTCGGAGACGCCGTCGGTCATGAGCAGCACGGCGGTCAGATCCTGGAAACAGCCCAGACCGATACGCCGGGCGAAGCTCTGATCGGCGAGCGCGGCGCGGTCGAGGAAGCGGGTCTGACCGGCGAACTCGCCGCTGTCCGGCCGCCCCATCAGCCGTACCCGACCGCGTGGACCATAAGCGGCGATGGCGCCGTCGCCCATCCAGAAGCTGGCCACGAAGGTTGCCTGGCCCTGGCGTCTGACGACGGCGGCCAGCAGGGTGGTGGCATAGTCGCGAGGCTGGGCGCTGCGCGTCGCGGCCTCCTGCTCGATCGCCTGGATGGCGCGGTTCGCCGCCTCATGGAAGCGATCCTGAAACGCCGAGCCCAAGGTCTTGGCGCTGGCATCCGGCTCGGTGTCCCAATTGGCCAGGACGGCGTTCAGATGTGCACCCTGATCGCCTCGAAGACTGGACAGCAGATGCTCACCAGCGATCGTGACGGCCAGTCTGGAGCCTTCGCGCGAGAACCGAGCACTGCCCGCGCCATCGGCCACGATCAGCAGGCTCCAGCCGTTCTCGGCATCCAGTGCGATGCGGTAATCGTCTTCACGAAAGCGGCCGGCGTGCTCGTGCGAGCGCCCGCGACGGCTGGCGGCGATCAGGCCGGCCTCCTCGGCCTGGAGCAGACGGCTATCGGTGTGCGGTTTGCGATAGGGCGCGTCCTCGGGCGGCTCGACGACCCGCCACAGACTCCGGGGATCGGGGTTGACGATCAGCAGACACTCACCCGAATGGCCGGCGCCCTTGCCCGAACTCCAGCGCAGTGGCAGACGATGGTCGCCGGCCGTCAGCGGTGTACCGCGCAACTCGCCGCTGCCGGGGTCGAAGCGCAGTCCGAATCCCGCCGGGATCTCGACCTCCTGGACGATGAGCGTCTGACCCTCGATACCCCGCGCTTCGATCCTGGCGGCATATTCGACACCGACCCTGGCATTGGGCACGTAGAAGCTGATCCGGGTCGTTGTGTCCTGTGCGCTCATGCCGTTCAGCCCTGACCGCGCCCGACATCGAAACCACCGTCATCGGACGCCCGCCCCGCCGCGAAGGCCACGACCTGCTCGCACCAGGGACAGACCGCCTGGCCCGGTCCGTCGATGCACAGCAGCTTGCCGCAGCCGCACAGGGCGAAAGCTGTGGCATTGCCGCAATGCGGACAACCGGGCGCGCCCATGAGTTCGGAGGTGTTGACCTTGAGATCGCCGGTGCGCGGATCGGTCCAGTCGAAATAGGACTCGTCGAGCGGATAGCAGCCGGCGAGCCGGTACAGCGCCACCTCGAACTGGAACTCGCTGGTGCCCAGATGCTGACGCTCCCGCTCGTACTTCATGATGTAGGGCTTGCGCGTCCTCTGGCAGCGTCCGACCAGGGTCACGCAGGATTCATCGGCGCGTGTCGGCGGCGGCGCCTCCTTCACCAGACTGAGCACACGCTTGTCGAGCGACAGCTCGATGGTCTGATCGAGCGCCTCACCGAGACGCTGGCTGCGCGCCAGCACCGAGGCGCTCACCCAGTCGACGAACTGCTTGTAGTCGCCCGCGCGCACCTCATCGAAGCGGATGACCTGATCGGTCAGGCGCTTCAGCGCCGAAAAATCCGCATCCCCGCCCATGCCGACCGCGATCAGGGTCGCCGACCCGGCATAGCGCGCCCGCCAGCGCTCGATCGCCGGCTCCGGATCATCGGTCGGATGCCCATCGGTGAACAGATAGACGATCGGCCGCCAGTCGCCCTTGCGCTCGGGCGTGGTCTTGACCACCGAGCGGTCGATCTCGCTCATGAGCGCATCGAGCGCCGCCCCCAGGCTGGTTCCGCCGCCCAGCGGCAGCCGGGGCGGATAGAAGGAGAACAGCTCGACCAGCGGCACGATGGTCTTGGCGAACCCGGCGAAAGCGATGACTGAAATGTGCACGGTTTCGAGCGCATGCGGATCGGCGCGCAGTGACTGCACGACCGCCTGCAACCCCTCCTCCATCTTGCGGAGATTGTCTCCGACCATGGATTCCGAGCAGTCCAGCAGGAAGAACACGGGTAAGCGGCGCATGACCTGACCCCCTTTGTCAGTTCTACAAGACGAGCTGCACCTCGGCCGGCGGCGGCGGCAAAGCCACTGGCCCCTCCAGTCCCGTACTGCTCGACCCGACCGCGACACTGGCCGAGACCCATTTGAAGAACCCCGAGAAGGCCGCCGCGTCCAGGGTGTCGAGCCGCACCACCCGATCGGTCAGTTCGCGCAGCGCCTCGTCCTTGGCCTTGGGACCGGCGGCACAGGCCACGATGGAACCGAAATGACGTCTGTGGATCTCGGGGATCGCCTGACGGTAGTCGTGCAGATCCGACGGGCTGCCGTCGGTCATGACGAAGAGCAGCGGCCGCCAGTCGCCCTTGGACTCGCCGGTGCTCTTCCTGACGTCGCGATCGACATGCCGGATCAGCAGCTCCAGCGCCGCGCCGAGAAAGGTCGCCCCCGAGGACGGCACCTGGATCTCGCCGAGTTGGACCTGATCCAGGGGCGTCAGCGGCAGATATTCGCGCGCCTCGACGTCGAAGGTGATGATGGACAGATGCACGCTCTCCAGCGCATAGGGGTCCTGGCGCAGGGCGCTCAGCATCGCTTGCAGACCGACGTTCACCGAATGGATGGGTTCGCCGCGCATGGAGCCGGAGGTATCGAGCAGGATGTAGACCGGGAGTCGTCTGACGCTCATCATGGCCTCCTCGGGCAGGGTTCAGGATTCGGACGTAACGCTTGGGTCACTCGACCTGGTGGTTCGGAAGGTTCAGTCCATACTCGAGGTCGGCTCGAATATCGGCCGGATCTTCCAGGCCGACCGCCAACCGGATCAGCCCCTCGCCGATTCCGGTCTCGGCGCGCTGCTCGGGCGTGAGACGACCGTGGGTGGTGGTCGCCGGATGGGTGATGGTGGTCTTGACGTCGCCCAGATTGGCCGTGATCGACAGCAGTCGCGTCGCGTCGATCACCCGCCAGGCCGCCTCGCGACCGCCGCGCACCGCGAAAGCGACGATCGCTCCGCCGGTGCGTTGCTGCGATCCGACCAGATGATGCTGGGGATGGTTCGCCAGTCCCGGATAATGGACGCGCTCGACCGCCGGCTGCCTCTGCAACCATTCGGCCAGCTCCGCTGCGGCACGCGACTGAGCCAGCATCCGCAATTCCAGCGTCTCCAGTCCCTTGAGAAAGATCCAGGCATTGAAGGGACTCAGGGTCGGGCCGGCGGTGCGCAGCACGCCGTAGACCTCCTCGCCGACCCGCTTGCGGTCCCCCACCACGGCCCCGCCGACACAGCGCCCCTGGCCATCGAGATACTTGGTCGCCGAATGCACCACGATGTCGGCGCCGAGTGCGAGCGGACGTTGCAGCGCCGGAGTGCAGAAACAGTTGTCGACCACCAGCAGCGCACCATGCCGATGGGCGAGCGCGGCCAGTTGGCGCAGATCGACCATCTCGGTGAGCGGATTGGATGGCGTCTCGCAGAAGAGCAGCCGCGTGCGCCGCTCGCCGTCGCGCTCCAGCGCCGTCTCCCAGGCCGACAGATCGCTCAGCGGCACATAGTCGGTCCGGATGCCGAACCGCGCCAGATACTTGTCGAACAGCATGGTGGTGCTGCCGAACAGACTGCGCGCGGCCAGAATCCGGTCGCCCGTCTTGAGCAGCCCCAGACAGACGGACAGGATCGCCGCCATGCCCGAGGCCGTGGCCACGCAGGACTCACCACCTTCCAGTGCCGCCAACCGCTCCTCGAAAGCCCGCACAGTGGGATTGGTGAAACGCGAATAGATGTTGCCGGCCTGCTCGCCGGCAAAGCGCGCAGCGGCCTCGGCGGCACTGGCGAAGACGAAACTGGAGGTGGCGAAGATCGGCTCGCTGTGCTCGCTCTCCCCGGTACGCCGATGCCCGACGCGGATGGCGCGCGTGGCGAATCCGGGCGCGTCCTCCGCGCCGTCCCAATCGTCCGGCGCTGGATCAGTTGGAGTTGTGGAGGTCAAGGATGCTCTCGCTGCGGGCGGCGCGCTGCTCCTTGGCGCCATCGTTACGGCGATCTTCGAGCGCCTGGAGGTATTCGGGCGTCACGTCACCCGTCACATACTGACCGTCGAACACCGAGGTGTCGAAGCGGTCGACGTGCGACTTGCCCTTTTTCTGCACCGCGTCGATGAGATCCTCCAGATCCTGGAAGATCAGCCGGTCCGTACCCAGCTCGCGCGCCACCTCGTCCTCGGTGCGGCCATGGGCGATCAGCTCGCTGGCCGCCGGCATGTCGATGCCATAGACGTTGGGGAAGCGCACCGGCGGCGCGGCCGAGGCGAAATAGACGCGATTGGCGCCGGCATCACGCGCCATCTGGATGATCTGCTGCGAGGTGGTGCCGCGCACGATGGAGTCGTCGACCAGCAGCACGTTCTTCCGGCGGAACTCCAGGTCGATGGCATTGAGCTTCTGGCGCACCGAGCGCTTGCGCACCTTCTGGCCCGGCATGATGAAGGTGCGGCCGATGTAGCGGTTCTTGATGAAACCCTCGGCATAGTGAACGCCGAGTTGATTGGCCAATTGCAGCGCGGCGGTGCGGCTGGTGTCCGGGATCGGGATCACCACGTCGATGTCGTGGTTGGGCCACTCGCGCTTGATCTTGGCCGCCAGCTTCTTGCCCATGCGCGAACGCGCCTTGTGCACCGAGATGTTGTCGATGATGGAATCGGGACGGGCGAAGTAGACGAATTCGAAGATGCAGGGCGAGAGCACCGGATTGGCGGCGCACTGACGGGTGTGGAGCTGACCGTCGAGCGTGATCAGCACCGTCTCGCCCGGTGCGACATCGGACACCAGATCGAAGCCGCTGGTGTCGAGCGCGACGCTCTCGGAGGCGATCATGTACTCGGCCCCCTCGGGCGTCTCGCGCCGGCCATAGACCAGCGGTCGAATGCCGTGAGGATCGCGGAAGGCGAAGACACCGAAGCCGGGGATCATGGCCACGGCCGCGTAGCCGCCGCGACAGCGCCGGTGAACACCGGCCACGGCACGGAAGATGTCCTGTTCGTCGATGCGCAACCGGCCCTGGATCTGCAACTCGTGGGCGAGGATGTTGAGCAGGATCTCGGAATCGGACTCGGTGTTGAGATGACGCAGATCCTCGACGATCAGGTCTCGCTTGAGTTCCTCGGCATTGGTCAGATTGCCGTTGTGGGCGAGCACGATGCCGTGGGGCGAGTTGACGTAGAAGGGCTGGGCCTCGGCCGAGCTGGAGGCTCCGGCGGTCGGATAGCGCACGTGTCCCACGCCCATGTTGCCGCGCAGGCGCAGCATGTGCTTGGTCTGGAACACGTCGCGCGCCAGACCGTTGTCCTTGCGCAGATGGAGCTTGCCGCCTTCGCAGGTGACGATCCCGGCGGCGTCCTGGCCGCGATGCTGCAGGACGAGCAGCGCGTCATAGAGTGATTGGTTGACCGGAGCCTGGCCGACGATTCCGACGATTCCACACATGAATTAAAGCCTCGGCCGCGCCATTGGGGCGAGCCAGCGCGGGTGATTGGGGACCGTGCAGATTAACCGAAGCCCGCCGATGCCATCAAGATGGCTTGATACACCCGTGGCGATCGCCCCACAAACACCGGCTCAGCCGTTTGAACCAAAAGTTCTCGGGCAGCAGCATGAGATGCACGAACA
The DNA here is from genome assembly GCF_000025485.1 of Allochromatium vinosum DSM 180. Classification (NCBI taxonomy): domain Bacteria; kingdom Pseudomonadati; phylum Pseudomonadota; class Gammaproteobacteria; order Chromatiales; family Chromatiaceae; genus Allochromatium; species Allochromatium vinosum. The sequence goes on along the minus strand of NC_013851.1, from coordinate 1,170,226 downwards.
CCAGGATCGCCAATTGATACCAGAGGCTGCCGAGCCACGCGGGCGTGACTCCGGCGGCCATCCAGCTTTCGGCAAGCCGTTGCAGGTTGAAGAAACTGAAATAGGCCAGCAACGCCAGCAGCATACGCCCGGTGGTGCGCTGGCGCGGCGAGGGATCGACCAGGGGGATGGCCAGCACCGCCAGGGTCAGGATGGAGAGCGGCGCGGCAAGCCGGTGCTCCAGTTCCACACGGTCGGCCAGTTCGTCCGAGTGCATCAGATCCGGAGTCGGAATGGTCGCGCGCTTGTTGAAGGCGTGCGGCGCGGACCCCGCGTCAGCGAGCCGGATCTCGTAGCGTTCGAAGTCACCGATCAGATAGGCACCGGAGCCGGCTTGACCATCGAAGCGATGGCCCTGAGTCAGGGTCACCAGATGATCGCCCGTGGATTCCTCGATCCGATGGCGCCCGGAGTCACTCACCACCAAGCGCGTCTTCTCCCCGCGTCGATCGAGTACGAACACATCACCGAGCAACTTGTGCTGGTCGATCTCGCCGATATAGACCACGACCTTGCCCTGCTCCTCGACATAGAAGCGGCCGGCCTGAAGTCCGGCGATCTGCGCGGCCTGCTCTTTCTGCTGAAGCCGGATCTGCTGGATGCCGGCCGCCGCATGCGGCTTGAGATCGAGTGCGACCCAGCCGGTGACGAACGCCACCGGAACGGCCAGCAACAGAAAGGTGCGATAGAGCCGCGGCGGACCCACGCCACAGGCCTGCATGGCGATCAGCTCGCTGTCGCGTGCGAAACGCGCCAGCGTCACCAGGATCGCCAGGAAGAACGCCGGGGGCAGCAGACTGGATATATCGCGCTGGATCTGGAGGCTCAGATAGCGAAAGACCACGTCCACGCCCAGACCGCCGAGGTTCACTTCCTCCAGGGTGCGCAGGAACATCAGGCTGGCGAGGATCAGCACCAGCACCAGTACGATGGCCAGGAAGACCTGGGCGGCCTCGCGCAGCAGATAGCGGTCGAGCAGACCGAGCAGGGGGCGGGTACCGATCATGCCAGCGCCTTGGAGACGACCTCGAAGACGTCGGACGACAGCTCACGGCCACCCAGCACGCGCTCCAGCTCGGCCCGCATCAGCGACTGGCGTTCCGGATCGAACCGGCGCCAGCGCACCAGCGGCTTGAGCAGCCGCGCGGCCAGCAGCGGATTGACCGGATCGAGTTCCAGCACCCGATCGACCAGGAAGCGATAGCCGGCCCCGTCAGCGGCATGGAAGCGGACCTGATTGACGTTGCTGAAAGTGCTGACCAGCGCGCGCACCCGGTTGGGGTTGCGCGCGCTGTAGTCCGGATGTCTCAGGAGCGCCATGACCCGTTCCAGGGCGTCCGGGCGCGGAGCCGCAGCTTGGACCGCAAACCACTTGTCGAGCACCAGCGACTCACCCGACCAACGCCGATGGAAGGCGTCGAGTGCGGCATCCGCGCCCACCCCGCCCGGCTCGGCCAGCAGTCGCAGGGCGGCCATGACGTCGGTCATGTTGTGTGCGGCCTCGAACTGTTCACGACAGAGATCGCGTCCCTCCTCGTCACCGGCGTGCACCAGATAGGTCAGCGCCAGATTCTTGAGCGCGCGCCGGCCGACCGCTTCGGGGCTGAAGACATAGGGTCCGGTCTCGGCATTGGCCCGATAGACGGCGAGCAGATCGGCACGCAGCCGCTCGCCGATATGGCGCGTCAACTGACGATGGGCGCGATGGAGCCCGTCGACGTCGACCACGGTCATGCGGTCGCTCAGATAGGTCTCGCTCGGCAGGGTCAGCACCTCGGCGAGCAGCGCCCGATCGGCGCTCGCGTCGCACAGGGCGCGCCGGCAGGCGGCGATGTAGTCCTCGGGGATGGGATGCGCGGCATCGTCCGTCAGCGCCAGCAGCAGACGCTCGTGCAGCGTCTGAGCGGCGTCCCAGCGGTTGAAGCCGTCGCTGTCGTGGGCCATGAGGAACATCCGGTCGGCGTCGATCAGGTCGTCATGCACCCGTACCGGCGCCGAGAAGCCGCGCAGCAGCGAGGGCACCGGGCGTTCGCTCAGGCCAGTGAACGTGAAGCGGTGCTCGGGTTCGGTCAGCTCCAGCAGGCGCGTGCCGGGCGTCGGCGGTTCGGACTCGTCGGCCAGCCGCAACGGCAGGTCGTGCCCATCAGCGCTGAGCAGCCCGATGGCCAGCGGAATATGGAAGGGCGGCTTGACCGGCTGACCCGGTGTCGGCGGCGTCTCCTGGCGCACGCTCAGGGTATAGGTGCCGGCCGCCGCGTCGTACTCGCCCCGGATGTGCAGCTCAGGCGTGCCGGCCTGCTCGTACCAGCGCCGGAACTGGGCCAGATCGCGCCCGCTGGCGTCCTCCATGCAGCGCACGAAGTCCTCGGTGGTGACAGCCTGACCGTCGTGGCGCTCGAAATAGAGATCGGTCGCGCGCCTGAATGTCTCGCGACCGAGCAGCGCGGCTTGCATCCGCACCACCTCGGCGCCCTTGTCATAGACGGTGGTGGTGTAGAAGTTGTTGATCTCGATATAGGAGTCGGGACGTACCGGATGAGCCAGCGGGCCGGCGTCCTCGGGGAACTGGTGCGCGCGCAGCGTCCGCACGTCCGCGATGCGCTTGACGGCACGCGAGCCGACATCGGACGAGAACTCCTGATCGCGATAGACGGTGAAGCCTTCCTTCAGGCTCAACTGGAACCAGTCGCGGCAGGTGATGCGGTTGCCGGTCCAGTTGTGGAAATACTCGTGCGCGATGACGCTCTCGATGCCGTCGAAATCAGCATCGGTCGCGGTGTCGGGACGGGCGAGCACGAACTTGTCGTTGAAGATGTTGAGTCCCTTGTTCTCCATCGCGCCCATGTTGAAGTGGCTGACGGCGACGATCATGTAGATATCCAGATCGTACTCGCGCCCGAAACGCTCCTCGTCCCAGCGCATCGCCTTCTTTAGCGAACGCATGGCGTGATCGCCCTTGTCGAGATTGTGCGGCTCGACGAAGATCTGGAGCTTCACGTCCCGTCCCGAAGCGGTGACGAAGCCGTCCTCGATCAGGCTCAGATCGCCGGCGACCAGGGCGAACAGATAGCTCGGCTTGGGGAAGGGATCGTCCCAGGTGACGCTGTGGCGACCGTCGGGAAGTTCGGCGCGCGCGATCGGGTTGCCGTTGGACAGGAGTACGGGGAAGCGCGTCCGGTCGGCGATGAGCGTGGTGGTGTAGCGCGCCATCACGTCCGGGCGGTCGAGGAAATAGGTGATGCGCCGGAAACCCTCGGCCTCGCACTGGGTGCAGAGCAGGTCGCCGGACTGATAGAGCCCTTCGAGTGCGGTGTTGAGGTTGGGATGGATCTCGACCCGGGTCTCCAGGGTGAAGCGGTCGGGCACCCGATGCAGCGTCAGCCCCTCGCCGTCGACCCGATACTCGGCGGGCGTCAGGACGTGCCCATCGATGGCCACCTGCGTCAGCTTCAACTGCTCGCCATGCAGACGCAGGTGGCCATCCCCACGGGTCGCCGCCGGATGGCGCCGCAGTGATAACCGCGATTCGACGCGCGTGCACTCGGGATCGAGTTCGAAGCGCAGCTCCACCTGGTCGATCAGGAACTCGGGCGGACGGTAATCCTTGAGGTAGATGGGATGCGGGGTTTCGCGATACATGGTGCAACCTGAGCGTCTGAGAAGGAAGTGTGAACGACACGACTTGACTGAAGCGGAGCCAGGGGTGAAGCTCGCACACCAAGGTCAATCTTCGCAATAGTTCGGAAACCATGCCACAGGTCACTGTCTACACGACCCAAACCTGCCCCTACTGCGACCGCGCGCGGCGTCTGCTCAGGCGCAAGGGCGTCGACTTCGCCGAGATCCCGGTCGATCACGACCGCACACGCATGGCCGAGATGGTCGAGCGCAGCGGCCGGCACACGGTGCCGCAGATCTTCATCGACGACTTCCACGTCGGCGGCTATGACGACATGGCGCTGCTCGACATGGAGGGCGAACTCGACGAACGCCTCGGACTCGACACCGATGACTGAGCGCACCGCCGATCCGGCCGACGCCATCCGGATCGACAAATGGCTGTGGGCGGCGCGCTTTTTCAAGACCCGTCAGCTGGCCATCGAGGCCATCAACGGCGGCAAGGTCCATGTCGACGGCCAGCGCGTCAAGCCCAGCCGCGTCATCCGTCCCGGCAGCCGGCTGGAGATCCACAAGGATAGCCTGAGCTGGGAGATCGAGGTGCTGGCGATCAACACGCAGCGCCGCCCAGCCGCCGAAGCCGCCCTGCTCTATGCCGAGTCCGAAACCAGCCGGCTCAGGCGTCAGGCGCTGGTGCGCGAGCGGCGCGAACTCGGTTCGGCGATCCCCGACAGCAAGGGCCGCCCCACCAAGCGCGATCGTCGCCAGATCCAGCGCTTCACCGAACACGGCGACTCGGTCGGCTGAGCCGGGGCACGGGTCGCGCCATGAACAACGACGCCTTCAGCGACATCAGGACGGCCCTGGTAACGGGTGCCAACTCCGGCCTGGGCCGCGCCATCGCACAGGGATTGTCCGCCGCCGGCTGGCGCGTGGGTCTGGTCGCGCGGGATCGGGCGCGCGGCGAAGCCGCCCTGGCCGAGATCCGGTCCGCCACCGGCAATCCTCATCTGCAACTCTTCGTCGCCGATCTGGCCAGTCAGGCCGAAGTGCGCGCCCTGGCCGAATCCGTGCTGCAGCAATTCGGCGCCCTGCATCTGCTGGTCAACAATGCCGGCACCGCCTTTCGCGAGCGGCGCCTAAGTCCGGACGGAATCGAACGCGCCCTGGCCGTCAATCATCTGGCGCCTTTCCTGCTGACTCACCGGCTACTCGACCGCCTCACCGCCAGCGCGCCGGCACAGATCATCAACGTCGGCACGCGCATGAACACCGCGCTGGATCTCGACGACTGGAACTGGGAGCGGCGTCCCTATCGGATGATGGCGGCCTATGGTCAATCCAAGCTCGGCAACCTGCATTTCACCTTCGAGCTGGCGCGGCGGCTCGCCGGAAGCGGCGTGCGGGTCAACTGTGTCTTTCCGGGCGTCTTCCGCTCCAATCTCGGCGGCACGGATGGCGCTCAGGGACTGTTCTGGCGGCTGGTCGACCGGCTGCTCGGCTGGGCACTGCCCACTCCCGAACGCGCCGCGCAGGGCGTCCTGCGGCTGGTCTTCGACGACTCCGTGGCGCAGGTCGCCGGCGCCTATCTCTGGAATGGGCGGCCGATCCAGGCTCCGGCCCAGGCACGCGATCCCGAACTGAACCGGCGTGTCTGGACGCTGAGTCTGGCGGCCACGGGACTTGGGGACACATCAAGCCACCAGTGAGAGCGACTCGCTGGATTCGCTGGAACGATAGGACGAGCCATAGGCGTCCATGAGCTGCATGACGCGCCGCATCACGAACAGGTCGGGCCGGGTGGACTGTTCGCGGCTGACGGACTCGGCGCTGGCTGTCGCGGCGGCTTCTGTGGCTTGCTGCGTCTCAGCCTCCTCGTCGGCAAGCTGACTGTTGAACGTCTGCGTAAACTTCATCGCCTCGGCGCCCAGCACCTCGGCACGCCCTTGCAGAAACGAGAGACTGTCGGTCAGCGAGCGCACCCCCTCGGTGAGATCGCCCGAGCTGACCTTGCCGTCGCCGTCCATGTCGAGCGCGGCGACTACGTCCTCGACACCTGGAAGCGTCAAATTTTCGTCGGACTCTTCTTCCGAATCGCCCAGACCCAGCGCCTCGAAGGCTGTCTCGAAGTCGCCGGCATCGAGATAGCCCTTGCCCTCCGTGTCCAGCTTCGAGAAGACCTGCTCCAGGGTTGCGGTGCGCTCCTCATAGTCGCGTGTGATGGCGCTCGCGGCTCCGTAGAGCCTGGAGCCGATATCACCAACGCTGCTCGTGATCGTGCTGATACTCATCTTGTCAAACTCCCGACGGCTCAAGATCCACGATGGCCCACAGGGGGATGATCGGTGTGATCGTCCAGCTCCGGGGCGGTTCGTGTCTCACTGGAGCAAGCGGCGGGCCAGCTTGTATGGCATCGCTGGACCCATGCTCGGAGTTTGCGGCTTGATCGGATTCAGATGGCTTCCAGATACCGAACGACTCGCGCCAGATCATCCGGGGTATCCACCCCCGGTCCCGGCGTCTCGGCGGCCAACCCGACATGGATGGGCGCACCGTGCCAGAGGGCGCGCAACTGTTCGAGCGACTCGGCGATCTCCAGCGGCGCGGGCTCCAGGGTGACGAAACGCTTCAGGAAGGCGGCCCGATAGGCATAGAGGCCGATGTGTCGAAGAAAAGCAACCGACTTGGGCAGCCGGGCCTTGTCACCCAGGAACTCGTCGCGATGCCAGGGGATGGGGGCGCGCGAAAAATAGAGTGCAAAACCGGCGGTGTCGATGACGACCTTGACCACATGCGGATCGAAGAGCGTGGCGCTGTCGTCGATCGGGTGGGCGAGCGTGGCCAGGCCGATCTCGTTGCGTGCGGCCAGACTGGACGCGACCTGATTGATGAGCGCAGGCGGCATGCAGGGCTCGTCACCCTGGAGGTTGACGACGATCGTGTCATCGTTCCAGCCGCGCCGCTCGATCACCTCGGCGACCCGATCCGAGCCGCTGCGATGACTCGAAGCGGTCATCTCGGTGGCGATCCCCAGTTTTTCACAGGCTTCGCGGATACGCCGATCATCGGTGGCGACCACGACTTCGCCGGCGCCGCTGGCCCGAGCGCGCTCGACGACACGCTGGATCATCGGCTTGCCGGCGATGTCGAGCAATGGCTTGCCCGGCAGACGGGTCGAGCCGTAGCGGGCGGGGATGACGACCTTGAAATCTCTGTCCATTCAGCGATTCGCTCTGAGTTGATCGGTTTTGCGGAGAAGGTGCGAGGCGAAATCCGGGTCCAGTATCGCCGTGACCGGCAGCATCCAGTGATCGCTCGCAGCGAAGGTCGCGCACTTGACGGCGTCCTTCTCGGTCATGACGACGGGCAGGCCGCGCCAGCGGTCGCCGTCCTCGGGGCGGTAACGATGATGATCCGGATAGGGCCAGCGCTCGACCACCAGACCCGCCGCCTCCAGTTGCCTGAAGAAGGGTTCGGGATGACCGATCCCGGCGACGGCACGCACCCGCTGTCCACTCAGATCCGACAGCGGACGCCGCTGGGTCGGATCGCGCAGATTCACCAGCTCGCCGGGATGCAGTTGCATGCGGTGGCCCGGCCCCGCACCGCCCTTGTGGAGCACCAGATCCACGTTGTTCAGTCGCGCGGGCGGCTCGCGCAATGGACCGGCCGGCAGACAGTGGCCGTTGCCGAAGCCGCGCGTGCCGTCGATCAGGACGATCTCGAGGTCGCGCGCCAGCCGATAGTGCTGGAGACCATCGTCACTGATCAGGATGCCGCAGCCGCTCAGCGCGATGGCCAGACGTCCGGCCGCCACCCGATCCGGCCCCGCGACCACGACACAGCCCGAACGACGCGCCAGCAGGACCGGCTCGTCGCCGACCCGGTCGGGATCGGATTCGGGCGTGACCCGTTGCGGCCAGTGTTCTGCACGGCCGCCGTAGCCGCGCGTGATGATCGCTGGTGTCCAGCCCTGGGCGCGTAACAGCTCGACCAGGCGCAACACCAAGGGTGTCTTGCCGGTTCCGCCGACGGTGAGGTTGCCGACCAGGACCACGGGTACGGGCAATCGTTCGCTGGCCAGCCAGCCCTTTTGGTAGGCACGGCGTCGGACACGGACGATGGCGCCATAGAGCCAGGACAGCGGCAGCAGGAGCCGGGTGAGCGGATGGCGACGGCTGCGGCTGTACCAAATGGATGTTGGATCGAGCCTCATCCGCGCACTTCCGCCCCCAGAGGATGCCGACACTCAGGCCGGCGTTTTGGATGCATCGGACAGATCATGGAACTGCAACCGATGCAGCCGCGCGTAATAGCCACCGAGCGCCAGCAGTTCCGGATGACGCCCCTGCTCGACGATCCGCCCGTCCTGCAACACCAGGATGCGGTCGGCGCTCTCGATGGTCGAGAGCCGATGCGCGATGACCAGCGTGGTGCGCTTGGCCATCAGCGTCTCCAGCGCCGCCTGGATATGACGCTCGGCCTCGGTGTCCAGCGCCGAAGTCGCCTCGTCCAGGATCAGGATCGGCGCGTCTTTGAGCATGGCACGCGCAATGGCCAGACGCTGGCGCTGACCGCCTGAGAGCAGCACGCCCTTGTCGCCGATCAGGGTGTCGAAGCCCTGGGGCAGCGCCTCGATGAATTCGAGCGCATGGGCGCTGGCGGCAACCCGCTCCAGCGCCTCACGGCTCGGCGGTTCGGCGCGCCCATAGGCGATGTTGTTGGCGACCGAGTCGTTGAAGAGCACCACGTCCTGACTCACCAGCGAGATCTGGGCGCGCAGACTGGCGAGCGTCAGCTCCCGGATCGGGACGCCATCGATGCGGATCTCCCCGACCGTAGGATCATAGAAACGCGGCAGCAGATTGGCGATGGTGCTCTTGCCGCTACCGGAGCGCCCGACCAAGGCCACCTTCTCGCCCGGCTCGATGAGCAGGTCCAGCTCCCGCACCGCCGGCGCCTTGTCCTCCGAATACCGATGACTGACGCCGCAATACTCGACCCGCCCCTCGACGCGCGTCAGGCTCAGCGTGCCGGTGTCGGATTCCTTCTCGGCATCGATCAGCTCGAACAGACTCTCGGCGGCGATGATGCCGCGCTGCAACTGACCATTGACCGCCGTCAGCCGCTTGACCGGCGGCAACAGCAGCCCCATGGCGACCACGAACGACATGAAGGTGCCGACCGAGATGTTCTCCTTGAGTCCCTGCATGGTCGAGAGATAGACCACCACCGCGATCGCCGCCGCCGAGATCAACTGCACCAGGGGTACGCTCGCCGCCTCGGTGGCGATCATCTTCATCTGCAATGAGCGGGTCTTCTCGTTGATGAGCTGGAAGCGCCGCGATTCGCGCCCCTGGCCGCCGAACGCCTTGACCAGCCGCTGACCGTCGATGACCTCCTGGGCAACGTGGGTCAGATCGCCGACCCGATCCTGGATGCGCCGGCTGTGGCGCCGGAAGCGCTTGGTGGCGTACTTGACCGCACCAGCCATCACCGGACCGATGACCAGGAAGATCAGCGACAGCCCCGCGTTCAGATAGAGCATGTAGGCCATGAGCCCGATCACGGTGAAGCCGTCACGCACCAGCGTCGTGACCGCCGAGGTCGCCGCATTGGCGACGTTCTCGACGTTGTAGGTGAGCTTGGCCAGGATGTGGCCCGACCCCTGGGTGTCGTAGAACCGCGCCGGAGCGCGCAGCAGATGTTCGAACATCTCCTGACGCAGATCGGCCACCACCCGCCGCCCGACCCAGCTCAGGAAATAGGTGTTGACGAACCCGGCGAGGCCGCGCACCACGAACAGCCCCACCAGCAGCCAGGGCATGAGCCGCACGATCTCGATGTCGCGATCGACGAAGCTGCCGTCGATCAGGGGTTTCATCATGGCGGCGAACAGCGGCTCGGTGACGGCGAACACCAGCATCCCGGCGATCGACACCCCGAAGATGCGCCAATAGGGCCGGACATAGCCAAGCAACCGCCGATAGACGACACGCGCGTCGGCCGATGAGATCATCGCGTCCTGACTCATGGCGCGGCCCCTTCAGAACGGGTCGCGGCGAAGGCGATGCGGGTCAGGCCGGCCTGACTGGCGGCATCCATGGCGGTCATCACGGCCTGATGCGGCGTAGCGGCGTCGGCCTGGATCAGCACCGGGATGGCGCTGTCTTCGCCGCGACGTTCGGTGAGGAGACGCGCCAGGGTCGCGGTCCGGGTATCCGTCACCTCGCGATCGTCGACGAAGAAGCGCCCGGCCCGATCGATGACGATCCGGATCATGGCCGGCTCCTGAGCCGGGATGTCCTCGCCCTGAGCCTGTGGCAACTGCACGCGCAGACGTGCCTCGTCCTTGAAGGTGGTCGAGACCATGAAGAAGATCAGCAGCAGGAAGACGACATCGATCAGCGGGGCTAGATTGATGTCCACCGGCTGACGGCGATGCGGGCGTAGATTCATCGCGACGCCTCTCCGGTCGCCTCGCGCTCGCCCTGGAGCACCTCGACCAGCCGCAGTGCCTGCTCCTCCATGTCGAGCGCGATCCGCCCGACCTTGCTGTCGAAGAAGCGGTGGAACATGAGCGCGGGGATGGCCACCGAGAGTCCGGCGGCCGTGGTGATGAGCGCCTTGGAGATACCGCCGGCCAGCACGCCGGCATTGCCCACGCCCGCCTCCATGATGACCCCGAAGACATCGATCATGCCCAGCACGGTGCCGAGCAGGCCCAGCAGCGGCGCAATCGCGGCGATGGTTCCGAGCGTGTTCAGGAAGCGTTCGAGCTGCGCCACCACATGGCGTCCGGCATCGTTGATGGCGTCCTTCATCACCTCGTGCGAGTGCTGACGATTGACCAGACCGGCGGCCAGGATGCGTCCGAGCGGCGACCCCTCGCGGATCTGGGCGATGGCGACTGCGTTGAGCCGCTGTTCCTGATGCAGGCGCCAGATCCGTTCGACCAGCCGCTCCGGCATGATGCGCGAGCGACGCAGCGTCCAGGCGCGCTCGATCACGATCGCGGTCGCCAGCACCGAACAGGCCAGGATCGGCACCATCAGCCAGCCACCGGCATACATGAGTTCAAGCAAGGGAAATCCTCCACGGTCATCGACCCGTCCAGCGCGGTGCGCTGTTTCGGTCGAGCATGATACTCGAAGCCTGCCATGGGTCGCAGCGGGCATCGGACTCGTGGCAGGCAAGCGCCTGAATCATCGGATCCGGGCGGTGAGACGCGCGTGAGGCTTGAAGCGTCCGTCCCGGCTCGGGATACTGTGCTGTGCCACGACATCCACCATACGGAGTTCGCCCGATGTCCTATGAACCCAATACCCGCGTCACCGTCGTCGACATCCAGATGCCGTTCTGGTCGATGGTCGTCTTCATGGTCAAGGCCGCCATCGCCTCGATCCCGGCGGTCTTCATCCTGACGGTCATCGCCTCGGTGTTCATGGCGATCCTGAGCGCGCTGTTCGGTTCAGGTCTGCGCTGACCGATGAAACCCGCCAAGGAACCCGTCACCCAAGCGGTGCGCGTACTGCGCGCCGCCGGTGTGCCCTTCGAGGGCCATCCCTACACCTATGTCGAGGGCGGCGGCACGGCCCAGTTCGCCCGCGAACTCGGCGTCGACGAACATCTCGTCATCAAGACCCTGGTCATGGAGGACGAGCAGCGCCAACCCATGCTGGTCCTCATGCACGGCGATCGTCAGGTCTCGACCCAGGCGCTCGCCCGTGCCATCGGTGCCAAACGGATAACGCCCTGCGATCCCAAGGTCGCCGACAAGCATTCGGGCTATCAGGTCGGCGGCACCTCCCCGTTCGGCACTCGTCGCGCCATGCCGGTCTACTGCGAGCAGGGCATCGCCGACCTGCCGCGCCTCTACATCAACGGCGGCAAGCGCGGCTATATCATCTCACTGGCCACGGCGGATCTGCTGCGCGTGCTCCAGCCGGCTCTGGTGGGCATGGCCGTCTGACGTTCGGCCCCGTGGCGACATGGTTCACGCCTTCTTCAGAAACTCTGCTTTCAGCAGAAAGCTCCCGGCGTCGGTCTTGCAGTCGACGGCATGATCGCCGCCCACCAGCCGGATGCCCTTGATCTTGGTGCCGACCTTGAGCGTCGTCGAGGTGCCCTTGACCTTGAGATCCTTGATCAGCACCACGCTGTCGCCGTCGCTGAGAACCTGCCCGTTGGCGTCCTTGACCACGAGGGCGTCCTCGCCCCCATCCTCACTGGCCTGTTGCGACCATTCATGACCGCAGTCGGCGCAGATGTAGAGATCAGCGTCGGGATAGGTGTTGTCCATCGAGCAGCGGGGACAAGGCGGAGGTGTACTCATAGGTTGGCCGTCATTGGTTTGTATTGAAAGGGGGTCGCATCATACCTGATCGGACGATACCGACATCGGAGACCGGAAATGTCGGGGAAACGCTTTCTGCTCGGGATGGAGGCGCGGCTGTCGTGCAGCGCGAGGCATTGGCTGTCTCTCCGTATCCTGATCCACGCCACCATCAACCGCACCGAGCATGACCCTGACTTTGTCGCGTCCATCGAGGCCTTCGTCGAAGACTGGCGCGCCGGATCGAGCGCTCGGCCGCACCCACATTGCCGACGCGCCTTGCCAGGACGACGGATGGCGAAGCGGCATGAGGGACTCGAATCGAAGGCTGGGAGGCTCACTGAGGAACCGGTTCAGCGTCGAGCGGATCGCCGTCACGCGCTTGCCGGCGGCGCTGCGCCTCCTCCTCGGCATCGTGGATTTCGTTCAGCAGGTCGTCGAGATCGACCGTCCGATGCTGGCCCTTGAAATGACCGGTGAGGCTGATCTCAGGCGTCAGATGGCCATGTTCGTACAGATGCCAGATTTCCTCGCCATAGCTGGTGGTCAGGAGTTCCGGGGCGAACTGACCGAAATACGCCGCCAGATTGGCCACATCGCGCTTGAACATCCAGGGCGCATGGTTGTTGGCGGCGGCATCGACGGCCTGGGGCAGATCGATGATCACCGGTCCCTGTGCATCGACCAGGATGTTGAACTCGGAGAGATCGCCATGGATCAAGCCGATGCCGAGCATCCTGACCACGTCGGCGATCAGTGAGGCGTGATAGGCCCGCGCCTGCTCGGGCGTCAGATCCAGATCGTTGAGCCGGGGCGCCGCCTCACCATCCGCGTCGGTGATCAGCTCCATCAGCAACACGCCGTCGATGAAATTGTACGGCTGGGGCACCCGCACCCCGGCCGCCGCCAGACGATAGAGGGCATCGACTTCGGTGTTCTGCCACACGTCTTCCTGCTCCCGGCGGCCATAGCGGGAGCCTTTGGCCATCGCCCGCGCCTGACGACTGTTGCGCACCTGCCGCCCTTCGCGATACAGCGACTGCTTGTGGAAACCGCGCTGGTCGACCGCTTTATAGACCTTGGCACAGCGGACGACTCCGTCGGCACGCACCACATAGACCGCCGCCTCCTTGCCGCTCTTGAGTGAGCCGAGGACTTCATCGATCAGTCCTTCCTGGACCAGCGGTTCGAGACGTTTGGGAATTTTCATGGGCGCTTGGCGTCGCAGTCGGAAGGACAGACCAGGGCGGATTGCTCTGTCCGAGTGAATCGGGTGGTCTCTTTGCGCTCTATGGTCTCTTCAGCCGTGATGGCCGACACACCACGCTGGTGTGGCCCCCAAACCAACGGGGCGCAACAGCAAGCTTCAGACGAGACGGCTGAACGTATCACAATTGACTCAAGCCAAGAACACGCAGTCATCGCTCGGCACTCCCACCTATCCCTCGCCCGCCACCTGTCCGGCGCCGATGAGTTCGATCGGGTAGCCGTCGGGATCCTCGACGAAGGCGATGATCGTCGTTCCCGCGTTCATGGGGCCGGCGTCGCGCAGAATCTTGCCGCCCTGCGCCTTGATCCGCTCCACGGCGGCGTAGACGTCCTCGACCTCGATGGCGATGTGGCCATAGGCCGTGCCCCGCTCGTAGCGGTCCACGCCCCAGTTGTAGGTCAGCTCGATGACGCTCTGCTCGGACTCCTCGCCATAGCCCAGAAAGGCGAGCGTGAACTCGCCGTCCGGGTAGTCCTTCTGGCGCAGCAGGCGCATACCGAGCACCTGGGTGTAGAAGTCGATGGAACGCTGGAGGTGGCTGGTGCGCAACATGGTGTGGAGGATTCTCATGCAGGACTCCTGAGTTGTGTGTTGTGAGGATGGGGCGGGCGTCGCGATGTCGAGAAAGGCGCGCGACGGGCGGCGATGATAGTGCCGGATCACCCGCTCCTGTCCATCGACGAGGGCCACCAGCACGTAGCGCGCCGTCAGGGGGATGGCCTCGGGCGAGGCGGCGCGCGCGCTGGCAATGTGCGTGCAGCCGACCTGTTCAGCCCAGGCCCGCCAGCGCGGGCCTGGGCTTCGGCGGCGTGTAGACTCAGCCGGCCACGGGACGCGCCAGTCCCGCTCGCCAGTCCTCAATGAAGGCCTCGATGGATTCGATGAAGTCGGGATCATGCTCGGTGCGATTGATGGTGGCGTGGATCAGGACACCCGTTCCCGCCGGGGCCGAGTCTTCTTGAGCGGTCAGCGTCCAGGCCAAGGCATTGGGGCAGGTCGGCAGCGTAAAGCGCACGCCCTCCCGGATGCACTCGCGGCGTACCTGGAACTGTCCCCAGAGGCAATAGATCTCGCCCTGATCGCGGGTGTCGTCCCAATGCAGCACGCGATCGATGGCGGCACAGAACGCGCTCAGACGCGGCCCGGTCAGGTGGCGCTGAAGTGACTCAGCGGTCCAGTGAGCGGGCGATGTGGCGAAGAATTCCATGGGCGCTCCAGGGTGGTCAGGGACGGAAATCGTGGATGATAGCCCGAAGCCGACCCAACCTCGCGCACTGTCCGTCAGGAGATCCGTCATGCCCATCGATCAGGACACCCTCGAACGCACCCGCAAGCCGGCGGCTACTCTAGCGGCTGGATCACAGCCGAGATCGTCGGGCCGTTCAAGGGCGAGCCGGGCACGGAGCATTGGTGATGGATCGCCACGGTGCCTTCAAGTCACCGCCGGGGCTTGATGCAGAAAGCTGTCCTCATTGAGCTGCCGCAACACGAAGTCAGCGACATCGGCACGGCTGACCCGCCCGGCCTTGAGCGTCGGATCGGTCCCGAACCGATAGGCGCCAGTGCGCGGACCATCGGTCAGCCCACCGGGGCGCACGATGATCCAGTCCAGGCCGCTGGCCTTCACCAGCCGCTCCTGCTCGGCCTTGGCCTCCAGGATCGCCTTGAGCGTCAGCTCCATGATCAGCCGCCAGGGCCAGGCCAGTTGGGCGCGACTCTCGCCGACCCCGAGCGAGGTCACGACCACCAGCCGACGCACGCCCTGATCCGGCATGGCGCTGAGGATGCGTTCGGTGCCGCGCGCCTCGATCGGGGTCTTGGAGCCGTGCGAGCCGAGCACGCAGACCACGGCGTCTGTCCCGGCCAGACAGCGTGCGACCGCCGCCGGGTCGAGCACGTCGCCCGTGACGAGCGTCAGATCGGGGTGCGGGGTGAGCTTGGACGGATCGCGGACCAGGGCCGTGATCCGGTGGCCCTGTTCCAGGGCTTGAGCCAGTACCTGCCGGCCGGTGCCGCCGGTGGCGCCAAACAGTGCGATGTGCATCGGTGTGTCCTCGGTGTGGTTTGAGCCTCTATACAATCTGGGGGACTCGTTGACCGCTTCCAGTCCTGGTCGGCTCACGGCCTCAATCATGACTGAACCGCACCGGGTTTCTCGGAGCGGTTCACCTCTTCGCCCGCTTCATCGGCCTGTTGTAGCCACTCATAGCCGCAGTCGGGACAGGCGCTTCATACCGGATCGGACGACGCCGGCACCGGAAACCTTCGAGCCACGAAGCTGGCCCGCCAGATCGGATTTTTATTGATATTTGTCAATTCGTTAGAGCAATTAAACCGATCGTGACAAACGACTGTATCCGTTCATGAGCGAGCGCTAATCTAGCCTCAACCTCGTGAGAGGGATCCACACCGAACGTTACTGACACGAATGGAGCGCTCAGCCATGACTCAAGAGACGACCACCACCATGCCACGCCTGAACGAACCCGCACCGACCTTCGACGCCCCGACCACCCACGGCCGCAAGACGCTGGAGGACTATCGCGGGAAATGGCTGGTGCTCTTCTCGCACCCGGCCGACTTCACGCCCGTCTGCACCACCGAGTTCATGGGCTTCGCCCGCCGCCACACCGACTTCCAGGCCATCGGCTGTGAACTGCTCGGACTCTCGATCGACAGTCACTACAGCCATGTCGCCTGGGTGCGCAACATCAAGGAGAAGTTCGACGTCGAGATCGGCTTCCCGATCATCGCGGATCTGTCGATGGCCGTGGCCAAGGCGTACGGCATGATCCAGCCGGGCGCGAGCGACACCTCGGCGGTGCGCGCTACCTTCGTCATCGATCCCCAGGGCGTGCTGCGCGCCATGCTCTACTATCCCATGAGCAACGGTCGCTCGATCGACGAGATCCTGCGTCTGGTCAAGGCGATGCAGACCTCGGATGCCAACAAGGTCGCCACGCCCGAGAACTGGCAGCCGGGCGACAAGGTCATCGTCCCGCCGCCGGGCAGTGTGGAAGAGGCCAATGCGCGCGCCGTCAGCGGCGAGTACGAGTGCGTCGACTGGTACTTCTGCAAGAAATCGCTCTGACCGCCTGACCCGCAGGTGTGACTGAAACCAAGACCCCGGCTCCGTGAGCGGGGTCTTGGTCTATCCGCCAACCCAAACCCCGCCTCTGTCGATCCAGCCGATCAGGGGCGAGTGGGTCGCGGCCTCTCGCTCGGGCATCGGTCAAACCTTCACGGCTTTGAGCGGCACGGGTTCGGCTTGCTCGGTCTTGACCGCAGTCGCTGATGCGGCCCCCGCGCCCGACTCAGACTCCAACGGCTTGCCCTTCAGGATCAGCTCGACCTCGCGCGCATGACGCGCCAGGTGCACCGTCAGCGTCTCCAGCTCGTCATCGGGCAGGCTCGGCAACACCGACCCGGCGCGCAGCCAGTCGGCCAGCCGCTCGGCGTTCTCCAGAATGCGGTCATAGGCTTCGGCGGCCTTCTTGTCGGCAGTGCGCAAGCGTTCCACTCCCCGGCGGTCACGGACGATGTATTCGATTTCGATCATAGTGCGGCCCCATTTCGGCCATCAGTGGTCTGGGACGGGGAGTATAGCGTTCACTGGTCCGCCCCATTGGATCGCTCCAGCTTGACCTCGGCCAACTCTTTGCGCAGCTTGGCGTTTTCCGCCTCCAGTTCTGGCACACCACGCCCACCGGGTACCGCCACAGCACCGCCGCGCTTGACCGCCGCCATCCAGTTGCCAAGCCTGCCCTTGGGGATCGAGAGCCGCTTAGCCGCCGCCTCCTGCGACAGCCCCTGCTCAACAACCAGCTTGACCGCCTCGGCCCGAAACTCCGGTGAATAACTCTGGTTCTTCATCTTGCACCTCGCTCGGTAGACTCTACCAAGCGGGAGTATCCGTTTTCATCAGGCTACCTCATATCTGCATGTCCTGGATCACTCGGCCATGGGGGCGCCGCCTGTGCCGGACCCGCTCAAGCGGCAACTGCGTCAGTGTTTCGACGGTCCCTTCATCCTGGCGGGCGGTTTCGATCGGGCGAGCGCGGAAGTCGCACTCGCTGAAGATCGCGCCGACCTCATCGCCTTTGGCCGTCCCTTCCTGGCCAATCCCGATCTGGTCGAACGGATGCAGACCGGGGTCGCACTGAACACGCCCGACATGGCGACCTTCTACACGGCTGACGCCAAGGGTTACACCGACTATCCAACGCTTGGGTCTTGACGCTACCCATGGATCCGAACGCCCTCGAACGCGCCCGCGCCGTCTGGACCTTTCGCGGCCAGCGACGTCCCGCCTTCGCCCATGTCCCCGGCACCGGACAGGAATCGGTCTGGGACTATCCGCGCCCGCCGCTGTATGTCCGCGATGCGCGCCTGATCGAGATCCACGCCGGAACCCGGTGCCTGGCCCGATCGAATGTCAGCATCCGGGTGCTGGAAACCGGCAGTCCGCCGACCGTCTATCTGCCAACCGATGCCTTCGATGCCTCGCTGTTGCGTCCCTCGCCGCGCCGCACGCGGTGCGAGTGGAAGGGGGAGGCCCACTATTGGCACGTCCAGGGATCGGACGGACTCATCCGCGACGCGCTCTGGAGCTATCCCGACGCCGGGGACGAGGCGGCGGTGATCGCCGGCTGGCTGGCGGCCTATCCCGCGCGGCTGCACTGTGTCATCGCCGGGGAGACAGTCCGCGCGCAAGCCGGCGGCTACTATGGCGGCTGGATCACCACCGAGATCGTTGGGCCGTTCAAGGGCGAGCCGGGGACTGGACAGTGGTAGGCGCCTGCCGCGACCACCAGGCCGCCAGCATGGCCCCGGACAGGTTGTGCCAGACCGAGAACAGCGCCCCCGGCAACGCGGCCGCCGCCGGAAAGGATTTGAGCGCCAGGGCGGCGGCCAGCCCCGAGTTCTGCATCCCGACCTCAATGGCCAGCGTCCGGGCGCGGACCACGTCCTGTCCGAACGCCCGCGCGCCCCAATAGCCCAGCATCAGTCCCAGCCCATTGTGCAGCATCACCGCCGCCACCAGCCCCAGACCGATGAGCGCCGGTCGGCGGGCAATGGCCAGGAAATCATTGGGGCGCAGGGTGGCCCCCATACCGAACATCACTACGCCCAGCAGCGGCATCACGGCCGCACGCCAGTCTGATAGGGTCTCGGGAACCATGAAGCCGACGAAGCCCGCCAGCAACGCCCAGAGCGGGAACAGCCGGGTCAGGACGCTTCCTGGTGGCGCGTCGACATGAGCTTGACTCACAATGCTCCCTCCCGAACCAGCACCGCATGGAGCGCCTCGGCCAGGGCGCGATACCCCTCGGGCCTCACGCACCAGCAGGATATCATTGCGCACCCAGACACATGGAGAGACCGCCACATGCCTCCCGTCGACAAGCCCTATGCCGAGTCCTGCGACCAGAACCGCGCCCCCATCCTGGCCGTGCTCGCGCCCCTGTTACGGTCGCGCCGTCGACTGCTCGAAATCGGCAGCGGTACCGGACAACATGCGGTCTACTGTGCGGCCGCCCTCCCCCATCTGACCTGGCAATGCAGCGATCGGGCCGAGCAGCTTCCAGGGATCCGCCTGTGGATCGCGGAGGCGGGCCTGAGCAACCTCCCGCCGCCACTGGAACTCGATGTACTGAAGCCCTGGCCCGTCGAGCGCTTCGAGGCCATCTTCAGCGCCAATACCGCTCACATCATGAGCCTGGAGGCCGTCGAGGCGATGTTCGCCGGTGTCGGCGCCCATCTGGAACCGGGCGGCCTCTTCGCACTCTATGGCCCCTTCAGTCGCGATGGCCAACACACCAGTCCGAGCAACGCCCGCTTCGATGCTTGGCTGCGCGACCAGGATCCGGCAATGGGGGTACGCGACCAGCGCCAGCTCGAGAAGTTCGCGGCGGCACATGGCCTGCAACTCACCGCCGAGCACGCCATGCCGGTGAACAACTTCACCCTGGTGTGGGAGCGGAACTGAAGCGGCGGTTGAGCGACTGGAGAAACCGGTCGCGCGTGCGTCGGCTGGATCTGGTTCAGTCGCCGGGAGCCGTCACCGGAAAGTCGAAATAGGTGTCGGGAAAGGGTTCGTCTTCCAGCGTGAAATGCCACCACTCCTCGGGCAGAGGCCGGAAGCCGTGCCGGACCATGACGGCGGTGAGTCGGGCGCGATTGGCCTGGGCGGCGGCAGAAACCTCGGTGTTGTCCGGATGCGAGCGCGGATCCATGCAGTCGAAGCCGGTGCCGAAGTCGAGGGCGCTGTCCGGATAGCGGTCGGCGTGCGGGGCCGTGCAGTCGACCAGCGAATGTCCGTCGGGCGTGACGGCGACATCGGCCGGCACGGTGATCGGCTCCAGGGCCAGATCCACGGTGCTGCCGCGCGAATGCCCCGAGCGTTCGGCCACATAGCCGAGGCGGAAGAAGTCGGCCTTGTCGACACGCGGATAGAAGGCGAGCTTCATGCGCTGGTCGGCGACGTCCTGACTCCAGCGCACGAAGTGCGCTACGGCGCGGGTCGGGCGATAGCAGTCGAACACCTTCACCCGCAGACCCTGTTGAGACACCTCGGTCTGGACGGCCTGGAGTGCCTCGGCGGACTGGCGGGTCAGGATGCACGAGGGGGCCAGATAGCCATCGATGGGCTGGCCGATGAAATTGTAGGCGCCGTGATAACGCATGTCCTGCACGATCTCAGGCGCCAGCGTCTGGAGATGGACGAAGCCCTCCGGCAATGGCTCGGCGGTGACTGAAACAGCGACGGCGGCCATCAGGATCGCCGGCCATAGACGACAGGGGCGGGTCAGTGACATGCGTGAACATCCCATCAGGGGGCTGAAGAACCGCCATGATAACCAGGATCGATCCGTGCCTGGGAAACACCCGACTCCAGCCGGCGGCCCTTGACGCTGTATTCGATCTCGATCATGGTGAGCTGCATTGGATAGATGGGGGACGAGTATAGCCCCAGTCGGCCAGTCCCGCCGCGCGGCGGTGGGTAGCCCGAGTCCCGCACCGATACCGGAGTTCTGTCGACGATGCCGAACACCCCCACACCGCTGGCCTTCACCCACGCCGCCGCGATCAGTCTGGGACCGGAGATCCGGGTCAATGCCATCAGTCCCGGCTGGATCGAGACCGGTTCGCTCCAGAAGTCGGCCCATCGGCGCGCGCCGCACCATCGCCCGATCGATCGGACCCAACATGCCGTCGGACGGGTCGGCGCGCCGGAAGACATCGTCGCGGCCGTGCGCTTCCTGGCCGGCGACCAGGCGGGATTCATCACCGGCCACAACCTGATCGTCGATGGCGGGATGACCCGCACCATGATCTATGCGGCGTGACGCCGACATGGTCACACTTCATTCAACACGTCGCCCGAGCCTGGAGGCAGCGTCAAACCGGCCGGTCCGGCCTCACACGGATGGCGAGCGGTCGCAATGCCGCTGGATTCATCCAGAGAAGCAGCGTTACTACAGCGTGGCTCTGGTCCGCGACCTGTTCGGCGATTGGACACTGCTCCAGTGCTGGGGAGGGATCGGTTCGCAGCTGGGCGGACAGCGCATCGTATTGGTCGAGTCGCATGAGGCCGGACTGAAGCAGATCGCGGCGATTGGAAAGCGACGCCTGCAGCATGGCTATCGGGAGACAGTGGCCTGAAGGCCGGACAGGCGACAACGCCGTTCACACAGGAAATCCGAACGATGCAAACAGCCTACGCACTCGATGACTATCTGGCCCTGTCGCCCTTCGACCGGTTACGCACCTACCTGGATGAACCTGCCGCCAACATGATCCCGACCGTCGAAGGCGGTGAGCCGCTGGTCGATCTGCGCGAAGTCGATACCAATCGGCGACTGGTCTTTGCGCCCCAGATGACCGATTTCCGGATGCGTGCCGGTGCGGCCCTCCGGTTGCTCCAGGCGGCCGACGCACTGCACCTGTTGGGCTATCAGCTGTTCATCCTGGAAACCCTGCGCCCGAAAGCGGTGCAGCAGCAGCTGTTCGAGGACATTTCCCGGCAGTGCGAAGCCGATTACCCCGATCTGGATGCGGCCGAACGCTATCGCCTGATCACACAGTTCATTGCCGATCCGTACCGCTCCATCCCGCCGCACCTGACCGGCGGCGCGGTGGATCTGGCGTTGATGCAGAACCAGGAACGCGTCGACATGGGATCGGGCGTCAATGCGCTTGAGGAACGCTCACACCTACTGTCCGAACAGATTCCGCCGCTCGCCCAGGCACAGCGCCGATTGCTCCTGCTGGCGATGCTCCAGGCCGGCTTTGCGCCCATGCCCTCGGAATGGTGGCACTATTCCTATGGCGATGGCTATTGGGCGGCGTATGCGCAGCAACCGCAGGCGATCTACGCTCAGGTTTGAGCGGGCGATTCAAACTGGCCTGGCCGCCATGAATTCGATAGCGACCAGCAGCAGCACGGTCGCCACCACGCCCCAGCGCCGCCGAGCGCGATATTGCGCTTGCGCGGCAGATGGAGCGGTTGGTGGCGGCCGCTGAAATGCACGTCACTCAGTGACCGTAGACTTCGGCCAGACCTTCCAACTCCTTCGCGCGTTCGGCCGTTTCCCGCAACACGCAGTCGGCGGCCATCACACGATGGAGCGTCCCACCTTCGGGGTCGAGTTAGAAGTCGCAGTTCGCATCCCGATACTGAATCCACAACCGCTGCGCCGACTGAAGCGCTTTCCGGCGTTCAGCCGACAGCTGAGCCCTCAGCTTCTGATACGCGCCGTTGAGCCGCGCGTCCTGCGTGTTCAGTTCTTCGCCAATGCAGTCCAGCATCTCAACGGTCACGCCGCCCGCTTGGTCCATGCAGCTTGAGTAACGTGTCGTATAAAGCTCGTCGTTGGCATGCGAGATCGTGCAGGTGCTGAGCAGGACGGCGGACAGGGCCAGTCTACGCATGGGATAAGGTCTCCGATGTGGTGTCAGGGCAAAACCGCCCCGATGAGCTTCAATTCCATTGCCCGACCGGGATCGATCCAGCGGATACCATCGCTGGGCATGGTCGCCGCCAACGCCACGACCTCGGCATCCACCCCCATGCTCTGGAAGTAGCGGATGTAGTTGCCGACCAGACGCTGACCATCCTCCAGGCTGCCGCCACCACCGGGCGTATAGGACTGATGCAGGCCGATGCGTGCTCCATCGATAGCCAGCCGATCCACGCCGCCGGCCAGCGCAAAGGTGCAGGCACTGGCGCACATCTCGCCCGCGATCGTAACGAGGTTGTGGCTGCGCAGATAGTAGCCGACCATCTGCGCTTCCGAGACCAGCCCGCCGACGCTGTTGAGTCCGAGTGCCGACGCGCCGGTTTCCTCCAGTGCCGCGATGATCCGTTGCCCATCCCCAGCCTCGAACTCGCCCGCGAACATGACGATCACCGTCCCGTTCTCCAGGTCGATGCGCGAGAGCTTGTCGGGCGCCAACGGCTTGGTGGGGGCCAATGCCTGCTCGGCGTTGGGACGGCTGCGGCTCGGTTGCAGTGTGGTCCCCTGGAGCATGAGCCGACAGTTGCCGTAGGCGTTGTTGAACGCCAGGGCCGTGCCCGTGAGTCCCACGTTCAGATTGCCCTGGTCGGTGCGCACGCGCAGGATCTGGCCGCGCTTGAGGTCGTAGAGCGCCTGGTCCGAGAGCGGGAAACCGATCAGCGGCGTGCCGTCACCGGCATCGATGGCTTCGACGTCGAGCGTGTTGTATTGGCTCTGGTCGATGGTGAAGGTCATCGACTTGACCTGATCGTTGCCGATAAGACCGAAGTAGGCGGTATCGCAGTCGTCATCGGGCGGAAAAGCAATCGCAATGGCCAGCCCATTGTCGAAGAAGGTCTTGGCGACGTTCCCCTCCCACTGCCATTGTCCACGTCCGCCCTGATAGGTTGGAGGATCGAGCTGGGCCGTGGCCGCGAACGCGGTCAAGGCCAGAATCAACCCCGGCAGGAGCCGAGCGATGGGGTGGCGGTGCATCGAGAGCATGTCTGGAGCCTCCAAGCGGATCATGCGTAAGAACCGCGCCCGGACGACGTCCGATGAGGGGTGCGGGAGCCGGATGGAAGGATACACACGAAGCCGCGATGGCGTCCGAGAACCCGGTCACGATCCATCAGGCGCGCGACCGGCTGAATCCTCAGTGTTGATGGCCAGCCGCTCCATCGGCCAGTTCCATGATCGGCTGCTCGACGTTACCCGCATAGAACACGATCAGATCGACCGGCTCGGTGCCCGCGTTGTAGCCGAAGTGCAGCTCCCCGACCAGTTCGATCAGCGCCTCGCCGGCTTTCAGGTGCAGGATCTCGCCGGCCTTGGACTCGACGGTCAGCTCACCCGAGAGCAGCACGCCCGCGTTGATGACCGGATGCTGATGCAGCGGCAGCCGGGCGCCCGGCGCGATGCGAAAGCGCAGAAGGGTGATCTCGGGTTGCTCCGGTCGATAGGCCGGGAGCGGATGCCCGTTCCAGCTCTGGCTGGAGCGCGCGAGTCGCTCGACCTCGACGCCGGGAATCGTGGCTTGGTCGGCCGCCACAGGAGCGGCGATCAGCCCGCCGAGCAGGCTGAAGATCAGGCACGCGCGGACGTGTCTCGAACACCGGGATGACAGTTGGCTCATGGCAGTCCTCGATGCAGGCGATGTCCGGCGGATCGTACTCCCAATCGCCGCCTCAACGCCACGTCCTGTAATATTCCTGAGACGCCTATTCTGGACACCGCCCGCTGCCCAAGGGGACTGGATGGAGCCGACCGCGCCCTCCGAATCCGCGTTGCTCTGCCTCGATATCGAAACCGAGAGCCGGCGTTGCAGGTGTTCGAGAAGAAGGCGAAGGCGGCGGCTGGAAACATCGGAGCCGCGTCATGATCGTCCATCAGCTCCGGCTGACCGGGACATTCCATCGAGGACATCCCCCCATGCCCACTGACAAGGCTTCAGGCACGCCCACGCTCCGCGCTCGCTATCACGGTGCCCTGCTGGGCTTGGCCGCCGGCGATGCTCTCGGCACCACGCTGGAGTTCACCCGTCCCGGCACCTTCGCACCGATCACGGACATGATCGGCGGCGGTCCCTTCCGGCTCGCCCCCGGCCAGTGGACCGATGACACCTCGATGGCCCTGTGTCTGGCCGAGAGCCTGATCGAATGCCGGGGCTTCGAGGCCGCCGATCAGATGCGCCGCTACCGGCGCTGGCGGGACGAGGGCTATTGGAGCAGCACCGGGCGCTGCTTCGACATCGGCAACACCGTGGCCGGTGCCCTGAACCGCTTCATCGACACCGGCGATCCCTTCGCCGGCGCGACCGATCCGCACACCGCTGGCAACGGCTCGCTGATGCGGCTGGCCCCGATACCCCTGGCCTTCGCCCGTGATCCGGTCGCCGCCGTGGAACAGGCCGGGCAGATGTCGCGCACCACCCATGGAGCGGCCGAGGCGGTCGAGGCCTGCCGCTACTATGCCGGACTTCTCATCGGTGCCCTCCAGGGCGTAGAGAAGTCCGTGCTGCTCGCCCCGCACTTCGCCCCCGTGGGTGTCGACTGGAACGCCACGCCCCTGGCTCCCGCCATCGCCACGATCGCCGCCGGTTCCTTCAAGGAGCGCCATCCCCCGACCATCCGGGGCACCGGCTATGTGGTCCAGGCGCTGGAAGCGGCGCTGTGGGCCTTCCACACCAGCGACAGCTTCGCGGACGGGGCGCTCAAGGCGGTCAATCTGGGCGAGGATGCCGACACCACCGGGGCCATCTATGGCCAGCTGGCTGGCACCTACTATGGCGTGGCGGCGATTCCCGCGCCCTGGCGCGCCCGACTGACGCACGCCGAGGCCATCGCCCGTCTGGCCGATGGGCTACTGGAGCTGGCGGGACTGGAGACGATCGATTGAAGTCTGGGTTGGCACCCATGACGACTTCTTGCAGGCTCGGCTGTCGGCGGCGTGCGGACTGAAGTATAACCACCGCTGTCACGTCCAATCGCCAGAGATCCTGTCCATGCCCACACTGCGCCTGCTGACCAACGTCGAGATCGCCGCCGATTCCCGCCCCGAGCTGCTGGCCCGCGCCTCGCGCACGGTCGCCGACCTGCTCGGCAAGCCCGAGTCCTATGTCATGGTGATCCTGGAGGGCGGACGCGGCTTGATGCAACCGTCGGCACAGCCGACACGCCGTCGCGTCAGTGAGCCGAGTCTGACCGGTGATGGTCAGGACGCGTTGTCCTTCGCTTCATGCGCCGGTGAGTCCTCGCGCCACCGAGCCATGTCCCGCACATTTTTCTGCACCGCCACCGCCGCAAACAGGCTGAGGATGAAGGACATCGCATAGAAGCCTTTTTCACTGGGCGCGAAGGAGGCATTCCAGAGACCGACGGCCAGCAGCAATACCGCCAATCCGAGCGACAGCCAGCACAGACCGAAATAGAGTCCCGTCACTGGAATGCCTTCGAGTCGATCCCGCACCGATTTTTGCAGCGACACCGCCGAGAACAGACCGTACATCAGCAGCGTGAAATAGTAGCCCTTTTCATTGAGCGGCATCGGCGCGTTCCAAAGGCCGATGAGGTAAGCCAGCGCGCCGATGAACAAGGCGCTCCAGGAGGCGCCGATGAAAGCGCTGGTCGGTCGTTGTGCCGGCGGTGGTTTCATGGCTATCCCCAGAAACTGTCTCAACCAGTGGCCTTGATTGGCGTCACCCTGGGCGCCGGTTCGCTGACCACCGGATCCGCCCCGGACTCCACTGGCTTGCCCTTCAGGATCAACTCAACCTCGCGCGCATGACGCGCCAGATGTACCGTCAGCGTCTCCAGCTCGTCATCGGGCAGGCTCGGCAACACCGATCCGGCGCGCAGCCAGTCGGCCAGCCGCTCGGCGTTCTCCAGAATGCGGTCATAGGCTTCGGCGGCCTTCTTGTCGGCAGTGCGCAAGCGTTCCACTCCCCGGCGGTCACGGACGATGTATTCGATTTCGATCATAGTGCGGCCCCGTTTTGGCCATCAGTAGCTGGGATGGGGAGTATAGCGCTCAGGGTTGCGTCCCTTGAACGCACGACAGATCCTGGATTCGCAGATACTCCAGCACACGAGTTTCGAGCCAGTAGTGCGGCTTCCAGGGCCAAGTTCCGGCGACGAACCCAACATGCCCGCCGTGCGCGGCCAGTTCGAGCGTCACGCCGGGACCGAGCTCATGCGCCCAAGGGACTGTGGTTGGGAACATGAAGGGATCATCCGCCGCCTGGAGGATGAGCGTGGGCGTGTGGATGCTGGCCAGAAAGGGTCGACAACTGGCCCGCGTGTAATAGTCGAAGACGCCGGCGAAGCCGTTGAGCGGCGCGGTGATTTGGTCGTCGAACTGGTTGAAGTCGCGGATGGCGTCCAGATCGACATCCAACGGGAAGAGGCGCTCGGCGAACTTGCGCCGCAGACTGGCCTTGAGCCTGCCCAGCAGATAGCGCCGGTAGAGGCGCGAGCCACCCAGATCCAGCCGCAGCATGGCATCGCGCAGCACGAAGGGCACGGACACGGCTACCGCCCGTTGCAGCCGTGGCGCGGGCGTCTCGCCCAGATACTTGAGCAGCAGATTGGCTCCGAGTGAGAAGCCGATCGCCGCCAGCGGCGCGCCCTCGGGATCGCGGCTCAAGACCTCCAGCACCTCGGCCAGATCGGCGCTCGCGCCCGAATGGTAGGCGCGATCGAGCCGGTTCGGCTCCTCCGAGCACCCGCGCAGAAACAGGAAGATCGGCTGGAAGCCGCCGTGCGCGAGCGTCTGCATCAGACCGCCCGCGTAGTGCAACTCCAGGTTGCCTTCGAGTCCATGGATCACCAGCACCCGTGGACCGGATGGCGCACCCAGAGCCAGATCGATGAAATCGCCGTCGGCCAGTTCGATCCGGCGCCGCGTCAGCGCCAGACGCGGTCGCCGACCCATCAGACTGGGCCAGAGGGTCTGAAGATGAGGACCGGGCAGCCACCAGGCCGGGCGGAAGCGGCTTGTCGTGAGGCGGCCCGTGGTGCGCGGTGAGGTCATGCAAAGGCCTCGCTGGTCATGGCGATCCGGGTTCCGCTGGGGAGGCTGAGTATAACCGGCGCGGTCCCGCGACCACGACCAGCGCCATTCGCTCAATGGACTCAGGCCAGCCAAGGGAAGCCGCCCGTGCGGCCAGGACTGGCCGCGCCTATGGGCAATCGATCCAGCGGCTGGAGGGCGTCGCCGCTACCCAAGATTTCACGCGACTACAGACGCGACTACAAAATCGTTCAGCACCCCAAAAATGCAAAACGGCCAGCTGATTTCTCAGCTAACCGCTTGATTTTATTGGTCGGGGCGAGAGGATTTGAACCTCCGACCACCTGAACCCCATTCAGGTGCGCTACCAGGCTGCGCTACGCCCCGTTCGAAAGAAGCGGAATCATACGCCGTCGCATAGCCGGCGTCAACGCCGAAGCACATGCAGGATCTCTTCGAGTTCGAGCCGCATCTGTCTCAGAATCTGATGCGTCTGACTGAGATCCTGCTTGGCGCCTTCGCCGCTGAGCTGCTGACGGGCGCCGCCGATGGTGAACCCCTGCTCATAGAGCAGATTGCGGATCTGGCGCACCATGAGCACGTCATGACGCTGATAGTACCGACGATTGCCGCGCCGCTTGACCGGCTTGAGCTGCGGAAACTCCTGCTCCCAATAGCGCAGCACATGCGGCTTGACGCCGCACAGCTCGCTGACCTCGCCGATGGTGAAATAGCGCTTGCCGGGGATCGGCGGCAGTTCGCCGTCGCTCGTTCCGATCAGGCTATCGCTCGGTTCCCGCATAGGCTTCCACCCTCGACTTGAGCTTCTGGCCCGGACGGAAGGTCACGACACGCCGGGCGGTGATGGGGATCTCCTCGCCGGTTTTGGGATTGCGCCCTGGGCGCTCTTTCTTCTCGCGCAGATCGAAGTTGCCGAACCCGGACAGCTTGACCTGCTCGCCGCGCTCCAGCGCGGCGCGGATCTCTTCGAAGAACATCTCGACGATGTCCTTGGCCTCGCGTTTGTTCAGGCCAAGCTCTTCGAACAAATGCTCGGCCATATCGGCTTTGGTCAAGGCCATACCCGTTCAATCCCTCAAGCGTGCATCGAGTTCAGCGGTCAGGCGCTCCAGGATCCGCCCCACCGTCGCATCTATGATTTCGTCTGTAAGTGTCTGAGAAGACGACTGTAAAATCAATCCTAAAGCGAGACTTTTTCGACCTGTTTCGATGTTCTGACCAGTGTAGACATCGAACAGGATGAGATCGCGCAGCAGGTCCGAGGCGGCCGAACGGATGCACTGCTCGACCGCTTCGTAGCTGACCCCTTGGTCGACCAGAATCGCCAGATCGCGCCGGATACCGGGATAGCGCGAGATCTTGGCGTAGCGCGGCAGCACGCCCGGTGTCAGCGGAGCCAGATCGAGCTCGAACAGGAACAGGTCGCCGGTCAGATCGAGCCGCGCGGCGAGCGCCGGATGCAACATCCCGATCAGGCCGACCGTCCGACCATCGCGCTCGATGCGCGCGGTCTGCCCCGGATGCAGCGCTGGATGCTCGGCGGGCACGAAGCGGAAGGACGCGGACGCGCCGGTCTGGGTCAGCAGCGCCTCGACATCGGCCTTGAGATCGAAGAAATCGACACCCTGCCCTTTCTGGCTCCACTGCTCCGGCAGCCGGTCACCGACCACCAGGCCGGCGATCCCCGGCGTCTGGGTCAGACCTTCGGGGCCGAAGCGAAAACGCAGTCCGCTCTCGAAGATCCGCACCCGCTCCATCTGCCGCGCCTGGTTGTAGACGGCGGTTTGCAGCAGTCCCGGCCAGAGGCTGGTGCGCATGACCGAGAGTTCGGCGCTGATCGGATTGGCCAGCTTGAGCGTCTCGATGCCCGGCTCGACCAGTTCTTGGATCTCGGGACTGACGAAGCTGTAGGTGATGACCTCCTGGAACCCGCGATCGACCAGTGCCAGACGCGCGCGGTCGAGTTCGAAGCGGGTCTCGGAGTCGGACTGGGTGGCCGAGGCCGAGCTGGCGTGACTAATCGGAATCAGGTCATAGCCGTGGATACGCCCGATGTCGGCGATCAGATCGACCTCCTGCACTAGATCGAAACGTGCGCTCGGCGGCGTGACCTGCCAGCCGTCATCGCATCGCTCGACGGCCATACCGAGCCGTTCGAGGATGTCCTCGATGGTTGCGTTGGGCAGTTGCAGACCCAGAATCCGCGCCACCCGTTCGGCACGCAGATGCAGCGGCGTCGGGCGCGGCAGATGTTCGGCCGCGCTGACCTCGCACACCGGCCCCGGCTGGCCGCCGACGATGTCGAGCAGCAACCGCGTGGCACGCTCGATGGCGCGCACCTGGAGTTCGGGATCGACGCCACGCTCGAAGCGATGCGAGGAATCCGTGTGCAGACCGTAGCTACGCGCCTTGCCGCTGACGGCGAGCGGGGCGAAGAAGGCGCTTTCGAGCAGGATGTCGCGCGTCTCGTCACCGACACCGGATTCCGCGCCGCCCATGATGCCGGCGAGCGCGACCGGGCGTTCGGCATCGGCGATGACGAGCGTGTCGGCGCGCAGGGTCGCCTGTTCGCCGTTGAGCAGCGCCAGCGTCTCGCCCTCGCTCGCCATGCGTACCCGGATCTCGCCCGCAAGCTTGGATAGGTCGAAGCCGTGCATCGGCTGACCGAGTTCGAGCAGCACATAGTTGGTGACGTCGACCACCGGGCTGATGGCGCGAATGCCGCCGCGCCGCAGCCGCTCGCGCATCCACAGCGGCGTGGTCGCGCTGGGGTCGATGCCACGGATGACGCGGCAGACATAGCGCGGACAGGCTTCGGGTGCCAACAGTTGCACCGGGAAACGCTCGTCGCTGGTCGGCGCGACCGGTTTGATAGCCGCCGGCGTCAGAGGCACGCGATTGATGACCGCCACTTCGCGCGCCAGCCCCGCCAGACCGAGACAGTCGCCGCGATCCGGCGTCAGATCGACCTCGATGCACTGATCGTCGAGCGCGAGCCAAGCACGAAAATCTTCGCCCAGGGGCGCATCAGCAGGCAGCGGCAGGATGCCGTCGGAGGACTCGGCCAGACCCAGTTCGCTCGCCGAGCAGATCATGCCGAACGACTCGACCCCGCGCAGCTTGGCGCGCTTGATCTTGAAGTCCCCCGGCAGACAGGCCCCGATGGTCGCCACCGGCACCTTCATATCCGCCGCGACATTGGCCGCGCCGCAGATGATCTGGAGCGGCGCGTCCTCGCCGACATCGACCGAGCAGACACGCAGCTTGGCAGCGTCCGGATGCGGCTCGACGCTGAGCACATGGCCGATCTTGACCCCACTGAAAACAGGCGCCGCCGGTTCGACCGCGTCGACCTCCAGCCCCGCCATGCTGAGTTGATCGGCCAGGCGCTGGGTATCGACCGGCGGGTTCACCCATTCGCGCAGCCATGCCTCACTGAATCGCATGTCCCACTCCCCACCCCGACGCCTGCTCGGCCTCGGGCAAAATGAAAACCAGATGATTGGTGTCTGACCCCGACGGACGGCGCAGGCGCGGCTCGATCCGCTCGCCGGTCACGCCACGCTCAACGGAACTGACGCAGATAGCGCAGATCGTTGTCGAAGTTGAGCCGGATGTCGTCGATGCCGTAGCGCAACATGGCCAGCCGCTCCACGCCCATGCCGAAGGCATAGCCGAGATGGCGCTCCGGATCGATGCCGACATGGCGGAAGACCTCGGGATAGACCATGCCGCAGCCGAGCACTTCCAGCCAGCCGGTCTGCTTGCAGACGCGGCAGCCGTCGCCGTCGCACATCACGCACTGGATGTCGACCTCCGCCGAGGGTTCGGTGAAGGGGAAGTAGGACGGCCGGAAGCGCAGCTTGAGATCGCGCTCGAAGAAGTTGGTCAGGAAATCGTAGAGCACGCCCTTGAGATCGGCGAAGCTCACCTGCTCGTCGACCAGCAACCCCTCGACCTGATGGAACATCGGGGTATGGGTCAGATCCGAGTCGCAGCGATAGACGCGCCCCGGAGCGATCACCTTGAGCGGCGGCGCCTGCTCTTCCATCACCCGGATCTGCACCGGCGAGGTGTGGGTGCGCAGCAGCCGCTCGGCATCGAAATAGAAGGTGTCGTGCATCGCCCGCGCCGGATGGTGCTCGGGGATGTTGAGCGCCTCGAAGTTGTGATAGGCGTCCTCGACCTCGGGGCCTTCGACCACGGCAAAACCGGCGTTGGCAAACAGCCGCTCGATCCGGCGCAGCGCACGGGTCACGGGATGCAGCCCGCCGGTCGCCTGTCCGCGTCCGGGCAGAGTGACGTCGATGCGCTCAGCGGCCAGACGCGCGGCGAGCGCCGTCTGTTCGAGCGCGGACTTGCGCGTCTCGATCGCCTGCTGCACGGCGTCCTTGGCCTGATTGATGGCTTGGCCGGCGGCTGGGCGCTCGGCCGGCGGCAAGGTGCCGAGCTGCTTGAGCAGGGCGGTCAGCTCACCGCTCTTGCCCAGATAGTGCACGCGCACCTGATCGAGCGCCGCCGCGTCGGCGGCCTGAGCGATGGCCTGGATCGCGGCCTCCTGGAGCGACTGGATACCGAGCGCGGTCTGTTCGGCCATGGTGGTCTCCGGAAAATCGACTCCCTGGCCTCGCGGCACCCAAGATAGACGCCGGGCGGGGAGCGGAACGGATCAAAGCAAAGAGGGAAAGACCTCGGCCTTTCCCTCTGTGTCGACAGCGGCTGGCGCCGGATCAGGCCAGGGCGGCCTTCGCCTGCTCAGCCAGCGCCGCGAAGGCGACGCTGTCGTGATAGGCGATGTCGGCGAGCATCTTGCGGTCGACCTCGACGCCGGCCTTCTTCAGCCCGTCGATCAGGCGGCTGTAGGACAGACCGTTGTCACGCGCGGCGGCGTTGATACGGGCGATCCAGAGCGCGCGGAATTCGCGCTTTTTCTGACGACGGTCACGATAGGCGTACTGGCCGGCCTTGATGACCGCTTGCTTGGCGACCCGGAAGACTTTGCTTCGGGCGCCATAATAGCCCTTGGCCTCTTCGAGGATCTTCTTGTGCCGCGCGTGGGCGGTGACGCCGCGTTTGACTCTTGGCATTCTCTACTCTCCGGTCTGGGGTTCAGTGCAATCTAGCAGTACGGAATCATGCGCCGCGCGGCACGCAAATCCGACTGATGGACGCGCTGAGGCGCGCGCAGTTGACGCTTCCGCTTGGTCGACTTCTTGGTCAGGATGTGACGACGGTGCGAGGCGTTGCACTTGACACCACCGGAGGGCGTGCGCTTGAAGCGCTTCGCGGCTCCTCGATTGGTCTTGATCTTGGGCATGGGACTGGATGACTCCGCTATTTGCCGATGATTGTGAGGCGACGTGACACGCGAGTTCCATTGAAATCAAATGAAATCAAGAACGCATCGGGCACCCGATGGTGCCCGATGCCTGACTCGATTCGACCTGGGAATTCAGGAAGGCTCGCGTGTCGGAGCGTCGCTATTTCTTCTTGGGACCGAGCACCATGACCATCTGCCGACCTTCCATGAGCGGCTGCTGTTCGACGATGCTGAATTCAGCCAGATCACTCTCGATCCGCCGGAGCAGCTCCAGCCCGAGTTCGCGGTGGGCATGTTCGCGCCCACGAAAGCGCATGGTGACCTTGGCCTTGTCCCCTTCATTGAGGAAACGGGTCAGGTTGCGTAGTTTGACCTGATAGTCTCCCTCATCCGTCCCTGGGCGAAACTTGACTTCCTTGATCTGAACCTGCTTCTGCTTTTTCTTGGCCTCGTTCTTTTTCTTCTTCTGATCGAAGAGAAACCGACCGAAATCCATCAAACGACACACCGGCGGTTCGGAGGTCGGCACGATCTCGACGAGATCCAGACCCGCCTCTTCGGCCATGGCGATGGCCTCGCGTGTGTTGACGACCCCAACCTGATTTCCATCCGCGCCAATCAGCCGGACTTCCGGGATGTTGATCTCTCTGTTGACGCGGTTTCTCTTTGGCGCGGCGATAGCAGGTTCCTCCAAAAACTCAAATAAACACGGCTTAAGCGAATGGCCGAACGGCTCGATTCGCCCAACCGTCCATCAATGGATGCGGTTCGCGACGTCCTGGCTCAGACGCTCGATAAAGGCATCGAGGCTGAAGGAGCCGAGATCCTGACCCTGGCGGTCGCGAACCGACAGCGAGCGGGTCTCGACTTCGCGATCTCCGACCACGAGCAGATAGGGAACCCGCTGCAGGGTGTGCTCGCGGATTTTAAAGCCGATCTTCTCGTTTCTCAAGTCGAACTCAGCGCGGAAGCCCTTGTCGCGCAAGGTCTTAACGACTTCCTTGACATAGTCGGCCTGACGGTCGGTGATATTGAGCGCCACCGCCTGCACCGGCGCGAGCCAGACGGGCAGCAGACCGGCATAGTGCTCGATCAGGATGCCGATGAAGCGCTCGACCGAACCGAGGACGGCGCGATGGATCATCACCGGCGTCTGTTTGCTGTTGTCCTCGGCGATATAGTGCGCGCCGAGACGACCGGGCATCGAAAAATCGACCTGGATGGTGCCGCACTGCCAGGCACGCCCGATGCTGTCGTGCAGGGTGAATTCGATCTTGGGGCCATAGAAAGCGCCCTCGCCCGGCTGGATGCGATAGGTCAGCCCCTTGTCGTCGAGCGACTGAGCGAGCGCGGCCTCGGCCTTGTCCCAGAGTTCATCGGCACCGACGCGCTGCTCGGGACGCAGCGACAGGGCCAGATCGATGGCGTCGAAACCGAAATCCCGATAGGTCTCGAACACCATGTCGATCAGGGTCGCGACCTCGGACTGGAGCTGGTCTTCGGTACAGAAGACGTGGGCGTCGTCCTGGGTGAAGCGGCGCGCACGCATCAGACCGTGCAGGGTGCCGGACGGCTCGTTGCGATGCACCACACCGAACTCGGCCAGACGCAGCGGCAGGTCGCGATAGCTCTTGAGACCCTGGTTGTAGAGCTGGATGTGACCGGGGCAGTTCATCGGCTTGATGGCGAAATCACGGTCATCCAGATGGGTCGTGAACATGCCGCCGGCGAACTTGTCCCAGTGGCCGGAACGCTCCCACAGCGAGC
The DNA here is from genome assembly GCF_000025485.1 of Allochromatium vinosum DSM 180. Taxonomy (NCBI): domain Bacteria; kingdom Pseudomonadati; phylum Pseudomonadota; class Gammaproteobacteria; order Chromatiales; family Chromatiaceae; genus Allochromatium; species Allochromatium vinosum. Next base: position 1,135,847 of record NC_013851.1, on the reverse strand, counting down.
GGTCGAGCACCTGCGGGGTCTCGACTTCCTGATAGCCGTATTCGTCGAGCTTCTCGCGCATGTAGGTCTCGGCGAGCCGATAGACCACGCGGCCCTTGGCGTGCCAGAAGGCCATGCCGGGCGCTTCGTCCTGGAAGTGGAACAGGTCGAGCTGCTTGCCGAGCTTGCGATGATCGCGCTTCTCGGCCTCTTCCAGGCGATGCAGATAGGCGTTGAGTTCCTTCTTGTCGCGCCAGGCGGTGCCGTAGATGCGTTGCAGCATGGCGTTGCGCGAGTCACCGCGCCAGTAGGCGCCGGCGAGCTTCATCAGCTTGAAGCCGTTGCCGAGCTTGCCGGTGCTCGGCAGGTGCGGGCCGCGACAAACGTCGAACCAGTCGCCCTGGCGGTAGATCGAGACCGCTTCGCCGGCCGGGATGATGTCGTCGATGATCTCGACCTTGTAGTGCTCGCCCAGCTCGGCGAAGACGCGCTTGGCCTCCTCGCGGTCCATGATCTCGCGCACGATGGGCAGATCGCGCTTGACGATCTCGTGCATGCGCTCTTCGATGCGCTCCAGATCGGCGGGCGTGAAGGGCTCATCGCGGGCGAAGTCGTAATAGAAGCCGTTTTCGATCGCCGGGCCGATGGTGACCTGGGCGCCCGGATAGAGCTCCTGCACGGCCTGCGCCATCACATGGGCGGCGTCGTGGCGCAGCAGTTCGAGTGCGGTCTCTTCGTCCTTGCTGGTGACGATGGCCAGCGCGGCATCGCGATCGATGACATGGGAGGTGTCGACGAGCCGACCGTCGACGCGACCGGCGAGCGCGGCCTTGGCCAGACCCGGGCCGATGGCGGCGGCGACATCATGAACGCTGACGGGCTGCTCGAAAGAGCGCTGGGAGCCATCGGGGAGCGTAATCAGAGGCATCTTGGATCCTGGGTTTCAGTGGCGATCGATACGAGGGATCGCGTGAGTCTTTCGAGACGCCCGGCATCGGGGATCGATGCTACACTGACGCGGCTCGAAATGCGGGCAATAAAAAAGCTGCCAGCTTTCAGCGAAAGACTCTCAGCCGGTTTTCATGCTGAAAGCTGATCGCTGAAAGCTGGCAGCCGGTGTTGGTAGGCGCGATTGGACTCGAACCAACGACCCCCACCATGTCAAGGTGGTGCTCTAACCAACTGAGCTACGCGCCTGTCGTCAAGAGACAGCCATAATACAGGCCGATTCCGACGACTGCAAGTCTTTTTTGCAGTGACCTGTGACAGGGGTCCGCAAACAGGTGCGACCCCGATGACAGACCCGGCCCTGATCGAGGGCGCGCGCAGTTGAAAACTATCAGAAAAGTCTGAGTCGGCTGATGAATCGGTCTGCGTTTCAGGTTCGATGGGCCGCTGATATACACTGCCGCAAAATACCCTCGAATCTCCCGCAAACCCGAGCCATCATGACCATCATCCGCGAATCCGATTTCATCCAGAGCATCGCCGACGCACTCCAGTTCATCTCCTACTATCACCCGCGCGACTACATCCAGGCGCTGGGTGCCGCCTACGAGGCCGAGCAGTCGCCCGCCGCGCGCGATGCCATGGCCCAGATCCTCTACAACTCGCGGCTGTGCGCCGAGGGCCGGCGACCGATCTGTCAGGATACCGGCTCGGTGGTGCTCTTCCTCAAGGTCGGTATGGACGTGCGCTGGGATACCAAGCAGAGCCTCCAGGCGCTGGTCGACGAGGGCGTGCGCCGTGCCTACCTGAACCCGGACAATGTGCTGCGCGCCTCGATCGTGTCCCCGCCGATCGGTGCGCGTAAGAACACCGGCGACAACACCCCGGCCGTGGTCCATGTCGAGCTGGTGCCCGGCGATCAGGTCGAGGTACGGCTCGCGGCCAAGGGCGGCGGTTCGGAGAACAAGGCCAAGTTCGCCATCCTCAACCCGAGCGACAGTCTGGTCGACTGGGTGCTGAAGACCGTGCCGACCATGGGCGCAGGCTGGTGTCCGCCCGGAATGCTCGGCATCGGCATCGGCGGCTCGGCCGAGAAGGCGATGCTGCTGGCCAAGGAATCCCTGCTCGGACACATCGACATCCATGAACTCCAGGCACGCGGCCCCGCCGATCCGGTCGAGGAACTGCGTCTGGAACTGTTCGAGAAGGTCAACGCGCTCGGTATCGGCGCTCAGGGACTCGGCGGACTGACCACGGTGCTGGACGTCAAGATCCTCACCTATCCCACCCATGCCGCCTCGCTGCCGGTGGCCATGATCCCCAACTGTGCCGCGACCCGCCATCTGGACTTCGTCCTAGATGGCTCTGGCCCGGTGCAGCTCGAACCGCCGCGCCTGGAAGACTGGCCGGCGATCACCTGGGCGCCCGACAGCGCGGCACGGCGCGTGAATCTCGACGGACTCACGCGCGATGAGATCGCGAGCTGGCGTCCGGGCGAGCGGCTGCTGCTCTCAGGCAGGCTGCTCACCGGGCGCGATGCGGCGCACAAGCGCATCGCGGATCTCTTGGCGCGCGGCGAGTCCCTGCCGGAGGGCGTGGATCTCACCGATCGCTTCATCTATTACGTCGGCCCGGTCGATCCGGTGCGCGACGAGATCGTGGGACCGGCCGGACCGACCACGGCCACGCGCATGGACAAGTTCACCGAGGTCATGCTCGGCCAGACTGGACTGATCGGCATGATCGGCAAGGCCGAGCGCGGACCGGCGGCGATCGAATCGATCAAACGGCATGGCGCGGTCTACCTGATGGCGGTCGGCGGTGCGGCCTATCTGGTCTCCAAGGCCATCAAGTCCTCGCGGCTGGTCGCCTTCGAGGATCTCGGGATGGAGGCGATCCGCGAATTCGAGGTCGAGGATATGCCGGTGACGGTCGCGGTCGACAGCCGGGGCGAATCGGTGCACCAGACCGGACCGGCCGAGTGGCGCGAACGGATCGCGGGGATTCCGGTGACGGTGGCCTGATCCGCGCCGGACACCAGACACGGAGACGTAAGAACCATTGAGGGCGTCGAAGCGTTCGAATGCTTTGCGCCCTTCGTGTCTGTGCGGTTCCAAACAATCATCACCCCGAGGTCATACCCGATGCATCTGTATTCAGCCTTCCGCATTCACAACGACGACCAGGGCCATCACGCCGGCATCGAGCGGTTACCCAAGCCGGGACCGGCCGAGGGCGAGGTACTGATCCGGGTCCGCTATTCCAGCGTCAACTACAAGGATGCGCTCGCCGGCACGGGTCGCGGCAAGATCCTGCGCACCTTTCCCCTGGTCGGCGGCATTGATGCGGCCGGTGAGGTCGAGGTCTCCAGGCATCCGAACTACAAGGCCGGGGATTCGGTCATCGCCACCGGCTGGGGCTTGAGCTTCGACCACGACGGCGCCTATGCCGAATACCTCTGTGTCCCCGGCGACTGGCTGGTGCCCATGCCGACGGGACTCGATGCACGCGCGGCCATGATCCTGGGCACGGCGGGATTCACGGCCGCGCTGGCCGTGCAGCGGATGCAGGTCAATGGTCAGCGCCCCGAGCTGGGACCCATCCTGGTCACGGGCGCCAGCGGCGGGGTCGGCTCCATGGCGGTGGTCATCCTCGCCCGGCTCGGCTACGAGGTCGTGGCGCTGTCGGGCAAGCCGGATCTGCACGACTGGCTGAAAGGATTGGGCGCCTCGCGCGTCATCGGCCGCGAAGCCCTGGCCGGCGCGACCCGACCGCTGGAGAAGGCCGAATGGGGCGGCGCCATCGACAACGTCGGCGGCGAGATCCTGGCCCAGATCACCCGCACCACGGTTCCCGGCGGCAACATCGCCGCCATCGGGCTGGCCGGCGGGCATGAACTGCACACCACCGTCATGCCCTTCATCCTGCGTGGCGTGAGTCTGCTCGGGTGCAACTCGGTGGATGTCCCCAACCCGCTGCGTACCGAGCTGTGGCAACATCTGGCCGACGACTGGCGGCCGGCGAACCTGGACGCGCTGCTGAGCGAAACCGTCGCGCTGGACGGACTGCCCGAGGTCTTCGAGCGTGTGCTCGCCGGCCAGACACATGGACGAATCCTGGTCCGACTCTGAGTAGCGCGCCACGCTGTTCGGGGCGCGGCGAAACCGCGCGTCGCCGCCGCCCCCTATCGGAGCACCGATCCAAACGCATGCCACGCCTCATCAATCCGAAGAGCATGGCCCAGCGCCTGATCCTGCTGGGCATGGCCATCATCCTGCTCAATGCGTTCATCCTGTTCGGACTGCTCGACCGCCATCTGCGCCAGGATCTCACCGAGCTGACCTCGAACCAACTGCTGACGCTGGCCAACTATGTCGCCGCTCAGATCGACCGCGACATCCTGAATCGTCGCGAACTGCTCCGGCACGTCGCCGGGCATCTGCCGCCGGCGCTTCTGGAGGATGGAACCGCCCTGCGCGACAGGCTGGCGGAACATCAGGCCGTCAATCCCTTGTTCTCGGAGGGGCTGGTGGTGCTCGACGAGTCTGGCCGGGTGATAGCCGACCATCCGTCCGTGCCAGGCCGCGACGCCCTGTCGCTCGGAGACAGCGACTACTTCCGTCAGGCGATCCAGGGCGAGTTCGCGATCGGCCGCCCTCTGTTCAGTTCGGCATCCAAGGCGCCGGTCCTGCCGATGGCCGTGCCCCTGCGCGACGCCGATGGGCCGGTGCGGGCCGTGCTGGTCGGGGTCTCGGGACTGAAATCGCCCAATTTCCTCCAGGCGCTCTATGAAACCCGGGTCGGCGTCTCCGGAGGATTCATCCTGACCTCACCGCGCGACCGGCTGTTCATCGGCGCCTCGTTTCGGGACATCACGCTGACGCCGACACCCCAGGAGGGCCTGCATCGTCAGCACGACATGGCGATGCAGGGCTTTCGTGGCGTGGGCATCGACGTCAACGCCGGCGGTATCGAGGAGCTGGCCGCCATCGCTTCGGTGTCTACGAGCGGCTGGTTCCTGGTGGCACGCATCCCCACCCGTGAGCTGTTCGCACCGATCGAGCGTCTGAGCGACTTCATGCTGACGATCGGCGCCATCCTGGCATGCGTGTTCCTGCTCGTCATGGTGATCGGACTGCGCCACCAGTTGCGTCCGCTGCGCGAGGCGGCACATCACGCCGAATGCATGACGCGCGGCGAGATCCCGCTCGCTCCTCTGCCCGTGGCACGCGACGACGAGGTCGGTCATTTGACCGCCGCCTTCAATCGCGTCCTGGAGAAACTGCTGGAGAGCCGTGCCGAGATGGAGTATCTGGCCCGGCACGACGGCCTGACCGGGCTGCCCAATCGCCAGTTGCTGGCGACCCATGTCCAGCATGCACAGTCGCGTGCACAGCGCCATGGGTACGGCTTGGCGATCCTCTATCTCGACCTGGATGGATTCAAGGCCATCAACGACCGTCTCGGGCATGGAGCCGGTGACGCCGCCCTGTGCGAGACCGCCAAGCGCTTGAGCGGAGTGATCCGTGGCGAGGACACGCTGGCACGCATCGGCGGTGACGAGTTCGTCATCCTGCTGGCGGATCTCGACCCGGATGAGGCCCGCGAGGTCGCCGAACTGGTGGCACGCAAATGCCTGGGTGTCTTCGAGCGGCCGGTTCGGGTTCAGGACCAGGACTGCCGTCTGGGCACCTCGCTCGGTCTCGTGCTCGATCACGGCGAGCGGACCCTGGATGCCCTGCTGACGGCAGCCGACATGGCCATGTATCGCGCCAAGGAGGCTGGGCGGGGGCGTTTCTGTTGGGCGGACGACTGAGATCGAAAGCACAGCCTCCGTCAGGCCGGCCTTAACAAAGTTTAACCGAGCGTCCAGCTTTGATTTATATCGCTCAACATTCTGATTGAGTTGGTTTTTTTGCCAAGCTTACAGGTGCTGCGCCCATTCCTGTACCAGCGCCCACTTGCGCACCACGACCGGCTTGGTTGAAATCCGCGCCCGTATGGGGCCGCCGCGCCCCACCCTCCAAGACACCGCGAGCAATCGAGACAGGAGAGACTCAATGATCGAGGTTCGCCACCTCAGTCGCCACTATGGCGCACTCAAGGCGGTCCAGGACGTCTCGTTCAGCATCGACACAGGTGAGATCGTGGGTCTGCTCGGCCACAATGGCGCGGGCAAGACCACCATCATGAAGATGCTGACCGGCTATCTCGAACCGAGCGCCGGAACGATCACGATCGACGGACTGGACATCGCCGAACAACGCCGCGAGGCACAACGCCGCATCGGCTATCTGCCCGAGAACTGTCCGCTCTATCCCGAGATGACGGTGCTCGACTCACTGGACTATCAGGCCTCGCTGCTGGGGCTGGCGCCTGCGCAACGCCCGGCGGCGATCCGCCGCGCCGTCGAGCGCACCGAACTCGGCCCGAAAGCCACCGCCGCCATCGGCACCCTGTCGCGCGGCTACCGTCAGCGCGTCGGCGTGGCCCAGGCGATCCTGCACGAGCCGCGCATCCTCATCCTCGACGAGCCGACCAACGGACTCGACCCGGCGCAGATCCAGCACATGCGCGCCCTGGTGCGCGAGCTGGCGCGCGAGGCCACGCTCATCATCTCGACCCACATCCTGCAGGAGGTCGAGGCGGTGTGTGGGCGGGTGCTCATCATGCGCGGTGGTCAGCTGGCGCTCGACAGCCGGCTCGACGCCATCGGGCGCCGACCGCGTCTGGTGGTGACGTTGGACCGCGCCCCGAGCGAAGCGCTGCCGGTGCTGTCGGCGCTGGACGGCATCGGCTCGGTCGTCACGCTGGACGTCGACGGCACGCGCCGACGCTTCGCCCTGGAGACTGAAGACGCCCAAGCCGCCGCACCCAGCGTCGCCCGCGTCCTCTGCGAGCGGGGCTGGTCGCTGCATGGACTGGAGACCGAGCGCCAAGACCTGGAGGCGCTGTTCGGCGCTGTGACCCTGGAACGGATGGAGGCGACCCATGGCTGAGATCGTCCGCGTGGCCCGCCGCGAGCTGGCGGCCTTCTTCGGCTCGCCGGTGGCCTATATCTTCATCGGCACCTTTCTGGCGGTGTCGCTGTTCGTCTTCTTCTGGGTGGATGCCTTCTTCGCCCGCAACATCGCCGATGCGCGCCCGCTGTTCGAGTGGATGCCGATCCTGCTGATCTTTCTGTGCGCCGCGCTCACCATGCGCATGTGGAGCGAGGAGCGGCGCGCCGGGACGCTCGAAAACCTGCTGACCCTGCCGGTGGCCACGCCCAGGCTGGTGCTCGGCAAGTTTCTGGCCGCGCTCGGGCTGGTCGCCGTGGCGCTGGCGCTGACCCTGCCGCTACCGATCACCGTCTCGCTGCTCGGACCGCTCGACTGGGGTCCGGTCATCGGCGCCTATCTGGCGGCGCTGCTGCTGGCCTCGGCCTATGTCGCCATCGGGCTGTTCGTCTCGGCGCGCACGGACAATCCGATCGTGGCCCTGATCGGCGCGACCCTGGTCAGCGCCGCCTTCTATGTCATCGGCTCGCCGGCGCTCACCAGTCTGGTCGGGCACGGCGGCGGTGAGATCCTGCGCCTGATCGGTAGCGGGGCGCGCTTCGAGTCGATCACGCGCGGTGTGATCGATGTGCGCGATCTCTATTACTATCTGAGCCTGACCGGCGTGTTCCTGGCGCTCACCATCCACAGTCTGGAACGTCTGCGCTGGGCCGAACCGGAGGCCAATCCGCGTCATCACAGGCGCTGGACCCTGGTCACGGGGCTGGCGGTGGCCAACCTGATCGCGGCCAATCTCTGGATGCAGGGCGTGACCGGCGCGCGCGCCGATCTGACCGAGGGCCGGCTCTACAGCCTCTCCGAGGCGACCCGGAGCTATCTGGATCAGCTTCAGGAACCGTTGCTGATCCGGGGCTATTTCAGCGCCCAGACCCATCCGCTACTCGCGCCGCTGGTGCCGCAACTGCGCGACCTGCTGGAGGAATATCAGATCGCCGGCGGCGACAGGGTGCGGGTCGAAATCGTCGATCCACAACACTCGCCCGAGCTGGAGCGCGAGGCCGGCGAGCAGTACGGCATCCGTCCGGTCGCCTTCCAGACCGCGACCAAGTATCAGGCCGCCGTGGTCAACTCCTATTTCGACATCCTGATCAAGTACGGCGATCAGTACGAGACCCTGAGCTTCCAGGATCTGATCGACGTCAAGGTGCGCAGCGAGACGGATCTCGACGTGCGTCTGCGCCATCCCGAGTACGACCTGACGCGCACCATCCGCAAGGTGCTCCAAGGCTATCAGGGCGGCGGCGATCTGTTCGCCAACCTGTCCAAGCCGCTGACGCTCAAGGCCTTCGTCTCGGCGCCGGACACGCTGCCCGAGCCGCTGCCCGGTTTGCGCGCCGATCTGGAGTCGATCCTGGGTGAGTTGCAATCACAGTCGAACGGCCGTTTCAGCGTCGAGATTCAAGACCCGACGGCCGGCGACGGCACCCTGGCGGAGACGATCCAGGCGCAGTATGGCTTCGAGCCGCTGGTGGTCAGCCTGCTCGATCCCACGCCCTTCTATTTCTATCTGGTGCTGGAGGACGGCGCCCGGAGCGTCCCGGTGCCGCTGCCCGAATCGCTCGACCGCAGCGGGCTGAGCCGCTCGATCGAGTCGGCGATCAAGCGTTTCGCGCCCGGCGTGCTGCGTACCGTCGCGCTCTTCGCGCCCGCCCCCAAGCCCAACCCCTTCGGCATGGGCGGCTCGACGGGCGACGACTACAGCCTGCTGCGTCAGACGCTCCAGGACAGCTTCAACCTGCGCGAGACCGACCTCACCTCGGGCCAGGCGCCGGAGGACGCCGATCTGCTGCTGGTCGTCGGTCCCGAGTCGCTGGACGAGAAACAGCGCTTCGCCATCGATCAGTTCCTGATGCAGGGCGGGACCGTGATCCTGGCCGCGTCCAGCTTCAATCTGGATCTGACCGGCGGCGCCATCGGCGCGCGCAAGATCGACACCGGGCTGGGCGACTGGCTCGCGCATCACGGCCTGACGCTCGAATCCAGCCTGGTGCTCGACCCGCGCAACACACCCTTCCCGATCCCGGTCCAGCGCGATCTGGGCGGCTTCACGGTCCAGGAGATCCAGACGCTCGACTATCCCTACTTCCCCGACATCCGGGGCGAGGGGCTGGCCGAGGACAGCCCGATCACGGCCGGTCTGGGCCAGATCACGCTCAACTGGTCCTCGCCGATCACGCTCAATGCGACGAAGAACGCGGCCCGCCGGGTCACGCGCCTGATCCAGAGTTCGGAGGCGGCCTGGAGCAGTGACTCGGAGAACATGCAGCCCGATTTCGAGGCCCATGGTGCGCTCGGCTTCCCCAAGGGCGAGGATCGCGGACGCAAGCTGCTGGCCGTGGCTGTCGAAGGACGGTTCGATTCGCCGTTCGCCGGTCAGCCTTCGCCCTTGCTCGCCACAGACGAGACCAGGCCGGAATCCGACAGCGACGAAAACGAGGACGCCGAAAGTCCGCAAGCCTCCAGGCCGCCAGTGATCTCGAGCGTCATCGACAGCTCGCCCGAGTCGGCGCGGCTGATCCTGATCGGCTCGTCCAGCTTCCTCGGCGACACCGCCATCAGTCTTGCCAACGAGGCCACCCAGAGCCGTTATCTCAAGCCGCTCGAACTGGTCCAGAACGCCATCGACTGGTCGCTGGAGGACCGTGGACTGCTGTCGCTACGCGGTCAGGGGCAGTTCGGGCGTCTGCTCGATCCGATCGGCCGCGAGGCGCGCCTCTTCTGGGAGTCGCTCAACTATCTGCTGGCACTCGGCGGACTGGCGCTCGTCTACGCGCTGCATCGTCGCGCCCGCGCCCGTCGCGCCCGCTACCATGCCGCCATCCTGGGTCAAGGAGGTCAGTGAGTCATGACAGCGACCAATACGACATCCCTCTCGAAATCGGCGAGCGGGCCGACCGCCGCTGACACCAAGACTCCGATGCCCAAGGCCGATCTCGGCTGGCGTCCGGATCTGCGCGCGCCCCTGGTCATGGGGCTGGCCGGACTGCTCGCCCTGCAACTGCTGATCGCGCTCGGCCAGAGCCTGAGCGCCCCGAGCACGCGCGCCTTCGCGCCGCAAACGCCGCTGATCGACTTCGAGCCGGCGCAGGTGACGGCGATCCGCATCGAAGGCACGGACGGCGCCGATCCGGTGCGCCTCGAACGGCGCGACGGCGGCGCCTGGGTGATCGGCGAACTGGGCGACTTCCCCGCCGCCGGCTTCAAGGCCGATCAGCTCCTGACCACGCTGGCCGCGCTCAAACGCCCGCTGCCCGTGGCCACCAGCGCCGAGGCGCGCGAACGCTTCAAGGTCGCCGACACCGGCTTCAACAGACGCCTGACGCTCGAAGGCGCACAGGGACCGATCGCGACCCTGATCCTGGGTGAAACACCGCGCTTCAAGCGTCTGTTCGGCCGTCCGGCGGACGACTCTGCCGTCTACGAGCTGGATCTGGCGATCGCGGACGTCTCCAACCGCCGTGTCGACTGGCTCGACCAGGGGCAGCTGCGCCTCGATCAGACACAGATCACCGCCATCGAAGGCGCCGACTGGCGCCTGGAGAAGGACGGTGAGGGCTGGCGTTTGGCCAATGCAGGTGAGAACGAGCCTCTGGAACAGGACAAGGCACGCGAGCTGGTGCGTACCCTGGCCAACCTCAGCTATCGCGATGTCTTCGCCGCGACAGAGGCCCCAGCCGAGGACGCGTCAAAGCCTGTGCTTGAGTTGAAGATCGAACTCAGCGAGGGTGAATCGCGCACCTACCGGATCGCCGGACTCGCCGGGAGCGAGGACTCTGTGCTCAAGGACGCCAAGCGCCCCCAAGCCTTCAGGCTGTCGAAATACGATCTGATGGAATGGGTCGACCTGGATCGATCCACGCTCATCGTCCAGCCCGAGCCGACGACAGGCACCGACGCGCAACCGGAATCCTCCGCGCCTGACTCGCCTGTGACGGACGAGACACCGGCTCCGGGCAGCACGCCCCCCGGCCCGGCATCAGACACGGACGCCGACTGAATCCGACGGCGAGGGACCGCCAACACCATCGTCCCAGGATGACGAAGCGGGGCGACTTGACTATAGTGACTCGTTGAATGGGTTCGACGGGGGCGCTCCACGGCCCCCGGAGTCACCCGAACATCGCGCAACGCCCGCTCGGACCATCGACGATCATGACCCCCTCCAATGCCTACGAGCTGCTCGGCGAGTTGTCGCGGGCGATCGATGACTCACTGGAACTGGAGCCGATGCTCCAGCGTTTTCTGGCCGAGATGGTGCGCCTGCTCGATGCGAGCGGAGCCGCTGTGCTGGAGTCTCCGGTCTCCACCCCACCGGAACAGCCCCCTCTCGTCTGCCTGCATCCGGAAGCCCTGCCACGCAACCCGCTCTATGGCGCCTTCTGGGACGACTGGTCGCCAAGCTCGCTGGAAACGGCTCTGGCCGAGCGCCCCCTGGGACTCCCGATCCTGAATGCGGGCGAGATGGGCCATGTGCTGGCCGCGCGGCTCCCCGGATTCGGTCTCCTGATCCTCGTCCGTCCGGCGACAGCTGGTGAGCCGACATCCGACCTCCAGCAGGGACTGGCCCTGGTGGCCATGATGCTGGCCCAGGCCGCGCGCGGCGCACGCCGCCGCACCGAACTCAAGCACGGAATCGAATCAGCGTATCGCGCCAGAAACCAGCGTCTCGCCGACATCGGCCATGAGATCCGCGTTCCGGTCAAAGACATCCTCGAACTCAGCGAGTTGACGCTCCATACGTCACTCGAACAGACCCAGCGTCATTATCTCGATCTCATTCGTTCAGCGACCGCCCGCTTGCTCGGCCAGATCGACGAACTGCTCGATTTCGCGCGTATCGAGACCGGTCAAATGACCATCGAGCAGATTCCTTTCAACCCATCGGTGCTGGTCGCCGATCTGATCGATGCGCTCACGACCAACGCGGGACGCCAGGGACACGAGATCCACTACGAACGACTCGACGCCCTGCCGACCCACAGCCAGGGCGATCCGGGTCGCATCCGCCAGGTGCTGACCACGCTCTGGAATGCCGCGCTCGTCTTCGGTCAAGACGACAAGCTCCGTGTTCAAGCACGGCGACTCACCAGCGAGGATCCGTCGCTGGACTGGATCCAGTTCTCGATCCTGGGCTTCAGACGTCCGCTCACCGAACTCCAACGTCTGATCGATCCTGCCGCGACGACCGAGGCGGTACAGGCACCGGCCTTCAGCCACAGCGGATTGCGTCTGACCACCTGCGCACGCCTGGTCGAGCGCCTGGGCGGCCGGATGTGGATCGAGACCCAGGACTCCGGAAGCCTGCATCTCATGCTTCCGCTCATCCGCCTAGACTCCAGCGAAGCCGCTCCACGACCACTGGCGAGCTGGCCGGGCCGACGCGCGCTCCTCGTCGACGACCAGACCATCGCACGCCGCACACTGGCCTATTGGTTCAAACACTGGGGATTCGAGGTCCAGGAGGCGAGCACAGGGCGTCAGGCCCTGGATCTGGCACAGGGCCAGGGGTTCGATGTCTATGTCTTCGATTCCACGCTCCCTGAATTCGACGGATTCGAGTTGGCGGCCCGTCTGAGGGCAGAACGCCCGACCGAACGGTCGGCACTCCTGATGCTGGCCTCGATCGGACAGCGCGGCGACGCTCAGCGTTGCCGAGAGGTCGGGATCGACGCCTTCCTCACCAAACCGGCCTCGCCACGCGAGTTGCGCGAACTGCTCACACGACTGCTCATGCCCCTGGATGCGTCCCGACAGGCACGTCCACTGCTCACGCGGCACACGCTGGTCGAGTACCGCCAGCGTCTGCGCATCCTGCTCGTCGAGAGCGGTCTGCTGCACCAGAAGCTCGCCAGCACCCTGCTCCAGGAGTGGGGGCACGAGACGCTGATCGTCAACAGCGGCGGACTGGCCATCGAGCAGTTCCGATCCGAGGCCTATGATCTGGTCTTCCTGGATCTCTACCTGCCGGACGTCGACGGGATCGAGGTCGCGCGCGCCATGCGCCGCCTGGAGGAACCGGGCGCGAGACGCACACCCATCATCGGCCTGAGTACGCTGGGGCTGGACAGCGAGCGCGAGCGTTGTCTGGAGTTCGGTCTCGACGCGCATATCGTCAAGCCGCTCAATCCGACGATTCTGGAGGAACTGATCCAGCGGTTCGTCCGGCACGGTGACGATCCGCTGGAGTGACGGGATTCTCCAGCCTCAGAGCCTGAACCGCGCGACCCGCTCCTGGAGCATACTGGCCAGCCGCGCCAGCTCATCGCTGGCACTGGCGATGTGGGCCGCGCCGGCGGCGGTCTGATCGACCGTCGTGGAAATGGTGTGGATGTTGCGGTTGATCTCCTCGGCCACCGCTGTCTGTTCCTCCGCGGCGCTGGCGATCTGGCGGTTCATGTCGTTGATGCTGGTGATGGCGGCGCTGATGGCCTGGAGCGATTCGCCGGCACGCTGAGCCTGGGCCACGCTCTCGCGCGCCATCGCCTGGCCCTTGGCCATCACCGCGACCGCACCCGCCGAGCCGTTCTGCACCCGCTCGATCTTCTCCTGGATGTCCTGGATCGAGGACTGGGTCCGGCTGGCCAGAGTCCGCACCTCGGCGGCCACCACGGCGAAGCCGCGTCCCTGCTCGCCGGCACGCGCCGCTTCGATCGCGGCATTGAGTGCCAGCAGATTGGTCTGCTCGGCCACACCCCGGATCACGTCCAGCACGGCGCCAATCTCGGTGCTGTCCTCGGAGAGCCGCGCGATCACCTGACTGGCCGACTCGACCTCCTGCGCCAGCAGGTCGATCGCCGAGATCGTCTGCGCCACCACCTGGCCGCCGGCCTCGGTCTCGCGATCGGTGTCCTGCGCGGCGCGCGCGGCGGCGGCGGCGTGGCGCGCGACCTCTTCGACCGTGGCCGTCATCTCGTTCATGGCGGTGGCGACCTGATCGGTCTCGGACTGCTCGACGCGCACCTGCTGGTTGGTCTCCTCGCTGGTGGCCGAAAGTTCGACGGCCGCAGCGGACACCTGCGAACTGGCATTGGAGACGTCCCGCAGGACGCGACGCATGCTCTCGACCATGCGCGCCATGGACGCCATGAGGCTGGTCTCGTCTCCGGGACGCAGCTGGATACGGGTCGTCAGATCGCCCTCGGCGAGCTGGTTGACGATGGCCACCACCCGTGCCGGCTCGCCGCCCAACTGGCGCAGTGTGCTGTGGGTGATGAGGAAACCAAGGATGGCCGCCAGCGCCAGGCCCATGGCCATGCCGATGCCATAGAGCATGACCATGACATCACCCTCCTTGAGCGCCTGCGTCAGCCTGTCGCCGGATGACGTGTTTCTGAGTGCGACCAGGGACTCGATGAGTACGCCGACCCGGTCGGAGACCAGGAAGCTCTCGTCGACCCGTTGTGCAAATTGTGCAAGCAGAGCGGAATAGGTGTCCTGATCCTGAGCGTCGAGCATCCCGCGCGTCAGGCGATCGAGTTCGGCGTAATGCTCGCGCCAACTCGCGTAATCGGTCTTGAGGGCTGAGAAGACGGCCTGCTCACTGACGGACTGCGGGAGCGTCTCGAGTCGGGCGAGCGCGTCCTCGACGATGGTCCAGGAGGCGACACGCTGGCGCAGAACCTGTTCGAGCAGTTCTCGTGTGCGCGGTCCCCAGGTCGTCAGTCCCTTAGTCTCATAAGTCTGACTGCGGATCTGAGCGCGCTCGTAGTTGAGCCGATTGAGCTGCACGATCGCCGGCAGGCTCTCCTGGCTCATCGCGACGAGATGATCACGCATACTCAGCTCACCCCTGATGCCCAGGACACCAAGGATCAATAGGATCACCGCCATCGCCAAGAAACTGGCGGCCAGCTTCACGCTCAATCGAGTGTTCTTCAACATACTACTTGCTGTCCCGAGGCTTGTGTGGAGGGATGATGAGGCGAACATGGCGGGACAGTCTAAACGAAGTCGTCGTCGAGCGGTGTCGATCCCATCACTCCTTGCGCCCGCAAGCGCTTATCGCAGGGCTTCGATGTTTGGCTGGACGGGGGGCGATGGATCGGCGTCGCGCGCCTGCTTGGCCGCATAGAGCGCGGCATCGGCTTGGTGGTAGAGCTGATCGAGGCTCATGTCGGGTTGCAGGGTCGCGACACCGATGCTCACGCTGATTGCGATGCACGAACCGGATTCGGTTGTGATGCAGTGTTGTGCCAGTGCGCTACGGATGCGCTCGGCACAGTCCAGGGCGGCCCTCAGGCCGGTCTCGGGCAAGAGCACGACGAATTCGTCGCCTCCCAGACGCACGCAGAGATCGGCCGTGCGCGTCACGGCCATCAGCGTCTCGGCGACCCGGCACAGCACGCGGTCGCCGACTGGATGGCCGTAAGTGTCGTTGACGGCCTTGAAGCGGTCCAGATCCAGAGCCAGCATCGAGAGCGGATGGTGATGACGCACGCTGTCGGCCAGCCATTGCTCGCCCTGGACCGACAGGGCGCGGCGATTACCGAGTCCGGTCAGGGGGTCGCGCTCCAGTTGCCGGTTGACGTGCGAGAAACGCAGGGCGTTCTGGATGGCGGGCGCGGCGAGTGCCAGCAGCCCCTCGATGCGCTGCTGATCGTCCTCGGAGAAGCGCCGACCGCGCATGAGTCTGAGTGCACCCAGCGCCTGTCCGTTGAGGGTCAGGCTGTATTCGAGCCGGTGGCGATCGGACTGGCCACCCGTCAGACGGCAGTCGTCGCCCGGGCCATGATACTCCCAGCCGCCATGCTCGAACGCCTGATGCAGGAACTCGTTGAGCGCCCCGAGCACTTCCTCCAGATCCAGCGAGGCGGTAACGGCTTGCAAAAAACGGATGGTGTCGATCGTCTCGGGCGGCTGACGGCGGCTGGGCCCCGCCGTGGGAACGAGCGCCAGTCGCGACGGATCGGTTTGCGGATTCGGTGACACATGACGCCCCCGGAAAGATGAGCCATGTTCCAGGCGAGGCGAAATATGTGCCAACTGACTCCCAGGCTGTATTTGAGCGGAATGGCACCCGATCCGGACCTGAAACGACGGCTCACTGACGCTCAAGCCCGGCTGCCGACGTAAAACCGGCGTCTCGACCGACATTCAGGCCCCCCTCCAGCCGAAGGGCCGGGCACAACCGCGCACGCCACAGGCCAGCATGTCCAGTGCCCGATCCAACCCGAGATGACGCTGCACCCGATGCCCGAACTCATCGCGCACACACACCGTCCAGTGACGGGTCTTGGGGTCCGAGACGAGTTCCAGCCACAACCGCTCGTCCTGCCAGTGGGCCGCGATCGGCTCGACCACGGCCCTCGTGCCCGCCGCCGTGGGGGCGGCGCGTTCCAGTCTCTTGTTCACCGCTGACTCCAGGCAAGATGCCGATGATTTGACCTGGGGTCGGGTCGGCCCTATCGCCGACACCCGCACCCGCCTACATGGCGAGTGTATCGGCGTGCCGTGCGATTCCTTGAGCCGGTGCGGCGTCGCGGTTCAGCCGGCCCGTCTCAGCGTTTGAACAGCCAGGGCAGCACGTCCTCGAAGCGCGAGGCGAAATGGACCTCCAGCCCCTTGCGCACATGCTCGGGGACTTCCTCGAAGTCGCCCTGATTGTCGGCGGGCAGGATGATCTCCTTGATCCCGGCACGACGGGCGGCGATGAGCTTTTCGCGGATGCCGCCGACCGGGAACACCTCGCCGGTGAGAGTGATCTCGCCGGTCATGGCGATGCGCCGCACCGGCTGGTTGCGCGCCAGCGACAGCAGTGCCGAGGCCAGGGTGATGCCGGCCGAGGGGCCGTCCTTGGGCGTGGCACCGGCCGGGACATGAACATGGATGAAGGACTTCTCGAAGAACGCGGGGTCGACCCCGAAGTCCTGGGCGTGGCTGACGACATAGCCGTAGGCGATCTCGGCCGATTCCTTCATCACGTCGCCGAGCTGGCCGGTGAGCTTGAAACCGCGCGTGAAGCTGTGGGTGTGCGCCGCCTCGATCGAGAGCGTCGCTCCGCCCATGGCGGTCCAGGCCAGCCCCGTGACCACGCCCGGTCCCGAGAGCTTGCGCTCGTCGCGGAACACGGGGCTTCCGAGATAGCCCTTGAGATCCTGCTCGCGCACCCGGATCGGGGTCTCCTCGCCTTCGAGCATCCGCACCGCGACCTTGCGCACGATCTTGCCGAGCTGTTTCTCCAGCCGGCGCACCCCGGCATCACGCGCATAGCGCTCGATCAGGGCGCGCAGGGTCGCGCTGTCGAGCTTGACCGCCTTCTTGCCGATTCCGGCGCGCTCGATCTGGCGCGGCAGCAGATATTTTTTGGCGATCTGGAGCTTCTCCTCGGCGATGTAGCCCGAGAGCTTGATGACCTCCATGCGGTCGAGCAGCGGTCCCGGAATGGTGTCGAGCTGATTGGCGGTGCAGACGAACAGCGCCTTGGACAGGTCGAAACGCAGATCCAGGTAATGGTCGAGGAAGTCGGTGTTCTGCTCCGGGTCGAGCACTTCGAGCAGCGCCGAGGCAGGGTCGCCGTGGTAGGAGGCGCCGATCTTGTCGATCTCGTCGAGCAGGATCACCGGGTTGGAGGTCTCGGCCTCCTTCATGGCTTGCAGGAACTTGCCCGGCATGGCGCCGATATAGGTGCGACGATGCCCCTTGATCTCGGCCTCGTCGCGGATGCCGCCGACCGAGAAGCGATAGAAACGCCGTCCGAGCGCGTCGGCGATCGAGTGTCCGATCGAGGTCTTGCCCACGCCGGGCGGGCCGACCAGCAGGATGATGGAGCCGGAGATCTCGCCCTTGTGGATGCCGACGGCGAGGAATTCGAGGATGCGTTCCTTGACGTCCTCCAGGCCGTAGTGATCGCGGTCGAGGATGCGCCGCGCGCGCTTGAGGTTGAGGATATCGTCGGAATGCTTGCCCCAGGGCAGAAGCGTGATCCAGTCCAGATAGTTGCGGGTGACGGCATACTCGGGCGAACCGGTCTCCAGCATCCCGAGCTTGTCGAGTTCCTCGTCGACGCGCTTCTGGGCCTGCTCGGTCAGGGTGAGCTTTTCGAGCCGTTCGCGGAACTTGTCGATCTCGGCGGTGCGGTCGTCCTTGGCGATGCCCAGCTCCTTCTGGATCGCCTTGAGCTGCTCGCGCAGGAAGAACTCGCGCTGCTGCTTGTGCATCTTCTCTTCGACCGTGCGCCGGATCTTCTGCTGGGCGCGGGCCAGTTCCAGCTCGTTGTTGAGCAGGACCAGCACCTTTTC
Source organism: Allochromatium vinosum DSM 180 (assembly GCF_000025485.1). NCBI lineage: Bacteria > Pseudomonadati > Pseudomonadota > Gammaproteobacteria > Chromatiales > Chromatiaceae > Allochromatium > Allochromatium vinosum. Next base: position 1,117,624 of record NC_013851.1, on the reverse strand, counting down.
CATGCGTTGCAGAAGCGGCAGGATCTCCAGGACTTCCTGGAGCTGATCCTTGGTCGAGGTGGTCAGACTCGCCGCGAAATCGGCCAGATGCGAGGGATCGTCGGGGCCGAATCGGTCGAGGAACATGCGCAGCTCCTCGACATAGAGCGGATTGAGCGGCAGCAGCTCCTTGATGGTGTTGATGACCGCCATCGCATAGGCCTTGACCTCGCCGTTGGGCGGTCCTTCCGGCTCGGGCAGATAGGTCACGCGGGCGCGGAACGGCGTCTCCGGATGCACCCAGCCCTCGATCTTGAATCGCTGAAGACACTCGACCAGCACTTGCAGATGCCCGTCCTGCTGATGGATGCGATGCACCCGGCAGGCGGTGCCGATCTGTCTGAAGCTCTCGGTGGTCGCCTCTTCCGAGGTCTCACTGTCGACCAGCACCACGCCGAGGATCTTGTGATCGGTCTTGGCTACCGCCTTCATGGTCGGCGCCCAGGGTTCGGCCGACATCATCAGCGGCACCGCCTGACCGGGAAAGAAGGGACGCGAGGCGACGGGGAGCAGATGGATCTCGCCGGGCAGCACGTCATTGGCGCGCGCCAGTTGAATCGGGGTCGATTCCTGATCGGTCTCCTGATCCTGCTCCAGATCCTGATTGGCGCTCGATTCCAGGGTCTCGTCGTGCTCTGCGTTCGTCACCTGATCCTCATCCGACATGCTGTTGGCCTCACTCGAAATACCACACACAGGAGTGGCCAATTTCAGGTTTTCGCCGCCGATTTGCAAGCGGCGGTAAGATAGACGCCCCGTTCCTCACTCATGCTGACGGAGATTCCCTGCCATGAAGTTCAGCTATCCGGGACTGACCGACCAAGAAGCCGAGCGCTCGCGCGCCCAGCATGGATCCAACGCCGTCGCCAGCCAGGAGACCGAGACCTTCTGGGACAAACTGCTCGGCAATCTCAAGGATCCGATCATCATCATCCTGATCGTGGCGCTCGCGATCACGGTGCTCCTGACCTTCCTCGGCTATGCCGAGTGGTACGAGAGCGTCGGTATCGCCTTTGCGGTGGTCATCGCCACCTTCGTCGCCACCTGGTCGGAGTACAGCAACGAACAGTCCTTCCAGCGGTTGCTGGAGGAAGCCTCGCTGATCAGGGTCAAGGTGTTTCGCAACGGCCATCTGACCGAGATCCCGATCAATGATCTGGTGGTCGGCGATCATGTGCTGCTGCAACCGGGCGACACCGTCCCCACCGATGGCCTGCTGATCGGCGGTCATGCCGAGGTCGACGAGGCGGCGCTGACCGGCGAGTCCGAGCCGGTCAAAAAGAGCGCTCTGCCCGCTGGCACGGCCGATGAAGCCGCGCCCGAAGAGCACCGTCTGTCGCGCGCCGGGCTGCTGGTCGACGGCGAGTGCGTGATGCGCGCCACCGCCGTGGGCGACAAGACCCGCTATGGTCAGACCATGAAGGAACTGCTCTCGGCCGAGGACCGGCTCTCGCCGCTCCAGCACAAGCTGACGGTGCTCGGCAGCCATATCGCCACCTTCGGTTACGTTGGGGCCACCTTCATCTTCCTGGCCTTCATGTTCAACAACGTCTTCCTGCAAGGCGGCGGACTGGAGAGCTACTGGGCACAGGACATCGGTCTCATCGTCAGTGACGTGGTGACGGCGCTGATCCTGGCCATCATCGTCATCGTGGTCGCGGTGCCCGAGGGGCTGCCGATGATGATCGCGATGGTGCTGGCCATCAACATGAAGAAGCTGCTGAGCGAAAAGGTGCTGGTACGCAAGCTGCTCGGCATCGAGACCGCCGGCAGTCTCAATCTGCTGTTCACCGACAAGACCGGCACCCTGACCCAGGGCAAGCTGTCGGTGAGCGCCTTCCTGACCGGGACCGGCGAGCGTTTCGAGTCGCTGGAAGCCATTCCGCAGGCGCTGCGTGACGAGGCCGGCTTTGCGCTGCGCAACAACACCAGTGCCGTGATCGATGCCAGTGACCCCAGTGATCCCAAGCTGGTCGGCGCCGACCGCACCGAGCAGGCGCTGCTGCGCTTCGTCACGCCCTATCTGGCGACGAACAATTCCGATGTCGTGGACATGATCCCGTTCAGCAGCAGCCGCAAGTTCTCGGCCACCCAGGTACGCGGCGAGCGGGCGCTGACCCTGGTCAAGGGCGCGCCGGAAGTCATTCTGAAGAACTGCGTGCGCCGGCTCGACGGCGAGGGCAAGGTCCATGAACTGAGCGATCCGGCGCCGCTCCAGGCGGCGATGAGCAAACTCTCGGCGCGTGCCATGCGGTTGCTGGCAGTCGCCGTCACCGAGACGCCGATCGACTCCGAGACCAACGCCCTGCCCGAGTCGCTGACCCTGGTCGGCGTGTTCGGGATGCGCGACGAACTGCGCACGACGTCTTATCAGTCGGTCAAGACCGCAAAGCAGGCAGGCATCCATGTCGTCATGATCACGGGTGATGCCAAGGAGACGGCGCAGGCGATCGCCAAGGACGTGGGTCTGCTGGAGGACGACCCGCAGGCCATCGTCATGACCTCAGCCGAGCTGGGCGAACGCTCAGACGACGAGGTCAAGCAGATCCTGCCGCATCTCTATGTGGTGGCACGCGCCTTCCCGACCGACAAGAGCCGACTGGTCAAACTGGCCAAGGAGCTGAATCTGGTGGTCGGCATGACCGGCGACGGGGTCAACGACGCCCCGGCGGTCAAGAACGCCGACGTGGGCTTCGCGATGGGCAGCGGCACCGAGATGACCAAGGAATCGGGCGACATCGTCATCCTCGATGACAACTTCTCCTCGCTGACCAAGGCGGTGCTCTACGGGCGCACGCTGTTCAAGTCGATCCGCAAGTTCCTGGTGTTCCAGTTGACCGTGAACGTCTCGGCGATCCTGGTGGTGTTCCTGGGGCAGTTCTTCGGCTTCGACCTGCCGCTGACCATGACCCAGTTGCTGTGGCTCAACATCATCATGGACACCCTGGCCGGTCTGGCTTTTGCGGGCGAGGCGGCGCTCGGGCGCTACATGCACGAACCGCCGCTGCGGCGCGACGAGCAGCTGATCAACCGGGATATGTGGTCGTCGATCCTGATCAATGGCGGGTTGATCGCGGCCATCAGCATTCTGTTCCTGACCAGCGATCTGACGCAGGGCTGGTTCGACGGCGGCTATGCGGTCGGTACGCCCGAGGCCCAGGCCAAGTTCCTGACGGCGTTCTTTGCCTTCTTCGTGTTCGTGCAGGTGTTCAACACCTTCAACGCCCGCACCCAGGGGCTGAACCTGTTCGAGCATCTGCTCGACAACCGGCTGTTCTCGATCATCATTCCGTCGATCATGGCGATCCAGGTGTTCTTCATCACCTTCGGCGGCGAGATCCTGCGCACCGTCGGTCTGTCGTTCGGCGAATGGCTGACGGTGCTGGCGCTGGCGATCCTCATCGTTCCGGCGGATCTGATCCGCAAGGCGGTGCGCAATCGGGTGTTCGGGAATCCGGTCACGGTGAGCTGATCGCGCACTGAAGCCGCAGGGTACGCTATGAGGCGTGCCCTGCGAACAGGATGGCGGCTTTGGAAACCATCAGCACCTTAACCGCCTCCGAATAAGAACGCCGCCATCACTCCCAGCGAAACATCCAGGTCGCCAGGGTCAGGAAAGCGACCGCCAGCGCCAGCAACACGCCGATCTCCGGCAAGACCTCCACCACACCGGCTCCATCGATCATCACGGCGCGCGCCGCCGCGACCAGATGCGTCAGCGGCAGCGCCTGCGAGACCCATTGCGCCAGCGCACTGGTGCCCTCCATCGAGAACCACACCCCCGACAGCAGCAGCATCGGCCAGGACAGCAGATTGAGCAGTCCGTCGGCCAGTTCCTCGGTGCGCAGACGCGCGGCGATGATCAGGCCCAGACTGATCAGGCACAGCGACCCGGCGACATAGACCAGCGCCAGCGCCACATAGGAGCCGCGCATCGGCACGTCCAGCAGCCAGGCGGCGCCCAGATAGACGATCAGACTCGCCCCCAGCACCACCAGCAGCCGCGAGAGCACCTGTGCGGTCAGGAACTCCCAGGGACTCAGCGGCGTGGCCTTGAGCCTTCGCAGCACGCCGTTCTTGCGATAGCGCACGATCACCCAGCCCACGCCCCACAGGCTGGAGAACATGATGTTCATCGCCAGCACGCCCGGCAGTACCCAGTCGACATAGCGCAGCGCCGCGCCGCTCAGAGTCTGGCGTTCGGGTTCGATGCCGGTCCGGATATTGGCGCCGGCCTCGCCCCCTGATGATTCGGCCGCCAGCAGCAGCCGCTCGGCCAGATAACCCTTGGCCGAATCGCCATTGACCCAGTAGCGCGGTGCCGCCGCGCCCGGATCGAGCAGCAGATCCAGTTGATGGCGCTCGACCTTGACGATGGCTGCCGCCAGATCCGCCACGGGTACGGGGACGAAGGTCACATACTCCAGGTCGAGCGCGGACGACTCGATCCCGCTCAGCGTACCGCCCGGCGTCAGCACGCCGATCTTGAGCAGATCGGACTGTTCGTCCTGGAAGATGAAGGCAAAGGCCAGCACCATCAGCATCGGCATCAGGAGGTTCCAGCCCAGACCGGCACGGTCGCGGTAGAACTCCCGGTTGCGCGCGACCAGGATGGCGCGGATGCGTGTCCACATGGGTCAAGTCCTGAGTGTATGTCCGGTGAGCTTGAGAAAGAGGTCTTCCAGATTGGGCGTGGCCACGCGCAGGGCGCTCAGATCGGCGCCGATGCGCTCCAGCTCGTCGAGCTGGGGTGCGACCTCATCGGTCGGCAGTTCGATCTCGCCGTTGCGCATCAGAGCCTCGGGCGGCAGCGGCACACCGGCCGGCCAGGCCGAATCCGGCAGCCGGATCAGACGCGCCGGGAACTCAGCACGAATCAGCGCCTCCGGGCGTCCCTCGACCAGAATGCGACCCTGATCGACGATGGCGATCCGGTCGCACAGACGCTCGGCCTCTTCCATGTAGTGGGTCGTGATCAGCACCGTGGTGCCGCGCCGGCGCACCTGCTCGATCAGGCCCCAGAAATTGCGCCGCGACTGCGGATCGAGTCCGGTGGTCGGCTCGTCGAGGAACACCAGCTCGGGATCATTGACCAGAGCGACGGCCAGCAGTAGCCGCTGACGCTGGCCGCCGGAGAGCTTGCGGGTGTCGCGGTCGAGGATGTCGCCCAGATGACAGAGTCGGATGAGCTCGTCGCGATCGGCGCGGCGCCGATAGAGACTGGCGAACATGGCCAGCGACTCGGCGACGGTCTGGAAGTCCTGGAGCGCCGTGGCCTGGAACTGGATGCCGATCGACTCGCGGTCGTCGCGCCCCAGCGGTCGCCCCTTGAACAGCACCTGACCCGAGGTCGGGGTCTGGATGCCTTCGAGCATTTCGAGCGTGGTCGTCTTGCCCGCGCCGTTCGGACCCAGCAACCCGAAGCACTCGCCGGGCGCAACCTGGAAGCTGAGACCATCGACCGCGCGCACGCCGCCGGGATAGAGACGGACCAGATTGCGGGCTTCGATCAGGGCGGTCATGGATTGGATTCCTTGGTTTTCAGCTCACGGCTCGATGTCATCGGGCTTCATCCGTAGCAGAAGCCACTGGTTGGGAAGACGACCGCCTTCAATGTAAGGGATAGGGCCGCGCAAATAAAATACCCGAAACGTTGAGTTCGTTCAGCCGCGAAGCGTCAGGACGCGATAGATCTCAGCCAGCGAGGCGTCATCACCGACATTGCCCGGAAAGATGACCACCGGCAGCTCGGGCAGGCGCGGATGGTCGGCCGGACAGCGCACCACCGGACAGCCGGGCAGGATCTGGCCGAGCACGCGCGCCGTGCGCAGCGCCAGACCCCGGCTGAGGGTGTCGTTCGAGGTAATGCCGCCCTTGCTGATCAGGAAGCCCGTTTCGCGCGGCAGGTTTTGGACGATCCGCACCAGAAAGCCCGAGACCCGCTCACCGAAGGCCAGACGCTCGGCCGTGGTCGGAAATTGGCGCTCGCCACGGCTGGTATAGAGCACCAGGTTGCGGTTCTCGTGCTGGGCGGTCTCCAGACGGTCGATGATGGTGTCGAACAGACCCGCCTCGTCCTGAACCAGATGCTCCAGATCAATCTCGACCGGCGCCACGTCGGTCGTCTCGATCAGGGTCTGCAACTGCCGGCTCGACTTGGCCACGTGCGAGCCGACCAGCACCACGCCTGGACGTCCGCCGCGCACATAGGCCGACATCGACCGTGCCGCGACCGGCTGTGGCGGCAGCGCGGCGAAGGCGGTCAGCAAACTGGCCGCGCTGCGAAACAGAAAACGCTTGCCCTCCCCCACCGCCGCGAGCACCTGACGCGCGAAACCATCGAGATCGGCCTGACGCTCGGCATCGACCACACAGCAACGGTTCCCGTTCAAACTCAGCAGACGCGCGCCAATCTCACCCCGCACATCGTCCAGACCGAAGCGCTCGACCTGATCGGCCCGAATGCGCCCGCCGGTCTTCTCCGCCACATAGTCGGGCAGAAAGGCGTGCCGATAACCGAAGACCGAATCACGCGCGAATTCGGTCTCATTGACCGGCACCGGCCGACCGTCGACCAGCAGATAATGCACCCCATCGCGCGTGATCCGCCCGCCCTCGAAGAAGGCCGGCACCAGGAAATGTGCATCGAAGGGGCCAAGCTTCTCAGCGATGACATCGGTCTCGACCGGATAGTGACCGCGCAGCGTCGAATCCGAGCGGCTGACGATCAACGGACGGATCGACTGCCCATCCCCGGCGAGCCGGTCGAGCGCCGCGCGCAGATTGACACAGATCTCGCGTGTCACGGCCGCCGCCTGCACGGCATCCAGACCGCGCGTATTGCTCAGCACGAAGAACAGCGGTGACTCATCGTTCAGCGCCTCGACGAGTGTCTCCACATCCCAGCGCGTCAGCAGCAGACAGGAATGCACGGTCTGACAGCCGGTCGGGTCGTCGTCGATGGCGATGATCTTGGTCTTGGGAGAATCGTTCATCAGCGGCTCCGCGAAAAGTTCTCAGGCACAAGGCTCGGGGTGCGGCTGTCGGGGGGTGTCGGCCGCAGGGATGCGGCCGTCAAGCCTACAGGGATGTATTCACGGCGGCCCCCCGACAGCCGCACCCCGAGCCGCCCCGCCCCAACCTAAGCCGCCCGATCCAGACGCGCGTCTTCGGAGTCCAGCAACTCCAGCGCGCGTCGCTCCAGGCTCTCGGGCGAGATGCCGTTGTAGGCCATGATCTCGGCCGGACTGGCCGTGGTCTCGCCGCGCTGCCAGCCGATCAGATCGCGTCCCGCCGCCCGCGAGCGCAGCAACACCGGCTCCAGAGCCACGGTCCCGCCGCCACTCACCCCAATCAACACATCCCCCGCGAAGAGCGCCTCGAACTCCGCATCCGACATGAACCGTCCATCCGGCTGCGCACTGTGCGACCAGGCCACATCGCGCTCGCGATAGAGCCGGCGCGGGTTGACCACAGCGACGATGCGCACCCGATAGCCCGCCGCCTCCAGCCGATCCTTGGCGGCGAACACCGGCTGGAACACCATGTCGCCCGTCACGGCGAAGACCACGGTCCCACGCGCCCCAGGCGCCGATTCATACAGACAGATCGCCCCGCGCTCGATCGCCTCGCGCGCCTGGTCGAGCGTGGTGTGCACAGGCAACGCCGACTTGGAAGCCACGATGCTGATGCACTTGTTGGACTGCTCGACCGCCCAGGCATAGGCGGCCTGGATCATGTTGGCGTCGGCCGGATAGAGCAGATAGACGTTGCCGTTGCGCACCTGACCACCGATGTAGTTCTCGATCTCGGGACGCTGATGGGTCCAGCCGTTGCGGCCCTGCTCCAGCGCACCGGCGGTGAACATCGACACCATCGCCGGTGTCCTGCGCCGTAGCTCGGCCATCGCCTGACCCACGGTCTGCACGATCGGCCAGCCGTTGATGGCGAAGCTCTCGTAGGACAGCCACAGCGACCGCCCGCCGAAGAGCGCGATCCCGGCCGCAAGTCCGGCGCAGGCGTCTTCGTTCAGCGGCTCATAGACCTGACCGCTCGGCGACTGGTTGTAGAGCGGATCGGCGGTCGGATGGCGGATCTTGAGCGCGTCGTTGATAGCCTTCATGGCCGAGGCTTCGTTGCCGTCGGCGTTGGTGACGACGAACTGCGGATCACGTCGACCCAGTTCAGCCACCAGGTTCGCCAGGGCGCTGGCCGGAACGGCCTGCTCGCCACGTGCGAATTCGTGCAGCGGGAGCCGACCGATCTCGGGCAACTGGCGCTCGAACTCCGTGACCACGGTCCGCGCGGCCGGCCCGCCACCGGCGCGGCTCATATTGGTCCGGGTCAGCACCCAGATCTCGGGCGCCAGGGCACCGCGTTCCAAGGCGGCGGCGATGTTAGGTTTTTCGGCCGTGTCGCCCGGATAAAGGTTGTGCGACTTGGCGCCGCTCGCATGCACACCAGCACCCTTGAGCTGCTTGAGGATCACCGCCGTCAGCGTTCCGCCGAGCGCCGACTCGGCGGCGGCCTGCACCCCTTCGAGCACCGCGCGCGAGAAGGCCAGCCGTGCCTCGCGACCGAAGAGCGTGCTGTCGACATAAGCCCCCTCCTGCCCCGCGTCGTCGAAGTCCTTGGCGTCGATCAGGATCACGCGCTCGAAGTCGTGCGCACGCCAGTAGGCGATCATGGCGTCGTTGTCCATCCGCGACACCATCGAATGATGCTCCTGGCTGTAGCCGTTCCAGACCAGCACCGGCAGGAAGTTGGTCACTTCGGGATAAGCGGTGTGGAAGTGCTTCATGGCCGAGAGGATGTAGGGCTCGCCGAGACCGCCATCACCGATGGTGCAGGGAAAGAGCCGGTCGCGATTGAGATAGGCTCCGGCCATGGCGAAGTGCTGGCCCTGACCGAGCGGACCGGCCGGGGCCAGCAGTCCCGGAACCGCGCCCGAGAGATGCCCCAGCAGCCCGTCGCGCTCGCGGAAGCGCGCCTGGAGGTCGGTCATGGTGTGGATGCCCATGGATTCCAGCGAGCCGTCGAGGAACATGGCGCTGTAGAAACCGGGCGCGTGATGGCCGACCTCGGTGACGATGTTGGTATGACCCAGCATCACCAGCGCCGCATAGGCATCGGCTGAGCTGGCGAAACCGCCCGGATGGCCGGACTGCTTGGAGGCGCAGAGCTGGAGCGTCAGATAGCGCAGGGTATCGGCCGTCCACTGGGTCTGTTGTACGGCCGCGTCGTCGATGGCATCGATGGCCGCGCGACCCTCGCCGATCGCCGGTGTCCGGCCCAGGTGCTCGAAGTCGACCGGCAGTGTTCCGAAATGCAGGATGCCGTCGCGGAAATCGGGCTTGGCGGCGCTGTGACTGATCGGAGTGGCGGCTTGGGTCATGGATGTCTCCCTCGTGGTTGGTTTCGGTTGAGTCGGGCGCTTGGTCTTTAGCGTTGGAGAGACTGTAGAGACGGTCTTGATTTTTCGCAATAAAGGATAGATTTCATTATGCGAAATTATGCGCTTTCATCAATGGAGCCATTGCCATGAGCCAAGACACCCCATCTCAACCCGCCGACACTTCGGAAGACAGCGCGCGCACCCCAGGCATCCAGGTCATCGACCGCGCCGCCGCCCTGCTCGACGCCATCGCCCGCTATCCCGAGCCGGTCAGTCTCAAGATCCTGGCCGCCGAGACCGGACTGAACGTCTCGACCGCCCATCGCATCCTCGCGTCCCTGATCCAGAACCAGTTCGTCGAGAAGGACGCCGCCAGCCACTACCTACTCGGACGGCGTCTGCTGCAACTCGGGGTACGGCTGCACGGCAACCTCGACGTGCGCGCCCTCGCCCGCCCGGTCATGGAGGCGTTGCGCGACCGTTTCGGCGAAACCATCAATCTCACCATCCGCGAGGGCGACTCGGTGGTCTATATCGAGAAGGCCACGCCCAACCGCATGATCCACGTCCAGCAGCTCATCGGCTCGCGCGCGCCCCTGCATGTGACGGCCGTCGGCAAGCTGATGCTGGGCGCCGGCGGCGAGGACGCCATCCGCGCCTATGCCCAGCGCACCAACCTGCCCGCCTACACCCGCAACACCCTCACCGCCCTGCCCGATCTGATCGACGCCTGTCGCGAATCGCTCGCGCGCGGCTATGCGCTCGACGACGAGGAGGCCGAGATCGATGTCGGATGCATCGGGGTCTTGATCCGCGACGGGACGGGGAATGTCAGCGCGGGGCTGTCGGTGTCGGCGCCGATCGCGCGTCGGCGGCTGGAGTGGATCGAGGCATTGATGGATGCCGGACGCCGCCTTTCGGCTCAGCTCGGCTATCGTGCCGATGGCGAACGGGTCCGTACCGGAGCCTGAGAATTCCTGACGACTGCGCATTGTCATTGGCCGGCCCAACCCGGAGGACGAGAATGTGCGGCCATGAACAAGCCCTACGCACTCCTCCTCGTCGTTACGCTCCTGTCACTGCTGGCCGGATGCGGGCCGTCCGATTCAGGCTCCGGCTCGCATACCGCCATGGCACCCGATGGTCCGGGCATGGCCCTGATCGAGTCCGCCGAACAGGGCGACCTGAGTGCCGTCGAGCAACTCCTGGCCCGCAATCGCCAGCCCAATGTGCGCGACAGTTGTGACTGGACGCCGCTCATGAAGGCCGCGCTCAATGGCCATGCCGCCATCGTCGAGCGTCTGCTCCAGGCCGGCGCTCAGGTCGATGCCATGGACTCGGGCGGCTATACGGCCATGATGCTCGCGGCCTCGAACAACCATGCCGCCATCGTCGAGCGCCTGCTCGACAAGGGCGCCATGGTCGATCATCAGGAGTCGACGATGGGCTGGACGGCCCTGATCTGGGCGGCCAAGCAAGGCCATGTCGCCAGCGTCAAGGCATTGCTCGAACACCAGGCCGACCGGACGCTCAAGGACTTCGAGGGCAAGACCGCCGCCGACTGGGCACGCGAGGGCGGACACGAAGAGATCCTGGCCCTACTGCGCTGAGTCGATCGTCCCGCCACGCAACCGCTTGGGCTAAAACGCCGTCGCGATTATGCTTGGCCCCATGCCAAGCCTCACCGAAAAGCTCAACGCGCACGGATTCGAGTCCAACGACGACTACGAATTCCAGGTGCGCTGCCTGCTCGAAACGCCGACCTCCGGTATCCGCGCCCTGAACATCGAGGGCGACGGCGGACGGCGCAAGACGGCCTTCGCCAACGCCCTCGCCCGCGCGCTCGATTTCCCCCAGATCCTCTACCACGACTTCACCGACACCCATCCGCCGCTGCCGGATGTGATACTGCCGCCGAGTCAGGACGAACTCGGGCGCGAGGAACCGCCGATCGAGCCGTTCGACCGCCTCGTCAGCGAAGCCTGCGCCCTGAGCGAGGGCGATCCGACCGTGCTGGTCCTCGACCAGCTCCAGGCCGCCGACTTCCGCGAGCACATCCGTCTCCACCGTCTGATCAAAGACGGATTCTGGGAGGTGCGCGGCGGCTCCTATTTCGCCAATCCCAACCGGCTGCTGATCGTCCTGATCTCGGAGCAACCGCTCTATCACGCCCTGCGTCAGGAGAGCTTCCGACTCTGGATCGGTCGCCAGTCCGAGCGCCAACTGGTTTATCATCCGGCGGATTTCGGTCTGGGTTCGGATGCCCGGAACGTCTTCGAGGCACTGACCCAGTTGTTCGAGGCGCTCGGGGCGGCGCCGACACGCCGTGAATTCACGCGCCTGCTCGACGATCTGAGGCTCCATGTGCGCACCGTCGAGCATCTGCGCCTGAGTCTCTACGGGCGTCTGGAAGCCATCGAGCGGGAGGCGTTGAGCGATCCGCGTCTCCGCGAGATCCAGCACCGGCTCCTGGAGGCCGCGCGAAGCTGGCTCGTCACCGAGCACATCGAACTGGCGGACGCTCGACCGCCCCCGGACCTGAATCAAGGACAGCGCTGACCGAACCGCGAACGAGACCGAACCGCGAACCGATCCACAACACGGAGATCCCGTAATCATGAGCCGTAAGCAGCGTATCGAGACCCGGATCCAAGAGACCCTCGCGCCCCTGTATCTGGACGTGGTCGACGAAAGCTATATGCACGCCGTCCCACCGGACTCCGAATCCCACTTCAAGCTCCTGGTCGTGAGTGAGACGTTCGCGGATGTCTCGCTGGTCGAGCGCCATCGCCGGCTCAATGAGTTGCTCGCCGATGAGCTCAGCCAGGGACTCCATGCCCTGACCATGCACACCTGGACACCGGAGGAATGGCAGGCCAAGGGCGGTGTACCCGACTCGCCCCCCTGCCAGGGCGGCTCCAGGAACGCCGACGCCTGATCCAGGCGCGCCCACGGCCTTCAGGGCGATGGAGAGGGCGACTCGGCCAGACCGATCTGTGCAATCCGCGCCAGAAAGGCCGCCGGCTCCAGGGCCGGTGCGCACAGATAGCCCTGAAACTCATGGCATCCGGCGTCCAACAAGAACTGACGCTGGATGTCGGTCTCGACCCCCTCGGCGATCACGCGCAGCTTGAGCACACTGGCCAGACCGATCACGGCCGTGGCGATGGCGGTATCGCTCTCGTCGTGCGGAATGTCGCACACGAAGGACCGATCGATCTTGAGCTTGTGGATCGGAAAGCGCTTCAGATAGGCCAGACTGGAGTAGCCGGTACCGAAATCGTCGATCGCCAGCCGCACCCCGAGCGCCACCAGGTTTTCGAGACGGCGCAGGGTTTCCTCGACGTTCTGGATCAGGATGGACTCGGTCAGCTCCAGTTCCAGCCGCCCAGGCGGCAATCCCGTCTCATCCAGCCATTGCGCCAGCAAGTCGATGAAGTTGGCCTGATGGAACTGCGTCGCCGAGACGTTCACCGACAGCGACAGACGGATGCCCTGCGCCTGCCAGTGCGCCCCCTGCCGGATCGCCTCGCGCAACACCCAGCCACCGAGCGCGACGATGAAGCCCGTCTCCTCGGCGATGGGAATGAAGCGTCCGGGCGCGAGTTCGCCCAGATCGGGATCGTTCCAGCGCACCAGGGCCTCGGCCCCGATCACCAGACCGCTGACCAGATCGATCTGCGGCTGGTAGGCAAGCCAGAAATGCCCCTGCTGCAACGCTTCACGCATGGCGTGATCGATCCGCACCCGTTCGAGCAGACCGACATTCATCTGACGCTGATAGAAACAGCAATCGCCCCGACCGTGCTCTTTGACGTGATACATGGCACTGTCGGCATTCTTGATCAGATCGTCGAGTGTCTCGCCATCCTCCGGGTAGAGCGCGATGCCGATACTGCACGAGAGCGAGAACTTCAGGCCATCGAGTTCGAATGGCTGGGCCATGGACTCCAGCAGTCGGCGCGCGACCAGCTCGGCGCCATGCGACTCGACGCGATGCAGCAGCAGCACGAACTCGTCGCCCCCCAGGCGCGCAATGGTGTCGACATGACGCAGACACTGACGGATGCGCTGCGCCACCTCGATCAGCACACGATCGCCGAAGACATGCCCCAGGGAGTCATTGATGTGCTTGAAGCGATCGATGTCGATGAAGAGCACGGCGAAGCGCGTGTTCTCGCGCCGGGCCAGTTCGATGCTGAACTCCAGCCGCTCGGTGAGCCGGAGCCGGTTCGGCAGCCCGGTCAGGGCATCGTTGAAGGCCAGTTGCTCGATACGCTGGCGCGCCTCCACCGTCTCGGACAGATCCTTGACGAACCCGACATAGTGGAAGGGCAGTCCCTCGGTATCCAGCACCCGCATCAGCGAGACCAGACAGGGAAAGGTCGAGCCATCGGCGTGGTGCTGTTCGATCTCGCCCTGCCAGTGACCGCTGCGATCGAGCGCCGCCCGGATGTCCGGATCGAGCGTCTCGTTGGCCCAGAGCCGTAGCGACCGGTCGAGCCGCTGGCCCACGAGTTCGGCGCCGGCAAGACCGGTCATGCGCTCGCCCGCTGGATTCACGGCCACGATCCTGAACTCGGGATCCGTGACGAAGATGGCATCCAGACTGGCCTCGAACACGCGCGCCGCGAGCTTCAGACCCTGCTCGTCGTGCAGGCGCTGGGTGATGTCGCGAAACGCATAGACGCGCCCGATGGGACGCCCGCGCGCGTACTGCGGCAGAGTCACGCGCTCCAGCACGCGCCCCTGGCGCAGCGTCAGCAGATCCGAGGCCTCCAGCAACGGATTCTGAGCGATGGCCTGGAGACGCGCGGCATACCCCTCGGCATCGAGCACCTCGCGCACCATCCAGTCGTGGATTCCGGCATCGTTGCGCTCGGTCAGGAGCGCCGCCGGCAGGCGCCACAACTCGGCGAAGCGCTGATTGAAGCTGCGGATCGCCCCATCGAGATCCGTGACCAGAATGCCATCGGCGCTCGATTCCAGGGTCGCGCGCAATTCGGCGACCAGCTTCTCGAGTTCGCTCTCGACCGCACGCCGCTCGCTCTGGTTGGAGAAACAGGCCAGATAGAGACATCGGCCATCCGGGCAGGACACCCGGCCGACACGCCTCAGGACAGTCACCAGGGTGCCGTCCTGGCGACGCAGCAGCGTCTCGGACAGCAGGGTATCGCCACGTCCGGCGGCCACGTCCTCCCAGAAGAACAGATCTTCGGGCGTGCAGGCCAGTTCACTCATGGAGCGCCCGACCAGGGACGCACGCCCCTGACCGAGCAACTCCTCAGCGGCCCGATTGACGGCCAGCAGACGCTGATCGCTCCCATCGACCAACCACACCGCGTCGATCAGCTCATCGATAAGCGCTTGTGCAAGGTCGATATCTGAAGTCAAGTCGTCACCCTCGGCGTCCTCGCCTGTGGATCTGAGAGGCGTGCTGGCTCATGGCACCTGTGTGCGATCCATGGATTCGCGCGCACGTTCGAAAAAATAGCAGATCCGTTGACGTGGCAAGAGATAATCGAAGACCGCGCGTGGAAGTTGCAGCGGTTTGAGACTCTGGCGGATACCCAGCTCGGGCTCTTTGTCCAGATCGATCACCAGAGCCTCGTCACGCGCGACCCTGGAATCATGGACGATCACACGCGGTTTGAGTGGACGGGCGGCGTTCACCGAGACCACCAGCGCATGACGCCCATCGCTGAGCACCACCACGGAACCGGGCGGATAGACGCCCATCATGCGGATGAAGACGGCCAGAATGTCCGCGTCGAACTTGTCGCGCGACTGAGCGAACATCAGCGACAGCGCCTGGTGCGGCGTGATGGCGGCCACCGGGTTGGACGGATTGCACAGGATGTCGTAATGATTGACCAGGGTCACGATGCGCGACAGATAGGTCAGCTCCTCGCCGCGCAGGTGCCGCGGAAAGCCGCTTCCGTCGGCGTATTCGTGATGCTGGGCGATGATAACGCTGATCTCTGGATCGAGTCCCATGCGCGCGGCCAGCGCGACGCCATGCTCGACATGGCGCTGGAACAGTTTGCGTTCGGCGGCGCTGACCACGGCGTCGCGCCAGCGCAGACGCTCGGGCAACGCGACCTTGCCGATGTCGTGCAGCAGGGCACCGAGCGCGAGCTGGTCGAGCGCGGCGGCGTCCAGACCGAGACGCTGCCCGAGCAGCAGCGCGATGACGGAGACATTGATCGCATGCAGTGAGGTCTGCTCGCCGGCCTGTTCCGACAGCAGACGAATGCAGGACTCGCCCTGATCGAGCAGTCCCCGCACCAGCCCCTCGGCCATGGCCCTCGCCCGCTCGCGTGCCAGCTCCGGTTGGGCGGGCGCGAGCTTGAGGATCTCGCGAAAGGCGCGCGTGGCATCGGCGAATTCGCGCTCGCAGCGAGCCAGACTGGCCTGCTGGTCCAGCAGGAGCCGACGCTGCTGCTCGGCCGGCGAAAGTGGCACGGCCGGTGTTGCGACCGGCGTCTCGGGGTTGGCCGGCGTGGGCGGATCACTGAGTTCGGGCGACCAGCGCAGCCGCCTCAGACCGAGGCCGCGAATGGTCTCGATCTGGCTTTCGGAGTCGATCTTGAAGTTGTTGAGCGCGAATGGATGGCCCATCCAGCCGAGATCCAGATAGATGTACAGGCCGACGCGCAGCTCGTCGACATCGATGAATCGCGCCTGAGTATCGGCCATATCCGAATCTTCGTGCGACCAGTGCCGTGGGTCGGTACTCAGGGTCTTGCCTCGCGCACGCCCCGCTCCAGACGGTCGCGGGCAAGTCTGGCCTCGGTGCTGTTCGGATACTCGCGGATCACGCGCTCCAGGGTCGCTCGGGCCTGTTCGATGGCGTTTTGTTCATACTGGATGAAGCCGATCTTGAGTAGCGCGCCCGGCACCTTGGCACTGGCCGGATTGAGTTCGACCAGCCGGTCGTATTCGGCCAGGGCGGCCGGATACTCGCGCAGGACATAGTAGGTCTCGCCGAGCCAGTAGCGGGCGTTGTCGGCATATTCGCCCTGAGGATAGCGGCGCAGCAGATCGTTGAAGGCGGTCTTGGCCTCCTGGTATTGGCGTTCCTTGAGATGCTCGAAGCCCTGGCTGTAGAGATCGCGCTCGCTGGCCCCGTGGGTCTCGGGCGCGGGCAGGGATGGAATCCCGACCGACCCCGGACTCGCGGGGACAGGGGGCGTTACGGGATTGGCGGATGGGGTCGCGCCGGGCAGCGCGTCCAGCCCGGTGCCGCTCGCGTCCACGAGGCCAGGCTGGAGTGATGGTGCGGCGGTCTCGCCGCCTCCCGAACCGGAGGCGCGTCCGGTACCGGCGAGCCGCGCATCGAGATCGAGGAACTGATCGCGCTGCTGGCGCTGGAGGCGTTCGATGTCGAACCGCTGCTGCTCGACCAGGCCGCGCAGTTCCTGCACCTCGCTCTGCAGACGCTGCATCTGGAGCAGCAGCTCCGAACCGCTCTGGTTCTCCAGGATGCGTTCGAGACGCCCGATGCGCCCTTCGAGTGCGGGATCGGCGGCCCAGAGACTGGGCGCGGTCAGTCCACCCAGAACCAGCACGATCGGGAGTGACAGGAATCGAACGGACGGCGGCATGGTTCTCACCTCAGTATTGGATGATCACGCGACGGTTCAGGCGCCAGGACTGTTCACTGTGCCCCGGATCGGCCGGACGCTCCTCGCCGTAACTCAGGATCGTCATTTGATTGGCGGGCACGCCCTCGGCGAGCATGAAGCGGCGCACCGAATCGGCGCGCTGGTCGCTGAGCGCCAGATTGTACTCGCGCGTGCCGCGTTCATCGGTGTGTCCTTCCAGGGTGACGCGCGTGCCGGGCTGACTGCCGAGATAGCGCGCATGGGTGCGGATCACGTCGAGGTATTGCGGCTTGATCTCGGCGGTGTCGTAATCGAAATAGATAGTGCGCTGATAGAGCGGACTGGACGGGTCTTCCCAGGGACCGGCATAGGTCGGGCGAGTGGACTCCATGGGAGCCGTGGTCGCCGGGCGTCCCTGAATCGGTGCCGGCCTGGACGCCGTATCGCTCGGCGCGGGCTTGGAGGCACAACCGGCGAGTCCGGTGCCACCCAGCATCACAGTCAGGAGCAGCGCCGCCAAGCGCCTGGAGCGTGGTTCGATCATCTTCTGGAATCTCCCGATGAATGGATGGCCTATCTTGTCGAAAGCACCTGCCGCGCTGCAACAGGCGGGTCTCAACGCTTCAGCGGCGACCAGGCCGGTTCGCGCACCTGCCCCGAGTCCTGCGTGAGACGCTGACTGCCGCCGCCCTCGACCGAGGCGGTCGCCAGCACGCCGCGATGGCCGTGGATGGTGGCGTAGATGACCATGGCGCCGTTGGGCGCGAAACTCGGCGATTCGTCCAGATCGCCGCGGCTGAGCAGGCGCGTCACGCCGCGCGCCAGATCGAGCTGGCCGATGCGAAAGGCACCGTTGACGCGCGTGACCATGACGATCGAGCGCCCGTCCGGGGCGTAGGACGCCCGTCCATTGTAGTCGCCCTCGACGCTGATGCGCTCGGCGGGACCACCCGTGGCCGCCATGCGATAGATCTGCGGACTGCCGCCCCGGTCCGAGGTGAAGATGATCGACTGTCCGTCGGGCGACCAGGACGGTTCGGTGTCGATCGCGTAGTGATCGGTGAGCCGGGTGAGCTCGCGACTGAGCAGGTTGAGACTGTAGATGTCGGGATTGCCGTCCTTGGAGAGCGTCATCGCCAGGCGCGAGCCGTCGGGCGAGAAGGCCGGTGAGCCGTTGATGCCCGGATGACTGGCGACCAGCTCGCGTCGGCCCGAGCTGAGTTCCTGGATATAGATGGCCGCACGCTTGTTCTCGAACGAGACATAGGCGAGCCGCTGGCCGTCCGGCGACCAAGCGGGCGACATCAGGGGTTCGGCCGAGGAGACGATGGTCTGCGGATTGTAGCCGTCGGCATCGGCCACGCGCAGGGTCACGGTCAGGTCCGCGCCGCTGCCGGTGGAGGTGATATAGGCGATGCGGGTCGCGGCCACGCCCGGCTGGCCGGTGAGTTTTTCGTGGATCTCGTCGGCGATGCGGTGCGCGGTCTGGCGCATCCCGGACTGGGTGCTGACCAGGCTGGAACTGGCCAGTTCGGTGCCGCGAAAGACGTCGAACAGGCTGAAGCTGATCCGGTAGCCGGTGGGGTCCGGCTCGACCCGGCCGATGACCAGGTTGTTCATGCCGAGCAGGCTCCAGTCGCGGAAGTCGACCTCCTCGCGCGTGGCCGGCATGTCGAGCATGTCGCGAGTCGGCATCGGCTTGAAGCGCCCGGTGCGGGCGAGATCGGCGCCGATGATGGCAGCCATGTCGACCGGCGGGATCAGTCCCTCAGAGGTGCCGAAGGGGACGATGGCGATGGGTTGGGCCGACTCGATGCCGCCGGTGATCTCGATGTTGAGTCGGGGGGCGGCCAACGCCTGTCCCAGGCCGACGAGGATCAGGACGACGACGAACAACGAACGCGGTAGGCAGGAGTATCGAGTCATGTGGCGTGATCCCTCAGCTCAAGGGGAAAAGGTGAAGTCGAACTCGCGGAAACGCTCGAACGGCGGACCCGAGGGTACGGGCAGTGGTGAGGCATTGTACACGGCAGCAACCACGGATTGATCGAAGGCCGTGTGACCGCTGCTGCGCACGACGCGCACGCTGTTGGGCACCACCTCGCCGCCGGGGATCAGACGCACCGAGACCACGGCGACCAGATCCAGTCCGGCCGACGGCGGGCGCACCCAGAATTGACGCACGCGATCGCGGATGACCGGCACATAGCGATCGGCCTCGCGTGCGATCTGCTCGAAGGCTAGCCGCGAGGCCAGATCCTCTTCACGCGCGCGCTGAGCTTCAGCCACAGCGGCACGCTGCGCGTCCTCGGCGGCTTGCTCACGCGCCAACTGCTCGCGGCGCTGCTGCTCGATCTCCTCGGCCAGACGGCGCTCTTCCTCTTGGGCCAGTCGCTCCGCCTCCTCGGCGAGCTGCTGTCGACGTTCGCGTTCCAGTTCCGCTTCCAGCCGCGCCGCTTCCTCGGCGGCCAGCCGCTCGGCTTCCTGACGCAGACGTTCGCGCTCGGCCTCCATGCGCCGCGCCTCCTGCTCGGCACGCTCACGCGCCTCTCGGGCCAGGCGTTCCTCTTCTGCCCGTTGGCGTTCGAGTTCGGCCTGACGACGCGCTTCGTCCTCGGCGCGCGCGCGGGCCTCGGCTTCCGCAAGTCGGCGGCGTTCGGCCTCCTGCTCGGCGCGGCGGCGTGCCTGGGCGGCCTGCTCGGCGGCAAGACGCTCGGCTTCCAGTTCGGCCTGCCGCTGGGCTTCGAGCTCCAGAGCTTCACGCCGGGCCGCTTCCTCAGCGGCGAGACGTTGGGCCTCCAGTTCAGCCTGACGCTGGGCTTCGAGTTCCAGAGCTTCGCGCCGGGCCGCTTCCTCGGCCTCGCGTCGAGCGGCCTCCTGTGCCTCGCGCTGGGCGGCCAGTTCAGCCGCGCGACGGGCTTCTTCCTCGGCGGCGAGACGCCGGGCCTCCAGCTCGGCCGGATCGGGTTCGGGTGGTTGCGGCTCGGGCAGCTCAGGTTGGGCGGGGCGTTCCGTCCTGGTGGAGTCTGACGTGGGCCGCTCGGGTTCGGGCAGATCCGGAACCGGCACTCCGGCCCCGTCATCCGCTTCTGGCGCGACACCCTCCGCAGATCCGGCCGCTCCAGTCTCCAGGTCCGATACCAGCGCCTCCAGCGCCCGATCCGAGACCAGATTCGCCTGCACCACGCGCGCCTTGGAGCCAATGTCCGGCGCGGGTTTCAGGACATCGATCCCGACGAAGAACAGCAGCGCAAAGAACAGATGCAGTCCAAGCGACCAGTAGAAGGCGCGCGGATTGACGCGCAGGATCTCCCACATGGTCAGGGCTCGCGGCGCTCCGGCGGCACGGTGATCAGTCCGACCTCGGGCGCGCCCGCCTTCTGGGCGATGGCCATGGCACGCACCACGCGGCCATAGTCGACGCTGTTGTCGCCGCGCACCAGGATCGGCGTATCAGGTTGGTATTCGAGCACCACCCGCAGCCGGTCATAGAGGATCTGGTCGCTCGCCGGCTGATTCTTCTCGGCACCGATGTCGATGTAATAGTCCCCGAACTGATCGACCGTGATGACGACCGACTCGGTGGCCGGCCCGGTGATGGCGCCGGTCTTGACCTGGGGCAGACTGATCTTGACCCCGCTGGTGATGAGCGGCGCCGTCACCATGAAGATGACCAGCAGTACCAGCATCACGTCGATGTAGGGCACGACGTTGATCTCGGCCATGAGACGACGGCGGGTGCGGCGGCGGCTGTGCTTGACCATGTGTCGAAGCCCCCTGCCCCGCTCAGCCGCGCCCCTGGCGCTGGAGCAGGGTCGCGAATTCCTCGATGAACTCTTCGTAGCGGTTGTTGAGCCGCTCGACCTGATTGGAGTAGCGGTTGTAGGCGATGACGGCCGGAATGGCGGCGAAGAGTCCGATGGCGGTGGCGACCAGCGCCTCCGAGATACCGGGCGCGACCAGGGCCAGGGTCGCCTGCTCGACGTTACCGAGCGCATGGAAGGACTGCATGATGCCCCAGACGGTGCCGAACAGCCCGATATAGGGACTGGTCGAGCCGACGGTGGCCAGGAAGGCCAGATTGGTTTCGAGACGATCCATCTCGCGGCTCAGGGCCACACGCATCGAGCGCTCGGCCCCTTGCAGCACGGACGGCATGTCGGTGTCCTCGACCTTGCGCAGCCGCACGAACTCCTTGAAGCCGGCGCGAAAGATCACCGCCAGCCCCTGACCGCCCTTCTCGTCCTGACTCAGCTCCTTGTAGAGCGCCCCCAGATCGCCGCCGGACCAGAAGCGCTCCTCGAAGCGATCGGCCAGCTTGCGCGCACGCCCGAGGACACGGGTGCGGTCCAGAATCATGGTCCAGGAGATGACCGAGGCGACCACCAGCACCAGCAGCACCAGTTGCACCACCAGGCTGGCATCGAGGATCAGAGCGAAGAGGGACAGATCGGATGTCATGGGATTTTTTTACTCAGATCGCCGCTGCCAGCCGATCCGGCAGACGGCGCGGACGCATGGTCGCCGCATCGAGGCACACTACCTTGACCGACCCGCGACAGCAGACGGCCTGATCGGCGAGGCGCAGGATGTCCTGCTCGAAGGCCAGACTGGCGCCGCCCTTGTGGCTGAGACTGGAGCGCACCGTCAGCAGATCATTGAAACGCGCCGGGGTCAGATATTTGAGATCGACCGCTGTGACCGCGAAGACGACGCCCTGTTCCGCGCGCAGCCGGTCCTGCTCGAAGCCGAGCGCGCGCAGCCATTCGGTGCGGCCACGCTCCATGAAGCGCAGATAGTTGGCATAGAAGACGATGCCAGCGGCATCCGTGTCTTCGTAATAGACGCGCACCGGCCAGTCGAAACCGGCTGAAGCGCCATGAGTCTGTGTCGACATGCTGGACGTTCCTTGCGACACGAATCCGGACTCCGGCCCCGCGACCGTGCGCGGGAGCCGGAAACGACCCGAAGGATCGGGATCAGTTGCGGGTCTTGTCGACCAGCTTCTTCTCGCGGATCCAGGGCATCATCTCGCGCAGACGCTCGCCGACTTCCTCGATCTGGTGCTCGGCGCCGAGACGACGCATGGCCTTCATCGAAGCCGCGCCCGCCTGATTCTCCAGCATGAACTCCTTGGCGAACTGGCCGGTCTGGATCTCGGTCAGGATGCGCTTCATCTCAGCCTTGGTCTCGCTGGTGATGACGCGCGGGCCACGGGTCAGGTCGCCGTACTCGGCGGTGTTGGAGATCGAGTAGCGCATGTTGGCGATGCCGCCCTCGTAGATGAGGTCGACGATCAGCTTCACTTCGTGCAGACACTCGAAGTAGGCCATCTCGGGCGCGTAACCGGCCTCGACCAGGGTCTCGAAACCGGCCTGGATCAGCGAGGTCAGACCGCCGCACAGCACCACCTGCTCACCGAACAGGTCGGTCTCGCACTCCTCGCGGAAGGTGGTCTCGATGATGCCGGCACGACCGCCGCCGTTGGCCGAAGCATAGGCCATGGCGATGTCGCGCGCCTGGCCGCTGGCGTCCTGGTAGACCGCGATCAGCGAGGGCACGCCGCCGCCCTGGGTGTAGGTCGAGCGCACCAGATGCCCCGGACCCTTGGGGGCGATCATGATGACATCCAGATCCTCACGCGGGGTGATCTGGCCGAAGTGGACGTTGAAGCCGTGAGCGAAGGCCAGCGCCGCGCCCTGCTTGATGTTCGGCTCGATCTGCTCGCGATAGAGCGCGCCCTGATGCTCGTCGGGTGCCAGGATCATGACCACGTCGGCGTCGGCCACCGCCTCTTCGATCGGCTTGACGGTCAGACCGGCATTGGTGGCCTTGGCCGCCGAAGCCGAACCCGGACGCAGCGCCACGGTGACGGAGACGCCGGAGTCCTTGAGGTTGTTGGCGTGGGCATGGCCCTGCGAGCCATAGCCGACGATGGTCACTTTCTTCCCTTGGATCAGCGAAAGGTCGGCGTCTTTGTCGTAATACACGTTGATGGTCATGCGATGAATCCTAGTCTTGGATGGATCGGGTTCGAAAATCGGTTCGAAACGGGGGTTAGAGGGTCAAGCCCTTGGCGCCACGGGCGATGCCGGTGGGACCGGAGCGGACGACCTCGATGATCAGTCCCTCGGGCAGTGCATCGATGAAGGCGTCGAGTTTACGCGAGGCGCCGGTCAGTTCGATGACATAGCTCACGTCGGTCACGTCGATGATCTTGGCGCGGAAGATGTCCACCAGCCGCTTGAGTTCTTCGCGGTCGGGACGCTCGGCGCGCACCTTGACCATCATCATCTCGCGCTCGATGTGATCGCCCTCGGAGAGGTCGACGAGCTTGACGGTGTCGATGAGCTTGTTCAACTGCTTCTTGATCTGCTCGACGATCTCGTCGTTGCCGGTCGTCACCAGCGTCATGCGCGAGAGCGTGGGGTCGTCGGTGGGGGCGACCGTGAGCGATTCGATATTGTAGCCACGGGCCGAGAACAGTCCGGCGACGCGCGAGAGCGCTCCGGCCTCGTTCTCCAGCAGCACGGCGATGATGTGTCTCATATCCGGGTTCCTACAAATCAGGCCAGTTCGCGGTCGGAGTGGCTCGGCGAGAGCTGCATCTCGTGATGCCCCTTGCCGGCGGCGATCATGGGATAGACGTTCTCGGTCGGGTCGACGATCACGTCGAGGAAGACGAAGCGGTCACGCATGGCGAAGGCTTCGCGCATGGCGTCTTCCAGGTGCTCGGGCCGTTCGACCCGCATCCCGACATGGCCGAAGCTCTCGGCGAGCTTGACGAAATCGGGCAGCGCGTCGACATAGGAATGCGAGTAGCGGCTCTCGTAGAACAGCTCCTGCCACTGGCGCACCATGCCCATGTAGCCGTTGTTGAGCAGCACCACCTTGATCGGCAGCCGGTATTGCTGGCAGGTCGCCAGCTCCTGGATGCACATCAGGATACTGGCATCGCCCGAGATACAGGCCACCTGCGCCTCGGGATGGGCCAGTTGGGCGCCGATCGCCGCCGGCAGACCATAGCCCATGGTGCCGAGTCCGCCCGAGTTGATCCAGCGCCGCGGCTTGTCGAACGGATAGAACTGGGCGGCGAACATCTGGTGCTGGCCGACGTCGGAAGCCAGATACAGCTCGCCGTTCGTGACCTTGTAGAGCGTCTCGACCGCGAACTGCGGCTTGATGGCCTCGGCGCTGGTCGGATATTTGAGGCAATCGAGCGCGCGCCATTCGCCGATCTTGGCCCACCAGTCGCCGAGCGCGTTGACGGGCGACTTGGGCTGCTGCTCGCGGTAGAGCCTGAGCATGTCCGCGAGCACGCTCGCCACCTGACCGACGATCGGCACGTCGACCTTGACGTTCTTGGAGATCGAGGACGGATCGACGTCGATGTGGATGATCTGGGCGTGCGGGCAGAAATGCTCGATCTTGCCGGTGACGCGATCGTCGAAACGTGCGCCGATGGCGATCAGCACGTCGGTCTCGTGCATCGCCATGTTGGCTTCATAGGTACCGTGCATCCCCAGCATGCCGAGGAACTGCGGGTCGGTCATCGGGAAGGCGCCCAGACCCATCAGGGTGCTGGTGATCGGGAAGCCGGTCGCCTTCACCAGTTCAGTCAGCTGCGCCGAGCCGTCGCCGAGCACCACACCGCCGCCGGTATAGAACACCGGACGCTTGGCCGCCAGCATCAGGTCGACGGCCTTGCGGATCTGGCCCAGATGCCCCTTCTCCACCGGGTTGTAGGAGCGCAGCTTGATCTCGCGCGGATAGACGTAGGGGATCTTGATGTTCGGATCGGTGACGTCCTTGGGGATGTCGATCACAACCGGTCCCGGACGGCCCGTGGTGGCGATATGGAACGCCTTGCGGATGGTCAGGGCCAGATCGCGCACGTCCTTGACCAGGAAGTTGTGCTTGACGCACGGACGGGTAATGCCGACCGTGTCGACCTCCTGGAAGGCATCGCTGCCGATGAAGGGCGTGGGCACCTGGCCGGTCAGCACCACCATCGGGATCGAGTCCATGTAG
This sequence comes from Allochromatium vinosum DSM 180, assembly GCF_000025485.1. Taxonomy (NCBI): domain Bacteria; kingdom Pseudomonadati; phylum Pseudomonadota; class Gammaproteobacteria; order Chromatiales; family Chromatiaceae; genus Allochromatium; species Allochromatium vinosum. The sequence goes on along the minus strand of NC_013851.1, from coordinate 1,092,553 downwards.
GCGGTGGCGATGCCGGTGACGGCGTTGGTCGCGCCCGGACCCGAGGTGACGAGGCAAACGCCGCACTTGCCGGTGGCGCGCGCATAGCCGTCGGCCGCGTGTGCCGCTGCCTGCTCGTGACGCACCAGGATGTGCTTGAGCGAGCCCTGTTTGAACAGGGCGTCGTAGATATGCAGCACCGAGCCGCCGGGGTAGCCGAAGACCAGCTCGACGCCTTCGTCGACCAGCGCCTGGATGACGATCTCCGCCCCGCTCAGTTCCGGTGCGGCTCCGTCCGGTTGTGCATCAGTCAGTGACACCTTGAGCGACCTCCGCTTCGGCCCGCTCGCCGGAATGCCGCCCGCGCGTCGGGCGTGGAACGCCGACGGGCTTGAGGATTCCGGGAGAGAGAAGACTAGAAATTGAAAAAGAGGTTGACGTTACAGGGATCGTCGTGAGTGGTCAAGATGCGAATTCGGCTGCAAGGATCGATCCTTGAGCAGAACTCCTGGACGAGGCGATCGATGTCTGCGGTCAGGCCGCAGGACGGCTAGTGATCGACTGGAGGATCGGAACCGATACCGATGGAGAGCATCAGGGGCTCGAGTTGCCCCCAGACGTCCTTGGCCTGACGTTTCGAGAGCAGGGCCGGCAGCGCATCGCGCAGATCATCCAGTTCGGCACGCAGTTCAGCGACCGAGCCGGCCGCTTCGATACGCTGTACGCGGCGCGCGCCGACCGGACCCAGGGTTCCGAGGATGACGAAACGCGCGAAGCCTTTTGCCTTCGCCAGATTGAACTCAGGCTGTTGGGACAAAGCGGCGGCAATGGACGGAACCGCATCGCGGGGCGCCAGAAAACCATCGGCCAGCAGCGTGTTGAGATGCCCCTCCAGATCGTCGTTCAGACTGGCGAGCCGATCCAGGGTCTCACCAACCGTACTCCGCCCGTCGATCATGATCAGCAACCGCCGGAGCCGCGCCGGGAGCTTGTAAGCCTTGGTGCGGATTTCCTCCTGTCCCTTGGCCGTTTTGACCAAAATCCATTGCCGGTCCACTGTTTTGACGAAAGGCTGTTCAGGTTCCGGTGGCGACATGCAGACCTCGCTAGGAGAATGAACTTGCGTGGTGCACCCAATGTTAAGGACATTTTTACATAACGGCGCCACGTTGCGCACGCCAGGCGGCGAAGCGCTCCTGCATACCGATGACGAAAACGAAAAACGCCGGCACGAAGAACACCGCCAGCACGGTGCCGCTGAGCATGCCGCCGAACACTCCGGTGCCGATGGCCTGCTGGGTTTCCGCGCTGGCGCCGGTGGCGAGCATCAACGGCATCACGCCAAGGGTGAAGGCCAGCGAGGTCATCAGGATCGGCCGCAGGCGCCGGCGCGCGGCGGTCGTTGCGGCGTCGATCAGCGTGCGCCCCTCGGCATGCAACTGGCGGGCGAACTCGACGATGAGGATGGCGTTCTTCGCCGACAGGCCGATGATGGTGATCATCCCCACCTTGAAGAACAGGTCGTTGGGCATACCGCGCAGCATCACCGCCGCCACCGCGCCGAGCAGACCCAGCGGCACCACCAGCATCACCGACAGCGGGATCGACCAGCTCTCGTACAGCGCCGCCAGCACCAGGAACACCACCAGCGCCGACAGCAGCATCAGCAGCGGAGCCTGTGCCGCCGACTGGCGCTCCTGCAGCGACTGCCCGGTCCAGGCCACGGCGAAACCTGACGGCAACTGCGCCACTAGGCGTTCCATCTCAGCCATCGCCGCGCCGCTGGAAACGCCCGGCGCGGCGCCCCCGGCGAGCCGCACGGCCGGGAAGCCCTGAAAGCGCATCATTTGCTGCGGCGACTCGTTCCACACCGGCGTCACCACCTCGCGCAGCGACACCATGCCGCCGCTGGCATTGCGCACGCGCAGGCCGAGCACATCGTCCAGTTGCATGCGCGCCGGGGCGTCGGCCTGCAGGATGACCTGCTGCATGCGCCCGGCATTGGGGAAGTCGTTGACGTACAGCGAGCCCATGGCCGCCGACAGGGTGCTGCTCACGGTGGTGAAGGAGAGGCCCATGGCCTCGACCTTCTGCCGGTCGATCTCCAGGTGGATGCTCTCGCCGGGCGGCAGGCCGTCCGGGTAGACATCGCTGACCAGCGCGCTCTGCGCGGCCAGTTCCAGCAGTTGCGCCTGCGCGGCCAGTAGCGCGGCCTCGCCACGATTGGCCCGATCCTGCAGGAACAGGGTGAAGCCGGAGGAGGTGCCCAGCTCGTCGATGGCCGGCGGCATCAGGCTCATCACCGTGCCCTCGACGGTGTCGGCCATGGCCTGCTGCGCCAGCTCTGCTTCTTCGGCGGCGGTGGCGCCATCACGCTGATCCCAGTCATTGAGCATGGTGAAGGCCATGGCCGCGTTGGGACCGGAGCCGGAGAAGCTGAAGCCCAGTACCACCAGATTGGCGTCCAGCGCCGGACGCGAGGCGACATGCGCCTCATAGGCCTTGACCACGTCCAGCGTCCGCTCGCTGGTGGCGCCGGTGGGCAACTGAATGGAGGTCATGAAGTAGCCCTGATCCTCCTCGGGCAGAAAGGACGACGGCAACTGCGCGGCGGCGATGACCAGCACCGCGCAGATCACCACGTACACCGCCATCATCCGCCCGCTGCGACCGGCCAGGCGGGCCACGCGCGTGCCGTATCCCGCCGTGAAGCGCTCGAAGCCACGGTTGAAGGCACCGAGGACGCCGCGCTTCTCGTGGAGGTCAGCGCTGACCGGACGCAGCAGGGTGGCGCACAGCGCCGGCGTCAGGCTCAGGGCGAGGAAGGCCGAGAACAGGATCGACACCGCCATCGACAGGGTGAACTGCTGGTAGATCACCCCCACCGAGCCGCTGCCGAAGGCCATGGGGATGAACACGGCGGTGAGCACCAGGGTGATACCGACGATCGCGCCGGTGATTTCCCGCATCGCCCGCGCGGTCGCCTCCCGTGGGGAGAGTCCCTGGGTGGCCATCAGCCGCTCGACGTTTTCCACCACCACGATAGCGTCGTCGACGATGATGCCGATGGCCAGCACCATGCCGAACATGGTCAGGGAGTTGATCGAGAAGCCGGCCAGCAGCATCACCGCGAAGGTGCCGAGCAGCGCGATGGGCGCGACGATGGCCGGGATCAGCGTGTAGCGCAGGTTCTGCAGGAACAGGTACATCACCAGGAACACCAGCACCATGGCCTCCAACAGGGTGTAGATCACCTTCTCGATAGAGACCTTGACGAAGGGCGCGGTGTCGAACGGCACCGAGTAGGCCATGCCCGCCGGCAGGCTCGGCGCCAGCTCGGCCAGGCGCGCGCGCACGGCGGCGGCGGTGCGCACCGCGTTGGCGCCGGGCGAGAGCTGGATCGCGGCGCTGGTCGCCGCCACGCCGTTCTCGCGGTTGGAAAAGCCGTAGGACTGCGCGCCCAGCTCGACCCGCGCCACATCACCAAGCACCACCTTCGCCCCATCGGCACCGGCACGCAGGACGACGGCCGCGAACTGCTCCGGCGTGGTCAGTTGCCCCTGCACGGTCAGCGGTACGGTCAGGCGCTGGCCCGGCAGCGCCGGTTCGTCGCCGATCCGCCCGGGCGCGATCGGCGCGTTCTGCTGCTCGATGGCCTGGGCCAGCTCGTTCATGGTCAGACCATAGGCGGTGAGCTTGTTCGGGTCGACCCAGATGCGCATGGCCTGCTCGGCGCCGAACAATTGCACGCGCCCCACGCCGTCGATGCGACGCAGCTCCTGGACGATGTTGCGCGCGAAGTAGTCGTTCAGCGCAACCTCGTCGAACTGCCCGTTGGGCGAGGTCATGCCGACCATCATCAGGAAGCCGGAGGCGGCGGATTCCACCTGCAAACCGTTCTGGCGCACCGCTTGCGGCAACCGCGGCTCGATCGCCTTGATGCGGTTCTGCACGTCCACCTGGGCCAGTTCCGCGTCGGTGCCCGGTTTGAAGGTGGCGGTGATCTGCGCGCTGCCCGAGGTGTCGACCGAGGACTCGAAGTACAGCAGGTTCTTCACCCCAGACAGTTCGCGCTCGATCTGGCTCACCACCGAGTCGTTGAGGGTCTGCGGGGTGGCCCCCGGATAGGTGGCGTACAGGGTCACCGTCGGCGGCGCCACCGAGGGGTAGCGAGCGATGGGCAGCTGCGGGATGGCGATGACGCCGGCCAGCACGATGAACAGGGCGATCACCCAAGCAAACACCGGGCGATTGATGAAAAACTGCGGCATGAGGGTTTCTCCGGACTCAGCGCGCGACGGCGCTGAGCTGTTCGCGGGCGGCAGCGGGCTGCCAGGGGCGCGCGGCGACCTGCGCATCCGGACTCAGACGCTCGATGCCTTCGATCACGACCTGCTGCCCGGCGCTGAGCCCGGACACGACGCGGTAGCGGCGCGCCACCAGCTCGCCGAGCTCGATGGCCACCGGCTGCGCCCGGCCCTGCGCATCCAGCACCCACACCCTGGCCTGGCCCGCCGTGCGGGTCACCGCCTGCTGGGGCACGCTCAGGGCCTCGGCGTAATGCGCACGGGGAATCCGCGCCTGCACGTAGAGGCCGGGCAGCAGGCGACGCTGCGGGTTGTCGACCAGCACGCGCAGCAGCACATCGCCGGTACCGGCATCCACCTCGATGCCGGAGAAGAGGATGCGTCCCTGCATGCCCAGGGGCTTGCCGTCGCTGCCGAGGATCTCGGCGGTGAGTTCCGGCGTCGCCGAGCCGGCCTGCTCACGCAGCGCTTCCAGCGCCGAGGCGGACTGGCGCACATCAACGTACACCTGGTCGATCTGCTGGATGCGCGCCATAGGCGTGGCATCGGTCGGCGAGACCAGCGCACCTTCGCTGACCAGCGCCTGATCGATACGCCCGGCGATCGGCGCCTCGACGCTGGCGAACTGCAAGTCCAGCCTGCGCCGCGCCAGCGTTGCCTTGGCCTGGGCCACGTCGGCGGCCGCCTGATCGCGCTGTGACACAGCGTCGTCATACACCTGGCGGCTGACGGCTTCGGTATGCATCAAGGGTTTGAGCCGCTCAACCTGCACGCGCGCCCGCGCCAGGACCACCTCGGCACGCTGCAAGGCGGCCGCCGCACTGTCGACCTCGGCCTCGAACGGTGCAGGATTGATCTGGAACAGCACGGCACCGGCTTTGATTTCGGCGCCCTGCTCGAACAGACGACGCTGCACGATACCGCCGATCTGCGCGCGGATCTCGGCGCTGCGCACGGCGGCCACGCGACCGGGCAGATCCTCGCTGACCGACAGTTCGTGCGCCTTGAGTGTCATCACCGACACCTGAACCGGCGCGGGCGCTTCTTCACTCTGCTGCGCCGAATCGCAACCGGCCACACCCAACACGGCAAGTCCTGCGAGCAGAATGCTCAGATGCCGCTGTTTGCTGCCCATAACCCACTCCTCGCTGAAGGCTGCTCCTGGCGACCCGATGTCGACCGGGAGCGGATCGAGGCTGTAGTCTGGCGTGCGGCCATTGCGAATGATTCGAGGCTTTGTGGAGAAAGTATGGAGGGCGCGATAAGATTCAGCGCCATCGTCTTCGAGACCGCCCATGTCCGATCTCAATACGCGCGTCAGCCCCGCCTCCCCTGCCCCGGCACTGGTACTGATCGCCGAGGACGAAGCCGAGATCGCCGACATCCTCGCCGCCTACCTGCAACGCAGCGGGCTGCGTACCCGGCATGCCGCCGATGGCCGCGAAGTGCTGGCCATGCACCAGGCGCTCGAACCGGATCTACTGTTGCTCGACGTGCAGATGCCGCACCTCGATGGCTGGAAAGTGCTCAGCGAAATCCGCTCCCGCAGCGACACGCCGGTGATCATGCTCACCGCGCTCGATCAGGACATCGACAAGCTGATGGGACTGCGCCTGGGCGCCGACGACTACGTGGTCAAACCCTTCAACCCGGCCGAGGTGGTGGCGCGGGTTCAAGCGGTGCTGCGGCGCACCCGGCCGAGCACGCCCGCCCCCATACAGAGGCTGCGCGTCGGTGCGATCCAGATCGATCTGGACAGCCACGAAGCCAGCATTTGCCGCGCTGACCGGCCGCAGCGGCTCGATCTGACCCTGACGGAATTCAAACTGCTCGCCTGTCTGATGCGTGCGCCCAAACGGGTGTTCAGCCGCGCGGAATTGCTGGTCGACTGTCTGCCCGAAGGCGATACCCAGGAGCGCACCGTCGACAGCCACATCAGCAAGCTGCGCAAGAAACTCGAAGCCCTGGGCATCCAGGGCGTACCGAGCAGCGTCTGGGGCGTGGGCTATCGCTTCGGCGGCGATCCATGAAGCGCACACCGGGCCTGCGCCAGCAGATCATCCAGTCCCTGACGGTGATGGCGCTGGGCATCATCCTGATCTCGGTATTCGGCTCCTACGTGTTCTATGCCATCGCCGTGACCTACCTGCCGGGCAGCATTTCCGAAACCTGGATGCCCTCGCAGACGGAGCTGGTCTGGATCGTCTGTACCATCGTCGCCGCGCTCGGCATGGCGGTGTTCGTCGCCATCCGCTTGTCGCAGCGCCTCATCACGCCGTTGAACTCGGTGGCGCACAGCCTGCGCGAAGTAGCCCAGGGCAGACTCGACGCCCGCGCGCCAATGGATGAAAAGGCCATGGGCGAGACGGCGCAACTGGTGCGCGACTTCAACGCCATGGCCGAACGCTTGCAGGGCATGACCCGCGAGCGCGAGTTCTGGAACGCCGCCATCGCTCACGAGCTGCGCACGCCCGTGACTATTTTGCGCGGACGTTTGCAGGGGTTGGCGGAGGGCGTGTTCAGCCCCAGCAGCGAGATCTTCGAGGGACTGCTGCGACAGGTGGAAGGACTCAATCGCCTGATCGAAGACCTGCGCGTGCTGAGTCTCAACGACAGCGGCCATCTGGAGTTGCAGCGGGCCACGGTCAGGCTGGCCGAGGAACTCGACACCGTCCTGCAGGCCTTCGCCGCGCCCCTGGCGGCAAAGGGTTTTCACCTGCATAGCGAACTCGATGCAAACCTGATGGTGGAGTGCGATGCGGTACGCATCCGTCAGGCGCTGATGGCTCTGCTGGAAAACAGCCTGCGGCACGCCGATCCGGGCAACCTGCGGGTCCGCCTGCGGCAGGCGGACGGATGGTGTCACCTGAGCGTGGAGGATGATGGTCCCGGCATCGATAGCACGCTTGCCATCGACATATTCGAGGCCTTTCGCCGTGGAGACCCCTCGCGTGCACGGCAAAGTGGCGGTAGCGGTCTAGGTCTCGCCGTGGTCAAAGCCATCGCCGAGGCGCATGGCGGCCATGCGGAATGCCAACCATCCGACAGGGGGAGTTCATTCGGAATTTCCTGGCCGATCCGCCTGTGTCCGCCTACGCCCGCATCATTGTCGTAGTCATTTTGTGCAGACGAAGCCGAACCGTCCCATGCAACTCCGGGAAACGAAAACCCCGGTAATTCCGGGGTTTTGGGCATCTCATTACACACATGTTCATAAGTCATGAGATTCCCTGGCGTATTTGATCCCGGCGGCCACGTCTCTGATGCGCTGCAGACCGAGCCAAATGGTCTTCACACCGGGCTCGCCATCGCCCTTGCGTCCGAGAAAACCGCCCTGGCGGGCGATCAAGCGCAGCACGTCATTGAGTCGTGGAGGCGACTTGGGTACGGGCTTCTTGGCCAGGATGTAGGCCGCTTGCCACTCTTCGGGTTCAAACAACAGCGACGCCTCCAGGTCTGGCACGGTACGCCCCAGACGCATCAGTCGGGCGATGCGCCATCCCACCACCAGAAACAGCGCGAAGGCGCGCTCCAGGCGCGCGACGGTGCCCAGTTGCAGGGCCTCGACACGACAGCCTTCCTTGAGCACCAAAAACAGCCGTTCGATTTCCCAGCGCGCCCGGTACCACTCGATCAGTTCGACGACGGTCGCGAGCGTCTCCGCCGTGCGGTTGGTCAGCAGACGCCATTCAATCGGTTTGACGCCCTTGGGAGCCTCCATTTCACGGGCGATCACACAGGTGACCTCAAGGTGACCGTGGCGCCGATCCGAGAGCGTGACGCCTCTGGCATAGAGTTGCTGACGCACCTCTCGGGCCTGACGTCCGCGACCGGGCGGCCGGGTGAAGCGCACCGTCCCAAGTGGCTTGGTCTCCAGCACATGCGCCCACAGCTTCCGGCCCTCGCCACCGGGCAACGCGCGGTTATGCTTGGCGCGCAACAGCCAATCGGCGGGGGTTGCCAAATCCCGCGCGCGCACCATCAGGTCCAGTATGTCGGCCTCACGATCGGCCACATAGACCAGGCGGGTGTCGGGCAACTCCCTGGCCAGGTCCGCGACCCGTTCATAGCCTTCTTTCCAGCGCACACTCTCGGGGCCTCCCGGACGCTGGCCGTCGGCGTCTTTTGGCTCGCGGGCCCACATCCAGGCATCCAGGACACCCAACGGTTCGCGCTCGGGCGTCACCGCGTAGGTCGGATGCAGGTACATCCCGCGCTGGGCCTCGTAGCTCAAGGGACCAAGTCCTTTGATCGTCTGGCCGTTGAAGTCCAGCTCCGTGGTGTCCTGCAGACACAGCACCACCGGATAGGCCGCCATGCGCCTCTGCGTGCACTGACGATGCGGCTCCAGAATGTCGAGCCAGTCGTAGCGTTCACTGCCGAGAAACCGATAGGCCGCCTGCGTCTCCGCCCAGCCGTTGCAGGCCCCCGGAATACTCGCCGTCGGATGCTCGGCCAGGCGCTCGATCAAGTGGATCGCACGCCGGTCGCGGCGCGTGTCGCCCAGATCAATCGAGGCCAATTCTTCCGACGCCCAGCCCATCGTGTGCTCCAACATGTCTCAGAAAAACAGTTCTCTATCGTACACCCAGAGTTCTGTGTAATGGGATGGGTTTTGGGGTGTCAAAGCAACCTTATGCCAACCTGTGAAGCGGTTCAGACCCGGCTCCTCCAGCCCGAGATCTTTGGGTGTCAGACCACCTTTGATCGCGCCGCCAAACCCAATCACTCCTCCTATCCGTGGGCACAGACGATTCTTTTGCTCGGGCTACTCAAGCGCATTCATGGACGCTGGGCCTGTATTCCCTGGGCCTTTGCCTGGTATCTACTGGTCACCCTGCGTCTGGGCCGTCAGCGCTTGCACGGACGCGCCATTGGCTTCGAGACCAAGTTCGCTCAGGCCATGCGCCTGCTTCGGTTCGTAGCCGGGGCGGTTCAGGCACGCTAGCGCAATCTTTGCATCAGAATCCTGCCCCAGGTGTGTGCGTCATCGAACAGACGGTCATGGCGGTTTCGGTCAGGCTGACACGGACTTGTGATGTGACCAAACACCCCCCTTGGCGACCAACGCACGGTCGGCGTTTGGCTACAGGTGTCAGGTGTGGCTTAAAACACGCACAGGCGGAGGTACCATTGAGATGAGCCAAGCAGCAACCGTTTTCGGGGCTTCGGCCCCTGATCGACTCTCTCATCTGATTCAGAAGCGCATCTTCGGCGATCAGGTCGACATCCCATTGGAAATCAGCCTGTGGGGCGGGCGTACCTATCGCTTCGGCGACGACGAGCCGGTGGTGAAGATCGTCGTGAAGGATCGTCAGGGCCTGAGCGCGCTGCGCCGGCTCGATGAGCTGCGCATCTGCGAAGCCTACATGAACGGAAGTCTGGATGTGCAGGGCGACATGCTCGGGTTCGCCAGTCTCCGGCCCGGCTTGAACGACCGTCATCCATTGCACGATCTGTGGCGACGGATCGCCCCCTGGTTCGTCGGACGGCTCTCGACCGACCGGCACGCCATCGCCGCCCATTACGACGAGGCCAGCGACTTCTATCTCCGGTTCCTGGATCCGACCCGCTGTTATTCACACGCCATATTCGAGCAGGATGATGAAGCACTGGAGACGGCGCAGCGCCGCAAGCTCGACTTCGCCATCGAGGCCTGTCGCCTCAAGCCGGGGGAGCGCGTACTGGATGTCGGCGGCGGTTGGGGGAGCTTCACCGAACAGGCCGGACTGCGCGGCATTCAGGTCACCTCACTGACGATCTCCCGCGAGTCGGCGGCCTTCCTGACCAACTTGATCGACCGACGCCAACTGCCCTGCCGGGTGGTGAACCAGGACTTTCTGGCCTACGCCTCGCCGCAACCCTATGACGCAATCGTCATTCTGGGCGTGATGGAACATCTTCCCGATTATCCGGCGGTGCTGCGGCAGATCCGGCGTTTGCTGAAACCGGGCGGGCGCGTCTATCTCGACGCCAGCGCGACCCGCAACAAATATGACAAGCCCAGCTTCATTGCCCGCTACATCTTTCCGGCGGATCATGCCTTCTTCTGCCTGCACGACTTCCTGCGCGCGGTGTCGAAGAGTCCGCTGGACGTGCTGGCGGTTCACAATGATCGCCATAACTATTTCCTCACCTGTCAGGCCTGGGCACAGAACCTGGACTCGGCGCGGGAGGACATCATCGCCCGCTGGGGCGAACCGCTCTACCGTCGCTTTCGACTCTATCTCTGGGGTTCGGCTCAAGCCTTTCTCAGTCGCGGCGCCGACGCCTTCCGGGTCGTTCTGGAGCGACCCGCTGACGGCGTGCCGACACTCAGGTCGTCGACGACCGGCAGCGAACATTAACAGGAGCATCACATGCTGTTCAGACAACTGTTCGAACCGATTTCCAGCACCTACACCTATCTGCTCGGCTGCGAGGAGACCGGTCAGGCGATCCTGATCGATCCGGTGCTGCCCACCTGGCCGCGCGATCTGGCGGCCATCGCCGAACTCGGGCTGAAGCTGGTCTATACGCTCGACACCCACATCCACGCCGATCACATCACGGCTGCGCTGACGCTCAAGCGCGAGTCCGGGAGCCGGATCGCGCATCCGGCCATCGACGCCCTGCCCTGCATCGACGTGCCGGTGCAGGAAGGTACGCCGCTGGCGGTCGGCGGCCTGCGGATCGATCCGCTCTTCACCCCCGGACACACCGACGGCCATCATGCCTATCGCCTCGGCGACCGCGTCTTGACCGGCGATGCACTTCTGATCGACGGCTGTGGCCGCACTGACTTCCAGAATGGCGATGCGCCGGCGCTCTATCACAGCGTGCGCGAAACCCTGTTTTCACTCCCCGATGGAACCCTGGTGTATCCGGCCCATGATTACGAAGGACGCCAGGTGTCGAGCATCGGACAGGAGAAAGCACGCAACCCGCGTCTCGGCGGCGACCGCTCGCTCGCCGACTTCGTCGCGCTCATGAGCGCGCTGGATCTGGCCTATCCGACCTTCATCGACTATGCGGTGCCGGGAAACCGGGAATGCGGCGTCTGCCCCACCGACGTGCCGGAAGATCTTCAGCAGTATTGCCGGCAGATGCGTGACAGTCGGCAGGGGTGAGGTGCGTTTTGGCGCAGCGGTCCTGTTCGTGCGCATTCCGCAACAGGCGCGGGGACTTGAAACTTATGTACGCTACCGAACGGATGTTGCTTGAATGTTTCAGTAAGCTCTGTTTTAGGCTTCGATAGGAATTGAAACGGATCACGCTTCGTTATATTCAGGAACAATGCATCGCGGTCTGCCCTGTCTTCATTAAATTTCACTCAACTCAATCAGGAATGACCCATGAAACACTTGAATATGACTGCTGTCGCTGTCGCCATCGGCCTTGTTTTCAGCGCCGGCGCCATGGCACAGAGTCTGTCGAAGAGTGACTATGAAGCGGAGAAGGATCGCATCGCGGCAGCCTACAAATCCGACAAAGCGAACTGTGATGCACATTCAGGAAACAAGAAAGATGTCTGCATCGCTGAAGCCAAGGGCAATGAAAAGATCGCCAAGGCCGAACTCGAAGCGCGTGCAGAACCCAGCGCCAAGAACCACTACGACGTACTCATTGCCAAGGCCGAAGCCGATTACGCCGTCGCCAAGGAAAAATGCGATGACCAGTCCGGCAATGCGCAAGACGTTTGCGTGAAGGAAGCGAAGGCCGCCGAGACCCGAGCCAAAGCGGATGCCGAGGTGCAGATGAAAACCTGGAAGGCAAACAAGTCCGCCTACGAGACATCGAGCGAAGCTGGCATGAAAGCGAAAGAGGATCGCACTGAAGCGCGTCAGGACGCGGCAACGGATATCGTCGATGCGGATTATGCCGTCGCGAAGGAAAAGTGTGACGCCATGGCAGGTGACGCCAAGTCGCGTTGCCTCGATGCCGCTAAAGCGAAGTACGACCAGTAGCCGCTCGCTGTCTAACGAAATAACGACAAACGGATGGGTGGTCTCTACCCATCCGGGTTTTTGATAGAGGGCGCTGGATTTACACATAACCGCACTGACGCGACGTGCCTGTAAGGCAGGTGGTGCGCCTTGGACGTCAGGCTGCCGCGCAGAGGGTTCATTATGTCCATCGTTCTCGAAGAGTCGATCCGCGCCTGGATGGCGGGGAGCCAAACCCTGCGCGAGCAGATCACCGAGCAGGGCACGGCGCGCTTCATCGCTGTCCTCGGATCGACCGCGTCTCCGGATCGGGCGCAGGTGGATCGGGCCGCCGCCCGTGCCTGTGATGAGGTCTTCACCGCTCTGACCGCCGACGCGGTGCTGGATTCCCTGCCCTCCGCGCCGACCGAGGCTGGCGCCCGCGAGGCCCTGCGCAGCCGCTGGCTCAGTCTCAACCCCGCCTGGACGCTCCCACTCCCCGTCTCGGCTCCCGGCCTGCCCGCCCAGCGGCTGGCCATTGCCGCCGCCATCGGCAGCCTGCTCGGCATGGCGCTTCTGGGCGGCTTGCTGCACCTGACTCTGGGTGTGCGCGGCCTGGGCATGCTCATCGGCGGCCCCGGCGGCGCGGCACTGGCCATGTACGCAGTCGGTCGGCTCAAGGAGAGCAAGATCCTGCGCAATGGACTCAAGACCCTGCTCGGCGTGGCCTTGGCGGCGGATCTGCTGGGCGCGGCATCGTTCGGGCTGGGCGCCCTCTGGGGCCGGCTGGCCGGCATCGGCCTGCTGCGGCGACTCCTGATCTACGCCGGCGCGGTCTCCCTGCTGGCCTTCACCCGTGGCGGCGCCCAATACGATGCCCGCGCCTATCGCGCGTCGATCCGCGATCTGATCCGTCAGTGGGTCGATGTCTCCTCGATCCTGCTCGGCTGTCTGTCCGCCGGGCCGGTGACGCCCCCTGGTGACGCGGTGCTGGACGCCGGTCTCGCGCGGGCGATCCAGGATCTCCACCGTTCCGACGTCGGAAATCTGCCCGCTGCCGCCGAGTCGCTGCTGCTGGAAGCGCGCCGGATGGGTCTGGAGGGCCTGTCGACGCCGCCCAGCTTCACGCAGTCCGACCGCGCGGAGCGCCCGCACCTGCGCTGGAGCCGGGAGCTGGAGGAACAGTATCGGCCGTTCGGTCTGATCGAGGACGGCGACACCGTCATCGTCGAGGACGCGCCGGTGATCCAGAATGGCCGCGTACTGGAGAAAGGCCGTGTTCGCAAACAGCGATAGCACCGCGCCCAGGCCGGCGGAGCCCAAGCCGGTTCTGGCCATCGATTTCGGCACCTCCAACACCTATGTCACCAAGTGTCCGGGCGACCGGGAAGATCCGGTCGGCGTGGATTTCGGCGACGGCCGCGACGGCATCGCCACCGCCCTCCTCTACCGCGCGGACAAGGAGTCGCTGATCGGCCATGTGGCGCTGGAGGAGTTCGGCGACGCCGGCACCGAGCATGACGACTACCGCATCCGCGCCCAGTTCAAACCGGATCTGGTCAGCAGCGCCGAGGCGCGCCGCTATGCGCGCGACTTTCTGGTCGGTCTGCTGGCGCTCGCCCGACGCCAGAACAAGGACATCGCGCCCTTGCAGCGTCAGGTCATCTTCGGGGTTCCGAGCGAGGCGTCCGCGACCTATCGGGAGGCGCTGCGCGCGATTGCCCAGGAAGCGGGCTTCGGTGACGTCAAGACGGTGGACGAACCCAAGGGCGCGCTCTACTTCCATCTCCAGCGCAAGGACATCACCCCGATCGAGGCGCTCAAGGGCGCGCTGGTGGTCGATTTCGGCGGCGGCACCTGCGACTTCGCGCTCGTCGTGCGCGGCGAGATCCGGCACTCCTGGGGCGACATGCATCTGGGCGGACGCCTGTTCGACGACCTCTTTTACCAGTGGTTCATCGAACAGAATCCGGAGGCCGTCGCCGCCATGCGCCGCGAGCGGGCCGAATTTTTCGTACAGGCAGTGCGCTGCCGCGAGGTGAAAGAGAAATTCTCCCTCGCCATGGCGCTCGACCCGACGACGGTCTATCGCAGGAACGTGGGCGACTATGGGCGTCTCCATGACATGACCTGGGACGCCTTCCTGGCCCGCGCACGCCGCTACCGGCCATCGGCGACCTTTGCACAGTATCTGCGCGCGATGAACCCGCCAGCCGGCGCGCATCTGGATTCATTCGCACAGGGGCTGGATCTGCTCGACTGGTTTCGCCAGACCCTGCGTCAGGGGCTGGCCCATGAGCAGGTGCGTCATCAGGATCTGGCCTGCGTGATCCTGACCGGAGGCAGCAGCGCCTGGCCCTTCGTCGCCGACATCGTCACCGAAGAGCTGAAACAGATCGATCCAAGACACATCGAGCAGTTGCCGCGTCTGGTTCACAGCGACCGCCCCTATGTGACCGTGTCCCAGGGACTGGCCATCGTCCCGGCGCTGCAACGACGGCTGGCGGCGACCCAGATCGATCTGCGCCGCGAACTGCCGGAGTTCATCGGCGCCCGCATTGCCCCCCTGATCGAGCGGCGGATGGACGAGGCGGCGAACCGCATCGCCGAACAGGTGGCCGTCGGTCTGTTCGACGAGCGCATCGAACCCATTCTGCGCCGCTTTCGTCAGGAGGGCGGATCAGTCGTCGATCTCAAGTCCAGGATCGCGGAGGATGCCGCCGCCTTCCGGCCGCAACTCGAAGCCATCGTCACGACCCAGCTCGCCCGGGTGCTCAACGGCGTCGCCGCCGACACCACCGAGCTGATGCAGGACTGGTACCGACATCACCGGCTCACCGTCGATCAGGGACTCACCCACGCCGGGACGCCGGTGGACATGGCCGATGGCTTGCGGCTGGCGAACCTGGATGTCTATGGCGAGATCACGGGCGTCGTCCTGGCGCTGTCCACGACCATCGTGACCGTCCTGGCGGCGGCCATCAGCGGCGGCGCCGGTACGGCGCTGGTCATGTCCGGCCCCTACGGGCTGCTGATCGGCGCCCTGGTCGGCCTGATCGCCGCCTTCCTGGCGGTACGCTACGGGACGGACGAGGCCACGCACCGGGCCGAGCAGTGGGAGGGTGCGCCGCTCTGGCTGATCGCGCGCGTACTCTCGGACAGCAAGATCGCCCACCTGCGCGACGATCTCAAGGATCAGGTGGTGGACAAGGTCAGCGCCCAATCGGAGCAGGCCCGGCAAGGATTGGAGGGCCAGATCAGCGCGCGGGTCGAGCAGGACATCGCCAGTCTGTCGGCGATCAACCAGCTTTGGTGAACCGGACGCCGTAGCGGCGTATCACGAGACGACCGAACGGCTGGATGTAACGGGAAAGGTTCGAAATATGACGACTCGTCCACAGAAGCGCTCTCACACGGATTCCGCAGAAGACAGGGTCGACCCCTCGACAACGGATCACGCCCTGCGCGTGTCGGAAGCGCGTTATCGGCGCCTGTTTGAAACCGCGCAGGACGGCATCCTGCTGCTCAATGCCGAGACGGCGCAGATCGAGGATGTCAATCCCTTCCTGATCGACTTGCTCGGTTATTCGTATGACGAATTCCTGGGCAAGAAGCTCTGGGAGATCGGTGCCTTCAAGGACACCGCACTGAGCATCGACGTGTTTATCGAACTGAGGGCGACCCGCTGTGTTCGATACGACAACCTGCCGCTGGAGCGTAAGGACGGACGCCGGATTTCCGTCGAGTATGTCAGCAACATCTACGAGTGTGCAGGAACGGATGTCATCCAGTGCAATATCCGCGACAACACGACGCGACATCTGGCGGAGATCGCGTTAAGCACGACGACGCGGGCACTCAAAATGCTCAGTGAGAGTAATGTGGCGTTGCTCAGTTCAAAGTCGGAAGCCACGTTACTGACCGAATATTGCCGGATCGCCGTCGAAACCGGCGGCTACCGCATGGCCTACGTTGGTTTTGCACACACGGAGAAAGATCAAAGCCTCCAAACGGTTGCGCTCTATGGCCACAAGGCCGGCGATTCAGCGGCCGCCCCCCTGACCTGGGCGGAAACAACGCCGGGCGATGACCCGATCGGACGCGCACTTCGGTCGGGACACGTCCAATTCTCAGAGGACATTTCCACGGACCCGGTGATGACGCCCTGGCGGGCCGAGGCGTTGGCGCGTGGTTATCATTCCGTCATAGCCGTGCCCTTTGCGCTTCCCAGCGGGGCAATGGCCTGCTTGATCCTGTACAGCGAGCGGCGTGATGCCTGGTCCGACCCTGAACGGACACTGTTGCAGGAAATGGCGGCCGACCTGGCCTTTGGAATCGCCGCCCTGCGCACGGCGGCGGCCAAGATGCAGTATGAGCAGAACCTGCAAATCAGCCTGGAGCAAACCATCCAGGTCATTGCCGACACCATCGAAGAGCGCGACGCCTACACGGCGGGCCATCAACGCCGGGTCGCGAACCTCTGCACCCGCATTGCTACTGAACTCGGCTTATCGGTCGATCGCCTGCGTGGTCTTCATCTCGCGGCGACGATTCATGATCTGGGCAAAATCAGCATTCCGGCTGAGATCCTGGCCAAGCCCCGGCGCCTGAGTGCGATGGAATTCGGACTGATCAAGGAACATCCGACCATCGGGTTCGAGATCCTCAAAAAGGTCATCTTCCCCTGGCCGATCGCCACCATCATTGCGCAACATCACGAGCGGATCGACGGTTCCGGCTATCCGCTGGGCCTGACGGGGGATGCCATCCTGCTGGAGTCCAAAATCCTCGCCGTCGCCGACGTGGTGGAGGCGATGGCCTCGCACCGGCCCTACCGATCCGCCCTGGGTCTTGAAGCGGCTCTGGACGAAATCACCACGCATCGCGGCCTCACCTTCGATGCCGACGTGGTGGATGCCTGTCTGCGTGTCTTCCGGGATCGGGGATACCGTATTGAGGCTTAGGAAAGGTAACGAGTCCATGAAAGCCAAGCGATTTGAAACCGATTTTCCGATTGTGTGCGTGGGTGGATCGGCCGGCGGTCTCGATGCCTATATCCGGTTACTCCGGCATCTGCCGAGCGACACAGGGGCGGCCATCGTCATCGTGAATCATCTGCGAACCGTCGACACCCGCCTGCACGAAATTCTCCCGAATTACACCCGGATGCCGGTCGAGTTGATCACGGAACACCTGCTGATTCAGCCGAACCATGTGTTCATCATCCCGTCACAGCGGGATTTGCACATTTGCGATGACGAGTTTCGTCTCAAGCCGATCTCGAAGCCGCGGGGATGGCCGGACGTGATCACGGTCTTTCTGCGTTCACTCACCCAGTATTGGGACGGCACGCTGATCGCCGTCATCGTCTCAGGCTACGATGGCGATGGGGCGGCGGCGCTCTGCGGAATCAAGGACGTGGGAGGCATCACCATTGCGCAGACGCTCGCAACCGCCACGCAGCCGGACATGCCGGAGAGCGCCATCGCCAGCGGGTGTATCGATTTTGTACTTTCACCCGAAGAGATCGCGCTAAAAATCGTCGGTATTGCCGGCGAGTCCAACACACAGAACCACTGAACGCTGACCGGCAGCCCGGATCGACCGATCTTCCGTCATTGCTCACCGAACTGCGCCGGCTCCGCGCCTCAACCCGGTCGGCCATCGGGTCGCGGGCGCCATAGCATGGGGGCATGCACCCAGAGAAAGAGTCCGAAGGCCAGCATCCAGCACAGCCCGCTGGTCGTCAGCCAGGTCTGATAGCCGGCGGGTGCAAGCAGGGGCGCGAGTCCGCGCAGCACCGCCGCGAGATTGATGAGGATGAAGGCGAGTAGCGTCAGCGGCACGGCCTGCATCGGCCGCCCCGTATGACCCACCGCCACCCGCGCCATCATGCCCAGCGTCAACACCCCGATTGCGCCCACGGTCAGGCTGTGCAGGGCCGCGCGCGGCGTCATGCCGGTGAAGGCCGGCAGCCCGTCCAGGATCAGACCGAGCGCGAGCCAGAGCAGGCCGGCGTAGAGCACGGTCAGCATGGGCGTGGTCCAGATCCGCCGGTTGTGCCAGCCGATCAGCCGCGCCAGTTGCAGCAGACCCAGGGTCAGCGCCAGAGCGCCCGCGACCGGCCCGAGCGGCTGGACGAAATCGACGATCAACAGCCCGGCGGCGACCGCAAAGACCAGTCGCTCCAGCCGCGGAAACACGCGGGGTTGCGCGTTGGCGAGGGCGCTTTTGATGAAGAAGGGCATGACCCGCCCGGAGACCAGCAGCATCACCAGCACGATCAGATCGAGCATCAGACGATGACCGCGCGTGGTGCCGCCGACGAGCAGCCCGAGTGCCTCCAGATGGACCATCGCGCCGGCGGCCGTCATCCCGGCGAAGACCAGCAAGAAGACCCGGTTGACCGGATTGGGGCCGTGCCAGAGCGGGTGCCAGAGTGCGAGCGCCAGCGCCGGAAAAAACGCCAGATCGAGCAGCACCACCAGCAGCGGCGGCAGCCCGAGCCAGGGCGCAAGCCGTCCGGCCAGCCAGAGTCCGACCAGCGCGGCCAGCCGGGCGCCGGTTGCGGTCGGCATCCCGGTCCAGTTGCGCACGGCGGTGAGCAGAAAGCCGGCGATCACCGCTGCGAGATAGCCGAACAGCATCTCGTGCGCGTGCCAGGCGGTGCCGGCGAGATGGCCCGGCTGGGGCCAGCGACCGCTCAGGATCGCCAGCCAGACAGCGACGGAGAGGATCGCCGACAGACCGGCGGCGAGAAAGAAGGGACGGAACCCGAGCGCGAGAACGGGGGCGGCGTTGAGGCGGGCGGTGAGGGTCATGCGAATCCGGGCCGGTTGGCGGTTGCAGCGAAGCTTGGGTGCAGGCTAGCGACCGTGCTGTCTGCGGGCCTTGATGCGGGTCAAGCCATTGACTCCAACCCCCGCCCCTCCCCAGCCTCCTCGTGTGTGCGCCCGTCGCGGATGTGATAGACGCGCTCAAAGGTCGGGATGATCTTCTCGTCATGCGTCACCACGATGACGGCGGTCTGGTACTGACGCGCCATGCGGTGGAGAAATACCATTGCAACTCAAGGCCTGCCAGTGCGATAGCGCACATAGACACAGAATTCGCTGTATGTGCGTTAGCGAACAGATGGCAATGGCTGTTTCGATCAGCCTGTCAGTGAATTGTGATTTGACGAAAGCACACGCGGCGACTGAGGCCAAGGTCTGTGTTTGGCCAGGGCGTCCGCTGAGTCTAGAAACGGTATTCGACGGCGGTTTAGAGGAGGAAACTGACGATGTCCGATCCAACGACCACACCAACCGAGTCGCTTTCGCCGTGGTGGCCGCGGTCACTGATGATCGTGATGATCGTCGGCTTCTCCCTCCTGATCCTGCTCTCGCTGAAGACTTATGAGGACGCGCCGCCGATCCCGGCGCAGGCCGTCGATCCCAAGGGCGCGGTCGTCTTCACCGCCGAGGACGTCGCCGCCGGTCAGGAGGTCTTTCTCAAATACGGCTTGATGGACAACGGCACGATCTGGGGCCACGGCGGCATGCTGGGGCCGGACTTCTCGGCGCAGACGCTGCACGGCCTCGCCCTGCATCATGCCGAGCATCTGGCGCAGAGCCGTTTTCAGACCGCCTACGCCGCGTTGAGCGCCGACGAGCGGGCCGGCATCGACGGCTCGGTCGCCGCCGAATTCAAGCGCAACGGCTACGACCCGGCCACCGGAATCTTAATCCTGCCGGCCGCTAGCCAGGCGGCGTTCGACGCCCAGATCGCCGCCTGGACCGCCTACTTCCAGGAGCCGGCCAGCAACGGCGGACTCACCCGCGAGGCCGTGACCGATCCCACCGAGCTGCGCCGGCTCACCGCCTTTTTCAGTTGGACCGCCTGGGCGGCCGCCGCCCAGCGGCCGGGCGCCACGCACTCCTATACCAACAACTTTCCATATGACCCGTTCGTCGGCAATCATCCGACCGCAGGCGCGCTCTTGTGGAGCGCCATCAGTGTGATCTTCCTGCTCGGCGGCATCGCGATCGTGCTGCTGGCGTTCGGGAAATTCTCCTACCTCGGCTGGCACGGGGACGACAGGCCCCCTCCCCCCAAGCTGCCGGCGATCACGCCGATCGCCATCACGCCGGCCCAGTCGGCGACGCTCAAATTCATGGTCATCGCCGGCCTGCTCTTTTTGGCGCAGGTGCTGATCGGCGGCGGCATCGCGCACTACCGCGCCGAGCCGGGGAACTTTTACGGACTCGATCTCTCGACCCTCTGGCCGAGCAACCTGTTGCGCATCTGGCATCTGCAACTGGCGATCTTCTGGGTCGCCACCGCCTATGTCGGCGGCGCGCTGTTCATGGCATCGGCGCTCGGCGGCGGCGATCCGACCCATCAACGCCGGCTGATCGACACACTCTTCTGGGCACTGGTCGCGGTGGTCGTCGGCAGCCTGCTCGGTCAGTGGCTCGGCATCAATGATCTGCTCGGCGGATGGTGGTTCTGGCTCGGCAATCAGGGCTGGGAGTATCTGGAGATCGGGCGCTTCTGGCAGATACTGCTGGCGGCGGGTCTGTTCTTCTGGTTCTGGCTGGTGCTGCGCGCGGTGAAACCGGCGCGGGCCAATCCCGAGCTGCGCACCTTCGTCAACTTCTTCCTGATCGCTGCCTTCTCGATTCCGTTTTTCTATCTTCCGGCGTTCTTTTTCGGCAGCACGACGCATTTTTCGGTCGTCGACATGTGGCGGTTCTGGCTGATCCATCTCTGGGTCGAGGGTTTTTTCGAATTCTTCGTGACCGTGATCGTCGCGGTCATCTTCTATCAGCTCGGCCTGGTGCGGCGCATCACGGCGATCCGGGTCATCTATCTCGACGCCATCCTCTACTTCGGCGGCGGTCTGATCGGCACCGCTCACCACTGGTATTTCACCGGCCAGACCGAACTGGCGATGGCGCTCGGGGCCACCTTCTCGGCGCTGGAGGTCGTCCCGCTGACCCTGCTGACGCTGGATGCCTGGGATTTCTACCGTGTGAGCCGGGGCGGCGGTCCGGCGTATCCGCACCGCTGGACCTTCTTCTTCCTGATGGCGGTCGGCTTCTGGAACTTCACCGGCGCTGGGGTCTTCGGCTTCCTCATCAACATGCCGATCGTGAGCTACTACGAGGTCGGCACCACCCTCACCATCAATCATGCCCATGCCGCCTTCGTCGGCGTCTTCGGCATGCTGGCGGTCGGACTCATGGCCTATCTGCTGCGCGAAATCACCAGCGACGAGCGCTGGCCCCTGGTCCAAACCTGCCTGAAAGTGAGCTTCTGGGGGCTGAACATTGGTCTGGCCCTGATGATCCTGCTCAGTCTGCTGCCGGGCGGTGTGCTGCAACTGCGAGACGTGCTGGAGAACGGCTACTGGCACGCCCGCTCGCTCAACTACACGGCCACCTCGCTCGCCCGCTACGTCGAGTGGCTGCGGATCTGGGGCGATTCGGTCTTCATCCTGTTCGGCGTGCTGCCGCTCGTCATCGGGCTTCTGGCGGCCTATCGCGATCTGTGGCGTCGTCGTGTCACTCTCACCGGCTCAACCGGGCCGGCCGTCTCGCCGTCGCTGCGATAGCAACGCCTCGACCTGCTCTAGCCGTCGTGACCCGGTCAACAGATTGAGCATGGGTTCGGTGCCGCACAGACAGTCGCTGGATTTCGTCGCTAAGCTGAATTTGGACATCAACGAAGCTCCCCAAGATTGAGTTTATTTGGTGCTTGTTTGCAGTTTCATAACAAGAGGCAATGAATATGATGACGTTAATTACAGCGGTTTCCGGCTTTCCGAAGAAGTCGACAGGCCGAGTTGAGAGTGTTCTGCCAGGGTTTAACCCGATTGACCCGGATCCTGTCGAAAACACGACGGCGATGGCCTCAGTCCTGAACACGCCGTCTCGGGCGACCCGGAAACTTTCGCTAGCCATCGCCGTCCTCCTTTCGGGTATCGCGGCTCCGGCAGCGTTTGCGCAGAGTGGCGGTGCGCCTGGGTACGGCTACGGCCCTCCTCCGGGTTACGGATACGGCCCTGGTCAGGGTTCGGGTATGGCCCCGGCGCCGCAGCAGGCTCCCCAGGCCGCCCAGGCGCCTCAGGGTGTCGGGCAACAGCGCCAGGGTGAGGGCGCTCCCCCGCAAGGGCCAGGGCAAACCTTCGACGCCCAATCCGGGGCCGGTGGGACGATGGGCGCCGACGGCTCTATGCGAGCCGGCGGCGCTATGGAGTCGGGCGGCGGTATGGGATCGGGCGGCGTTTCGGGATCGGGCGCTGCCGGAGCGAGCGGCTCGATGGAAATGGGTGGAGGCATGGGGGGAAGCGGCGGCACGGGAGCCGGCACCGGCGGTCGCCAGTAGGCGCAAATCCAAGTTTGTAGGGACAAGCGCAGCGCATTCCACGCGTGACCGGCATGCAAGTCGGCTAGTTGGTGCAAGTCCAGCCGTGGTCCTTGAGAAACGTAGGCAAAGGTTCCGGAAGAAACCGCCGCTGCATCTGACCTGGATTTCAGACTAGAACGCTCTCGGGAAACCGGGGGCGTTTTTCGTTGGGCGCGACAATCTGCTGGGAGTGTCCGCACCGCCTATCCTGGCTAGACGCTCGCCGCCCTGCGTCATCCCCTTGATCCCAAGATCGACGGCGTCTTCAAGGCCGTGCTGGGAGCCGAGTCCAACCGCGCGCTGTTGATCCACTTCCTCAAACGCCATCTGCCGCGCTGCCGTCCTGGATGCACACCCACGAGATGAGGCAAGCCATGAGCACCTTAAACGCCGTCTACAGCCAGAACTCGGGATAGCGCCGGGCGGCGGGGAGATTGTTGAACAGCAGCGCCACGACCAGCAGCACCAGCGGCCCGAGCGTGGCCGGGAACAGCACGAAGAGATAGCCCATGGCATGCACCTGATCGGAGCCGATGACGGCGATGAGCGCCGTCGCCCCGCCCGGCGGGTGCAGGGTGCGGGTCAGGTGCATCAGGGCGATGGCGGTCGCGACCGCCACCGACTGCGCCAGCCAGGGCTCGCCGCCCAGCCACTGCCAGCAGGTCACGCCCACCAGCGCCGAGAGCACATGCCCGCCGACCAGATTGCGCGGCTGGGCCAGCGGGCTGCGCACCGCGCCGAAGACCAGCACCGCCGAAGCGCCGAGCGAACCGATGGCAAGCGTCAGATCGGTTCCGACGAAGAACCGCTGATTGAGCCAGGCGACGGCGGCGATCCCCAGAAAGGCCCCCGTCCACGACCAGAGCACTTCCGGCAGGCTGACGCGGGGCGGGCTGCCATGGACGCTGCCGCGCATCTTGCGCACATAGCCCATGAGTCTCATGGCCGGTGATCCGGGCGATAGGCGGTCAGAAAGACCTTGCGCAGCAGCAGTCCAGCCAGACGCCCATCAGTCGAAATCACCGGCATGGCGCGGCCGGGATGGCCGGCGAAGGCGGCAATCAGCTCGCGCAGTCCTGCGTCCGGCGGCACGCTGACCACGGGCGAGGTCATGAACTCGCTGACCGGGCGATGGTGCTGTTCCGGCTCGATGCACGGCTCGCCCGCGATCACCCGCGCCAGCAGACCGAGAAAGGTCTCGGCCCCCAGCCGGCGCATCAC